>SLJL01000067.1 GCA_007135105.1 Candidatus Izemoplasma sp.
CCCGATGTCAACAAGGAAACAGACGCCGAAACGAAATTCAAAGAAGTCAGAGAAGCCTACGAAGTGCTTTCGGATTCGCAAAAACGCGCCCAATACGACCAGTTCGGCCATTCGGCCAACCAGGGACAAGGTTTCAGTGGCGGTGGTTTTTCCGATTTCGATTTCGAAGACATCTTCTCGAGTTTCTTCGGTGGCGGCCGTTCGCGCCAACAGCGTGCGAACCAACCCCGCAAGGGTCAGGATATCCAAAAACGCATGCGCGTCACTTTTGAAGAGGCCGTGCATGGCGCCAAGAAGAAAATCCGGACAACCGTATATGAGGAATGTACGAGCTGTCACGGCAGCGGTGCGCATTCCAGTTCGGATATCGAGACCTGTTCGCGCTGCCGCGGCACCGGTACTGTGACCATGGAACAACAGACCATGTTCGGCAGAACCCGTACGCAGACGGCTTGTCCAAGCTGCGGCGGTAGCGGTAAGACCATCAAGAAAAAATGCGAAACCTGTGGTGGGGAGGGCATTGTCGGCAAAGAGAAAAACGTCAACGTCACCGTACCGCAAGGCGTCGATACCAACAACCAGTTAAGAATGCCGGGCTTTGGGCATAAAGGTGTCAACGGCGGTCCGCCGGGAGATTTGTACATCGTCTTCGAAGTCGAGGAGGATGACGTCTTCGAACGGCACGGCGACGATCTGGTCGTCGAAGTGCCCATCACCGTTTCACAAGCGGCTTTGGGTGACAACATCATTGTCCCGACACCCTACGGCAACGTGAAACTGAAAATCCCCGCCGGCACCCAGTCCCACAAGACATTCCGGGTCCGCGGCAAAGGCATGACCAACTTGAGAAGCAAACGCAAAGGCGATCTGCATGCGGTCATCAAAGTCGTGACACCGACGAAACTCTCCAAGAAACAACAACAGCTGTTCGAACAGCTTGCCAAGACGAATCTGGAAAACGACGAAGGCATCTGGGACAAAGTCAAAAGCAAGTTCACACCATAATAAAAGATCCGGTAACGTGGCTTCACGTTACCGGATTTCTGTTTTATGTCACTCTGGTCTTACCGATGGAGAAATCGAAAATCGTTTCGCAGACATCATCGGTCTTATCAAGCACAAGCGCATGTCCGGCCTCTTTATAGAGTTTGAAATCGACATTGTCGTCTTTCAGGTTCGCTTCGATGGCCTTGGCGCAATCGACCGGCACCACCGCATCCTCATCGCCGTGGAGCACCAAGGTGCGGGCTTCAAGGTTGTCGATCTCACCAGAACCCTCGACAACACCGTTGTGCTCATGCGAGATGTTGAAGTTGGCCAGGGCGTAGTTCACATCGGCGAGATTGCGTTGTTTGAAAAACGCATTCTGGTATTTGATGTATCTGGCCTCATTGGGTTTGGCGTGCGTGAAGAAAGATTTGTTGAAGATGAGTTTGAGCAAGCGTCTACTTTCGTTGGTACGCAGTTTTTCAAAGAAACTTACGGATTTTGCAATCTCTTCTTTGGTCTTGAGGTATTCCTTGGTTTTGATGAGTCCGAACAATTTCCGTTTAGGCGTGGGATAGCCATGCATGGGACCTGAAGACATCAAGATGAGCTTTTCGACCATCCGGGGATGATCGATTGCGAAACGCATGGCGACATTGCCGCCGAGCGACCAGCCTGCGAGAATGAATTTCTCGAGCTGCATCTTATCCGCCCATTCCTTAAGGTCATCGGAAAAATCCTGAATCGATTCGACCGGTTTGTTGTATGTCGAATCCCCAAAACCCCGCATATCCAAGGCGTAAACGGTAAAGTCGCTTTCGATCCGGTTCATCAGGACATCCCAGTTTTGCGATGAAGACATGTTGCCGTGCAACAAGACCAGATTCTTATTACCACCTTGTTTTACACGATAAAACAAGGTTTCGCCATTATCGATCTTGATTTCCTGCTCATCGAATGGCGTCATTCTACTCATAAATTACATCACCCTTTCCAGTACCAATTATAACAAATACCCTTAAAATATACAATTTATTGTTGGATACGAAAGGATTGACAAGTAAGCATAATTTATATATCATACGGAAGTACCATCAAAACACGATTCCATTGTTGCATGTATCTTAAAGCTTACCTATGCCGTTACATGCACAAGATAGCGGAGATGAGCGTCCTATGACCATTGCCTTCACCACACTTGGCTGCAAAGTCAACCATTACGAAACCGAGGCGCTACAGAGCCTTTTCAAATCGCACGGTTATGATCTCGTCGATCATAAGACGTTTGCGGATATCTATGTCATCAACACCTGTACCGTGACCAACACGAGTGACAGCAAAAGCCGCAAAGCCATCAGGCGCGCCATCAAGATGAACCCGGATGCGATCATCGCCGTGATCGGCTGCTATGCGCAAATCGATCATGAAACGATCGCGGGCATCGACGGTGTGGACATCATCATGGGCACCACCGACCGTAGCCGTTTGCTCGAACACATCGAAACCTACAAACGAGAACGCAAGCAGATTCTTGAAGTCAAGGACATCACCCGCTATAAGACTTTCGATCGCTTGAACGTCAGCGCTTTTGAAGAAAACACCCGTGCCTTCATCAAAATCCAAGACGGGTGCAACGAGTTCTGCACCTATTGCATCATCCCCTTCGCCAGAGGCCGCATCCGCTCAAGACCGTTACCGGAAGTCATCGCCGAAGCAAAACGGCTGATCGCATCGGGATTCAAGGAACTCGTGCTTACCGGCATCCATACCGGTGGCTACGGCTCTGATTTGGATGATGTGACTTTTTACGATCTGCTCGATCAGATGAGCCGCCTTGAAGGCCTTGAAAGACTGAGGATATCCTCGATTGAAATCAACCAGCTGACAGACGGCATTCTCACTATGATACAACAACGCCCCGTTTTCGCCCGTCATTTGCACATTCCCTTGCAACACGGCGCCAATGATGTCTTGAAACGGATGCGTCGCCGCTATGACACCGCCGCTTATCTCGCTAAACTCGAGAAAATCAGATCTTTTCTCGGTGATATCGCCATCACCACCGATGTGATTGTCGGTTTTCCCGGTGAGAGTGACGCCGAATTCGACGAGATGGTCGGGACCATCAAACAAGCCGCTTTCAGTGAAATGCACATCTTCCCCTATTCGAAAAGAAGCGGCACCAAGGCCGCTGAAAGTGACAACCATATCCACGGGACCATCAAGAGCGTACGGGTAGGCCAGCTTTTGCAGCTGAACGAACAACTCGCAAGCGCCTACCGTGAGAAAATAAAAGCCAAGAATCAGACACTTTCTGTACTCTTTGAACGCTGTGACAATACCCAGTGTTACGGGCACACAAGTGAATATATCTATCTGAGTGTCCCAAGCGGCGATAACCTGCGAAACACGTTTCATCCGGTCAAACTCATCGACGCAAACTACCCGCAGAGCACCGGTGCATTCGATAAAGTTTAAAGACGAACCAATAGGCGTTAAAGCCCACGGACACTAAATTCTAAAAAAAATAAACCCGTCCGGGTTTATTTTATAATATAGGTGATTGTCGCGTCATGATCGGCGATATAATATTCGAATATCTGATCTTGAAGCAGTTGTTCGGGTAGTTCATGCAAGTAAAGAATGAACTGGTCGAGACAATCGTATTTGTCACAAAGTCTAATGAAATGCTTGGCGCTGTTGTAGTTTTCTTTTTTGATGTGTTCCTTTTTCTCTTTTTCGATCTGAATGAGACACTGCTTGCCTTTGAAGCGAAACTTGCCACGTGTCTTTAAGATCGTGCAGTACTTCAGCTCGTTGTATTTGTGTTTGAAGAATCCTTTGACCAGTTTCTTGCCTTTTCCTTTGAGGCCTTTGAAGTTATTGGTTTCGATCTTACGTTTCTTGTCGATTTTCTCGATGAGCCGTTCACCGTTGTATTTTTTCTTGCGTTGTCTGGCGTAACGTCTGACCATGCGTTTAAGCAGCATCACCCGGCTGTAGTACTGCATGATGAAGAAAAGCAGCAGGATGATCACCACACCGCCGATAAGCAGCGGCAGGTATTCGGGATTCAACCACTGTTCTAGTTGCGATAGGTCGAAGCTCGGTATTTCAAAAGGCATGCGAAGTCCCCCTAAACCCGTAGGATATTTTTATTGTATCATGAAAGGGATGGCAGCGGCAATATTTTGGGAAAAACAGCCATTTATGGCATATATTCGTCTTACAACGTCGATTTTTGCGCTTTAGTTGGAAAAAACTTTACAACGACGCCATTTTTTGGTAATATGATTACAGTATTTTTCAAGAGTGGAAGGGAGGGAAACCTTATGGCCAAAACGGTTGTTCGAAACAATGAGTCCTTAGAGGACGCGCTTAAGAGATTTAAGCGTGATGTTTCACGTTCAGGTACCCTTGCTGAAGCTCGAAAAAGAGAGTATTATGTCAAACCCAGCGTGTCCAAGAAAAACAAGCAAAACAAAAACAAGGGCAATAAACGCTAAGACACAATTAAAAAATAACGGTGGAAAATTTCACCGTTTATTTTTTTCATACAGTAAAACTGGCTCTTTAATATGATATAATGTAGGAAGACACATCCAATAAAACTTGTAAAGGGGTCGGATTGTTTGAAATTGACCAAACTCGATGTATCCTTTAAAAATATTCATACATTCTCCGAGGTGATCGGCATAAACGATCGCCATTTAAACGTACTCAACCGTCTTTACGATACCGTCATCTTCACCAAGGGTGACCATATCCATATCAAAAGTGACGATGAGAAAAAGAAAAAACAACTGGAAACCATTTTCAAGATTCTGATACAACTTGTCGACAACAACATCCAGATTAGCGAGCGTGATGTGATCTATATCGCCAAGCTTAGTGAAGAAATGGATGAGGAAGATATCATAGACCACTATATCAACCGTGTCGAAATAACCAAAACCGTCACCGGTAAACCGATCTATGCCAAGACCTTGAACCAGAAAAGATATCTGCAAGCCATCGAGAAAAACGATCTCACCTTCTCGATCGGTCCCGCCGGGACCGGCAAGACCTACGTGGCTGTGCTCCACGCGGTGCGGCTCTTGAAAAACGGGCATATCCGTAAGATCATTCTAACAAGACCCGCCGTTGAAGCGGGGGAGAACCTCGGCTTTTTGCCCGGGGACCTCAAAGAGAAGATCGATCCCTACCTCAGGCCACTCTATGATGCCCTTTATGAGGCTCTCGGCCGTAAACAGACCGACGACCTGATCGAAAAAGGCGTCATCGAGATCGCACCGCTGGCCTATATGCGGGGTCGGACGCTTGAAAACGCCTATGTGGTGCTTGATGAGGCACAAAATACCACCAAGGGCCAGATGAAGCTATTCTTGACCAGACTCGGCTTTGATTCGAAGATGATCGTCACGGGCGATCTGACCCAAATCGATCTGCCGCGCAACCAGGAAAGCGGTCTGATTCATGCGACAACCATCCTCAAGGACGTCGAAGGCATCGAAGTCATCCGTTTTGAACGTGTGGATGTCATTCGGCATCCGTTAATTC
>SLJL01000061.1 GCA_007135105.1 Candidatus Izemoplasma sp.
ATGAGTTCATCTGCTTGATAACCGAAACCAAAACACCTTTTGAGGGCGAAACCTTTAAACTAACCGTCGCCAAGGAAATGATCACAGATGTGCCCTACCATGGAATAAGTCTGGGCTTGTCCCGTTATCCCGAGGACGGCTCGACTTCCGATGTCTTGATCAAACTGGCCGATCAGGCGATGTATGTAGAAAAAAGACTGAAGCGAAAAGCCCGTTAGTGAAGTGCACCCCATCTGTAGACACACATAAAAAAACTGTAATGAAACATCTTCTTGTATACTGAAAACAAGAAGGTGTTTTTTATGGCAAAGAAAGGCCAAGAAAGTCAATTCTCAAGAAAAAGCATCCTTTGTCAGGGGTTGTCTTTAGGCATTCTCGCTACATGGGGATGCTTCTTTTATGTGAAACGGCACCGGGACGGACAGATACCTAGCATAGACGCTACAGTCGGTTTTGTCACAAATAAGCCCAATAGATGAGCAGCTTTATTGTTTGATCTGACTGTCGTTTCTTCATTATTATCCCTTATTTAGTATAAATTTATCATATTTTATGTTATAATTACATATACGATACTATTTTCATATTATATTACAGGCTACAAAGGTTTAATAGGGAAGAGCGATCGTTCTTCACCTACCGTTTTCACCAAAGGAGGTAACACGATGTATTTTATCATGTGGTTGTTGTTTGGCGCCGCGGTCGGATGGGTTGCCAGCATAATCATGAATAAACAGAATCATATGGGTTGGGTCACGAATATCATCATCGGCATCATCGGCTCGATTCTTGGTGTATGGCTGGTCGGCGTTCTTGGTTTTGGCAGCCCCGATACATTCACGGTTGTCGGCTTTTTCGTCTCGATTGGTGGGGCAGCTTTATTGATTGTCATCATCACCGCCATTAAAAGGCGTGTATCATGAAGAAAATACCGGTAAAAGAGCTTAGAATCATCAGCATCATCCTTGGTTTCGCTGCTACGGTGATGATTGTCTTTCCCGCATTGACAGCGGGCGGTACCGATAACACATATACCGGTTTGCAAGTGGTCTTCGGCCACGAGTTTGTCAGTCTCGGTGATTTCGGTAGTGGGCAGATCCGTTTCAGCTTCTTGAATATGCTTGCTTATCTACTGCCCTTGGGGGCCGCATTGGTCTTGTTGTTTTATAAGGCCGCCTCGCTGATCGCGACCATCATGTTCGCCGTTGCGACGGTTTTACTGTTCTTGGTCACCGAGTTCACCGTAGTCGCGGTGACTGTGCTTGGCAACGTCAATGTTGTCGATGTTGAATGGAGCTACGCCATCGGCTTGATCTTCGCTGCGGTACTTACCGCTCTTGCCTTTGTAATCGGCGCCTTTAGAATCTATAAGAAAGTGTAACAAAAAAGATTGGTTTGAACCCAACTTCAAGTTGTGTCCATTCCAATCTTTTTTTGATTCTATCTTCACTCATTTGCGTGACGCTTGGCTATTTTCGGGTTCCGTTGGCTAGAAAAACTTCGAGATCCGTGTGTTTCACACGCCAGTACTTGCCGATTTTGATGGCTTTTAGATCTCCGCTGCTGATATAATTGTAGACGGTTCTTTGCGTCACTTTCAGTATCTCGGTAATTTCATCGATTGTGTAGAGTTTCAGATCATCTGTAACCATGTCAATACCTCCTTATGGTGCACTTATATGGTTATATGATTTTCACTATTAAAGATTATATACCAAAAAATACTATATGTAAATTCGTATTGATATATTTTATGGTATTTGCATGTATTTTCTTGTATTTTTTTGTTTTTGCGCCTGAAGTTCATAGAAAGGTGAAGGCTTTGATAAAGGCTTTTTTACCTACCAACCTCTAAGACTGGCTTCCAGGCGAGCCAGTCTTTTATTACCAGGAAGGAGAAAACAGGTAGGATTCACTTTTTAATGCTTCCAAGGGATTGAAAGCTTAATCGTTTGACTTGGTTACGGTTGCCTCATCCAGTGTGACTGCGGTTTGCGCGTATAGGCGTCCGTTTATTGAGGCGCCTGTTTCCAGGGCGATGTTCGTCTTGCCGAGGATTGTGCCTTCAAAGTGGGCTCCGGATCCGATGGTTACCGAATCGGCTACTTGCCAGAATATGTTTTGGCATCCGCGCCACCTTCAAGAATGATGTTGACATTCGAAGCCATGGTGAGATTGCCGGATATCTGGAATATCCATACATCGGTTTCACTACCGTTCAGGGTGAGATCGGTATTGATCAACACGGTGTTCCCGAATTTGAAGACGCCGGGGGATAAAGTTTTTCCACTCAAGTCACCACTATATAGTTCGTTGTAGTTCGCCGTACGGCCAGCCGCATCCGCATAGGCCAGCAGCATATCCTCAATAGCGGTTGTCAGGTTGCTCGGGGTGGGTGACACATAATCTGAAGCATAGAGGTTGCCGGTGACTTGATCCGATGTGGCATATTCGCCCGATGCATGCATCGTCAGTGAAAAACCGGTGAAGTAGCTCGCGGCCGCAGGCGATAGGCCGATATCGCCGGTGATTATGGAATCAGGCGAAGAGGAGACCGCGGCTTCTGCCAGGATGACAAAATCGCCAGCTGAAGCTAAAGCGACGGGCTCGGTTTGAGATTCGAATACGATGGTATAGGTTTTTTGATTGTCACCGTCGGTGGCGGTTACTGTAATGGTTGTGGTTCGGTCCATACTGTCTTGTGATGTGACATCGATCGCTGGTGTGATATCAACGGTGGCGGTTGTATCGTATGTGGTTGCTGTTACCGTTGGGGTTTGCGTTGTATCACTTGATATTAGATGGACGTATGATGAAACCAGCGGATTGAAGCCCATTACATCTATGCCATCCACATCGATTTTGGTTAGGGTTGTAGCCATATCCGGATCGGGTTGGTTGGAAATCGTAATGGTTTTTGCACCGCTAACGGCCGGGGTTGAAACCGATGTCGCGCTTACTGTTACCGTTCCATCCGCTTCAGCGGTCAAAAGCCCGTCTGAGGAGATGGTTGCAATGCCGGAGTTGTTGATGACCGACCATGTGAAGGTGGCATCGGTGGCGTTATCCGGTAGAATGCTTGCAGACATTTGCAATGTTCCTGCCGCATCAGTGATGGTTGTGGCATTGTTGGCTGATGTGACGGTAATCGCGGTTACCAAAATGTCTTCGTCTTCACCGGGATCTTCACCGGTGGTGCTGCAGGCTGTGATCATGAACATCGTCAAAAACAACAATGAAATAATCAAACCTTTCGGGTTGATGAATCTGGGGAATGTTGACATCGTGTATCTCTTCTCTAACTCAAACGACGAATCAAAATTCTTATTCGAGTCCCCCTCATTATATACTTATATTTACATTTTGTAAACACATATTACCTATAAATACATTTAAATACGTTTATTTTATTTTAAATTCATATAATAAGGTCGTTGTATCCCATGGTTGTCACGGAAAGAGGAGGCATCGTGATTTGTTCCTTATGAAGAAACCACATACGGTTAATTTGTATTAAAGCAACGTTCTTCATCATGGTTTATGAAACATAAGAAAAAGCGGTCTCATATGACAGGCTGATTGCGTATCCAAAACGCGATTTGTCTTATGAGAGACCGCTTTATATCAGTGTGAAATCAATGATGATCTGTTTTTAGGCTGTTTTTAGTCTTGTTACCGGTAAGCAACATCAACCGTTACGGTTTCACTGTCCGTTTTAATTGTATAACGAATGACATATCGATCGGTTTGCTCATCGTACGTAATTATAATATCAGCTTCGCCTTCTTCAATCACACTGCCGTCTTCGCTAATTTTGTATTCAATTTCGATGGTTCGTTCATTGTTTTCGTCGCGTTCAACTTCAAAATCGTATTCAATCTCACGCGTGCCTCGAATTAATTTCAAGCTAATTTCGGTTTCCTCATCGCTTTGCGCGAATTCAAGTTCGATGCTCATCACCAGTTCATTGTCTTTAAACACTTCATAATCAAATTCAACAGTATGGTCATCCGCATCGATTTCAATTTCATAATCTAAGGTCACGTAGGTATCATCATCGTATTTAGCAACAAGTTCAAGCGCTTCTTCGCCTTCATCAATTTGACGCTCTCCATACAACGTGTAGGTTACATCGTCAATGATCATGATGCCTTCGATTACACTGTCATATTCTTCTGGATCAACCGTTTCGTCATCGTTATCGAAGGTTTCATTGTAATGCATTGTGTAACGGTCAATAGTTCCATCCATGTTAACCGTTGAGATGATCATTTGGTGTTCGTAGTCTGCGTGACTTGATGTGGTTACATCTACGTCGAAATTACTTTCGCCGCCCATAAACGTCGATACCAGTTCCAAATAGGGTGTTAAAGCATCGATTTCTGAAAGAAGCTCAATGGTGTCGTTTTGGGTCGTGTAGGATAGCTGCATTGCTTGCGATGCTTGCATTTCGGTTTCCGTAACATCATTGTGCAACTTCATGACACTGGAAAGGGCCGAAAAACCGAACAAGGTTTCTTTATCATCGAAGATACTGCCCGTGTCATCGATTGAATCGCGTAAACCACATCCGATTAAGGTGAAGATTGCTGTCATGAAAACAGCGAGTGTCAATAATCTTTTCATAAATAATTCCTCCTAGATGTCGTTTTACATAGAGTATACGCATGATGACCGCTTTTTGTTGATGAAAAGTTGATTATTTTCAGTATGTGTTTCTGCGTAGTCCCCGACTCCAAACGATTTTTAACACTTAACAGTTATCTGACCGTGTTCAGCGTTACCCTTATTATACACTAAAAACACATGAAAACATATAAACATACATATATATCTCATAAAGGCTATATTTTCTATAAATTAAATATTTTATGCCGGGGTTTATGGCCGAAACTGTAGCTTGGCAGTCACCGTCTTGTTTGTTTTGGCATTTTCTTCGTTGATCATGAACTTATAGGCATAGATATCTAGAACATCGGCAAAGCGTCCAGAAAAAAGAGTTGGAGACATCGCTCGCTAAGAATTGGCAATCAACCTTTTTATCGTTAAAAATTCAGATTGGTGTGATATACTGGAAACGAAAACGTTTTAGGAGGGCAAGATGAAAAGAATATTCGGAATGTTTTTATTGTTTCTTATCGTGTTCACGACGGCTTGTTCATCCCCGCAAAACGGTGAGAGGGGCAATGATGAAAACAACGATAAGGATCCAGAAGATTTTGTAGAGGTGTTGCTTGCAGCGATGACGCTTGAAGAAAAGATCGGTCAGATGCTGCAGGCTGAGGAAAAACATATCACACCAGAAGAAGTTACCAGCTACAACATCGGTAGTATCTTGAGCGGTGGGGGGAGTCACCCACAGCGATATGATGATGATGTCGATGTTTGGTATGACATGGTTAAAACCTATCAGGATGCCGCTTTGGCCTCAAGTAGCAAAATACCGCTGTTATACGGCACCGATGCGGTCCATGGTCA
>SLJL01000056.1 GCA_007135105.1 Candidatus Izemoplasma sp.
AACAACAAGCGCTATTATACCATGAATCAGTTCCTAAAAGAACGGTTTGGAAAAAAAGTGTTCAAGGTTTCCTTGAACGCCGGTTTCACGTGTCCGAACAAGGATGGCACCAAAGGCACCGGCGGCTGCATCTTCTGTTCACCCTCGGGTTCCGGCGATTTCGCCGGCGATGTGAAGGATGACTTGAGACAACAGTTCGAATCCATCAAAACCATGATGCATAATAAATGGCCCGATGCCTACTACATTCCCTATTTCCAGGCCAATACCAACACCTACGCGCCGGTTGGGATTCTGCGGCCCTTGTTCGAAGCGGCGCTGGACTTTGATGAAAACGTGGTCGGTCTGGCGATTGCCACCAGGGCGGACGCCCTTGATGAAAATGTTTTGGACTTGCTGGAGGCATTAGGCGAGAAGACCTATCTCCAAGTCGAACTCGGCCTTCAGTCCATGCACGAAACCACCGCCAGGATGATCAACCGCGGGCATACCCTCGATGCATTCGACCGGGCCGTCAAAGCCCTTAGAAAACGCGGCATCAATACGGTCGTCCATATCATCAACGGTCTGCCCGGTGAAACCGAGGCCATGATGCTGGCAACGGCCGAATACCTGAATACCCTGGATATCCAGGGCGTCAAGATCCATATGCTGCATATCGTCCAAAACACCGCACTGGCCGCCATGTATGAAAAAGACCCGTTTTTGCTTCTGTCACTGGATGCCTACGTCAGGATCACCACCCGACAGATCGAGCTTCTTGATGAAACGATCGTGATTCAACGGGTGACAGGCGATGCGGACAAGCACACTTTGATCGCACCGCTGTGGACGCTCAAGAAATTCGTGGTCATGAATGCCATCGATAAGCTGATGAAAGAAAAAAACACCCGTCAAGGTGTTTTGGCGAAAAGATGATCGGTGTTTTCAAAGAAGAACGTCACCGCAAGCAAATCGGCGGCGCCGCCGGGTGAAACGGTGTCTTTCAGGCAATCCTGAATTTTTTCCAGCGTCTGGAAATCCGCAGCCTCCACCGCCTGCATGCAGGCTTTGACATCGTTCAGGGTTTCCTTGCCAGTCTTCATCAACGTCGTATCCTCGAGTCGTGCCATGATTTTCACCAGTTTTTGAATCGGACTGAGTGTTTTTTGCGGGTACCAGTCCATGATGCTTTGAAGCCCGTTTTCAAGTTCGCCTCTTACACCCTTGATCTGGTGTTGCTGGTAGGCTTTCTCACCGCAGGTCTTTGCGGTTTTCAGATTGGTAAAATCGGACGTGGTTATCTTGGCCGCGTCTTTTTTGATGGCCGCTAGCATGGCATCAAAGGTTCCGTTCGCAAATAGCGTCCTGATCATGTGCGGCAAGATGAGTCCGAAGATGAAATGGGCCCCTTTGTGGGTATTGATGTTTTTACAGTGCGACAACAACCTTTCTTCATGCTCCTTGCCACGGGCACGTAACGCATCAAGGTCGATCGTGTCTTCAAGGCCGAGGCGCAAGTATGTTTCGAATGCTTGTTCGAGCACTTCAAGGGCACTGAGGAAATGACTGATGTTCATATCCTTGTGGATGCCGCTGTTTTTCGAGGAGACCAGACCGAAACACGGATAGGTGAAGATTTCTTTTCGTAGCGCGTCCACCGCGGTTCTCTTGAGGGCATCAAGGATTTCCCGGCGCACTCTATTTTCGATGAATGCCACCAGTTCGTTTTCGTCGTGGTTGTTTTCCCTTCTGCATACCGTGGCGGGTTTATCACACAGAAAACAGCGCCGTTCAGTGACATTCAGTTGTTTGCGCGTCAATGGCCCCTTTGGTGTATGGACATCGAGATCGACCAAGCGGCCGAGCGGGTGGTTGTCTTCAAGATAGAGCATATGTTTTTTTAGTTTTGTTGCATCGGTTTTCGTGCCGTAAAGATAATAATCACCATCGGCGGCTTGGTGGAATTCACCCGGTATATGCAAAAAGGTTTCACATAAGTGGTTGAACTGTCTTAAAAGTAGTGCCGCTTCGGTGCTGTGGGTCTTATCGCCGGGGAGATTGGTCTTGAGCACAAGGATTACGGGATGCTGTTTCAGAAAGGTTTCAATCCGGTCCCTGCGTTTTTCCTTAGCGTGCAAACGCGCATCAATGTCGTTTGTCATGGGCTTTCAGCTCCTTGATGATGGCTTGGCCTTTTTCACTTTGCAGATAGCGATATGTCGCTTCGGGCACGTAGTTCCTGATGGCTTTAAGCCCGTTTTTCTTGAGCAGTTTGCGTACTGTGGAAGCACTGATGGGGTTGTCGTCCAGCGTTTTCCTTTCGATGACGACAAGCTTGTCATCCAGGTATTGTTTCATGGTCGCGTTGTAGGTATCGGTCATCGGCGAGTACGGTTCCTTGCCGACGTAACGTTTTTTGATGTTGAAGATTTTCATGTAGTGCTGTTTGAAGGTGAGCACATCGATCAGGGCGTGTTCGGTTTTGATCTTTTGTTCGTGCTTCTGGAAATATTTCGGGAACGTCGCAAAGGAGACCAGATAATCCAACGTGGGCACCACATGGATGTTCGGTTCGTCTGCGAGGGTTTCTGTGATGATGGCGAAGCGGTCCTCGAAGGGGAAAAACGAACGGTCTTCACTGACGACGAAGACAATCAGTTCATCATGGAAACTTCTGGCGTTCCTGATCAGGTGCAAATGTCCTTTGGTGAGCGGGTTGGCGTTGATGACGACACACCCTTTGGCTTGATCGGTGATGTTGTGATCGGTCTTGAGTTGTTTCAAAGCGGCCTTTATATCACCGAAAAGCTCCATGAACGTGAGGTTCATGGTCTGGACGATTTCCTTGAAACCGAGTGATTTGAAGACCGGGATCAATTCAGGCTGGGTATAGACGAACAGATGATCATGCCCTTCTTGCAACAGGCGTTTGATCAACGTGCTCATCAAGGTGTTGAGATGATGCGCCCCCTGATAATCCGGGTGGACGGCAACACATTTGATGATGTTATCGCTCGCGCTCGCCGTGGCAATCAGGGTATCGGCTTCTTCTAAGACGAGACTCAAGGTGATGTCATCTTCGTAGATCAGGTTGAACGGCTTAAGAAAGTTACGAACGGTTTCTTTTTCTTCTGATAGCACAACATCTTTGATGGGCATCATGATTCCCCCCAATATAGTGTATCTAGTGTTTCGCCGCGCCGGCCTTCGATTCGGCCGAGGATGCCAGCGGGTTTCCTGATCGGATTCGGAATGTCGGTGAAGGCATGTGCCAGGTTCTGCATGGCTTCGATGGTCATGACGTTAAGACCGGCGGCTTGCAGTTGTTTTTTCAGTGTCTTATGTTTCGGATTCACCGCGATGCCACGCTCGGTGATGAGACAATCGATATGTTCACCGGGGGTGGTGCGGGTGGTCAACTGGTCTTTTATGAGTGCGGTGCGGGCCTTGATGAGCGGTGAGACGATAATCGAGAGTTTCGCGTCTTCGGCCGTGTCGGCATGACCGCCCGAACCGCCGATGATTTTATAGTAGGAATCACTGGTGACATTGACATTGAAATCGGTGTCGATCTCGCTCGCGCCGAGGATGACGATGTCGAGATCCTTGATCTTGCGTTTCGGGTTGTGCGGGTTGGCATAGTCCGATGCGCTCATGAACCTGTGGTTGGCATTCTCACGCAGGCTTCTGATGGCAACCTTGTCGAAACACTGGACATCATAGAGGTTTTTGACCAGTCCGGCTTCGAGGGCCTTGACGTGGGCGGCGGTGATGCCGCCGGTGAAAAAGGATGCGGTGATGCCCTTTTTCTCAAGGGCCTTGGTGAAAAGGGCGGTGATCGCCAGCGATATCCCACCGGCACCGCTTTGAAAACTCACGCCTTCTTTCAGAAACATCGCGGCTTCGATCACACGCATCGTGTCGCGGGCGATTTTAAGGCCGAGTGGATCGTTGGTGATTTTCAGGGTCCCCGACTCGATGCCGGCGACATCGCCGATGGAAGGGACAACGAGGACGTGATCCACATCTTCTTTTTTGATCTGCGGTACCTCGAGTCTATCGACGATGGTATCGGTGATCAGGACAGTGATCTTGCTGTGTTTTGCGTCTTCGATTGCATAACCGAGCGAGCCGCAGGCGTTCTTGCCGGTTATGCCGCTGCCGTTGTTGGCCTTATCGACCGCAGGCGTGGCGATAAAGGCGATATCGATTCTCGTATCGCCTTCGATGATGGCACGGGCGCGCCCACCGTGTGTCTGCATGGTGAGCTTGCCGGGTAGACCGTGTTTTTTGAGATGATCGGCCACGGGACCATTTAGATAGTTTGTGGTGATATTGGTGATTCTTTCTTGTTTCAAACCTTCCAGAATGGCGGTGTGCACCGGAAAGATGCCTGAAGGGTAAAGCTGTATATCCCGGATGTCTCTATCATATATTGCCCTTAGCACCATGTTCAACACCGCATCGCCGTTTCTTAGGTGATGGTGGAATGAGAGCTTCAAGCCATCCTTGATCGGCAAGTGCTCGAGTAGTGCCGCCAACGATTCATGTCTCATCTGAATCCCTGATTTCCATGCCGTATTTTCTGGCGCGCTTCAGTGTGTCTTTCGCTTCGAGGATGACGGGTTTGTCGATCATCTTGCCATCGAGCGAAAAACGCATCGAACCGGTGTTTTCATGTTGTTTCACGATACGCATGGCTGTTTTGATGGCCGTGGTGGAAGGCAGGAAAGCGGCATTGATCGTCGGGACATGGTTCGGATGTATGGCGCACTTGGCCTTGTAGCCCAGAGCCGATGCGTTTTCAATATCGGCTTCCAAGGCGGCATTGTCCATGCCTGTATAAGGGGTATCCACTACAATTTTATTGAAACTGGCTGCGGCGTAGAGAAGTTGCGTTCTTGGGAAGGCAAGCGCGATGTCGTTGGGCTTGAAACCGATATGCTTGCGCAGATCTTCGCCGCCGAGAATGGCGCCTTTGAAGCTGGGATGGGCGAAGATGGTCTCCAAATGGAAAAAAGCCCTCGGTGTTTCAATGATACCGATGATGTCGAAGGCGGTTGCGTGTTTGTCGAAAAGTTCGGTAGCAAGCGACAGGGTCTCCACGTCGGTCTTCGGTAGCACCACACCATTAAGCGGCAGATCCTTGATGGCGATGATGTCTGCTTCCAACCACGGTTGTTCGGCGTTTACACGTACATAGATCTCGCAGGTTTCGGGAAAATGCTTCTGCAAAAACTTGCTTGTCAGATGACGGGCTTCATCCTTGTCGCTCGTGGCGACGGCATCCTCAAAATCGACGATGACGGCATCGGCATCGAAGACGTCCATGTTTTGAAGCATGCGCGGCACGTTGCCGGGAATGAACAGATAGCTTCTAGCCATGCTTGTTTTCCTTATAGCGTGCAATCGCGGTTTTCAACCTTGCTTGAATCGTGTAATCAAGCGCCCCTTTGTCTTGACAGATGATATGGATGTT
>SLJL01000063.1 GCA_007135105.1 Candidatus Izemoplasma sp.
CATGCTTCTCAATCAAAGGAAAGGGGTCGATGAATGTAAGTAGTTCGAGCTTGACACGTTGATCTATGTCGCTTACCGAATCTTTTGCGTAATGCAGATACATTTCTTTGAAGTCTGTGTATATGTCATTGTTCGCTTCGTTTTCCCAAGGCCATTTGTCAGCCAGTTTCTTGATTATATTATCTGTAGCTCTTTGTCTTCCTTTTCTGCTTTCCGCAGTAGCAACCAAATCTATATCCTCTGAAAACCGATTGATTATGTTAAAACATTTCGACAACGATGTACCACCGATGAAAACCAAATCATCCTGTATAGCATAGATATGTTTCAAAGCCAATATCACAAAGTAATCTTTTTCTATGATTGCTTCATCAATATTCTCTGACTGGCTTGCTAAAGCGATATAGTTCTGAAACAACTGCTTATTGAGATGTAGCTTCATCCGCGACCACCTCTCGCACTGTTTTTCTAAAGCCTGCGTGTCTTCTACCTTTATAATACTCACTGTATCTAATCAGTTCTTCTTTTTTGAACTTGGCTTCTTTTATTACATCCCGTAGTTTCTTCATTGATTTTTCTATGCTGTAATCACTGCGTCCCCTATGTTTAACAAGCTCTAGAAACTCTAAAATCTCGATGTTGTTTTTGTGGATCTCAAACGGTGGATATGACACAATCACTTTCCCATCATACAATTGCTTCGATCTTGTATGGCTCGACACTTTATTTGACAATATCTCATAGAATGATGAAACCTGTGATGTGAACTTATACTTATACAAAAGATATGAACCTGTTCTAATGCCTTGGTTGTGTTGTAGGTATTTCTTGTATACAACATCTTTGAGTGATGGTTTCAACTTTGAGAACTTCTCGCTTGAACTGGGAATGTAATAGATGCCATTTTCATACCGTCTAAGAATACCAAAAGTGACCAAATTGGATGTCATTTGATTTAATGTATGTTTATTATCGATGTTTAAGACTTTTTGAATCTCCGCTTTTGTAATTGGTTTCCTTTCCTCGAATGCATTCCTGAGAACGTCTACACCCATGTTATCACCACTTTAATGCAATATTTTTTATATATTTATTATATCATTAATTTGTGATGAAGTAAACAAGAATACTGCTGATAAAAAAAGCTGTTAGCAGACAAAAATACTAACAACTTTTTCTCAGTGTAAATCATAAAAAAGATGGATGAACGTTGAGTTGACCAAGAAGGATATCTTCCCGGTTAATATTAAATAGATGATACCCTGATGAAAGTTCGAAAGTCTCATCAACCGTATATAGAGGTATAGTCTTATTGAAGACAAATGGCGCGTCTTACCGTACCTTTACACTATCAGCAATTCTACAAAAGAAACCCACCATCGATGAGGGTGTTGCTGGCAGTGATAGATGTCGTCGCATCACTCAGGAGAAAAGCAGTGAGATTGGCGATCTCCTCCGGTTCTATGAGACCGAGTTTTTGGCTTTCCATGTTCTTCTTCCCGTATTCGGTGTCTCCGTACCTAGCCAAAAAATCACCCAGCATCGGCGTTTTCACCCAGCCGGGTCGGATGGCGTTGACACGGATTTTTTTATCCATGAGCACTTGCGCATGATAACGAACCGCAGCCTCAAGGGCCGCCTTCGACATCGCATAGGCGAGTTCCCGATCATCCCCGGCGATCGCCGAAGTCGAGGAGATGGCGACAACACTACTATTATCCTGTAACACCTCTTGTTTCACTATCTGTCGTATGAGTTCATTGAACGCATGGACGTTGATGGTCATGGTCTTGCGGGCCAGATCGTAATCGAGATCCGCAAAAGCTTCCTTTTGCGAAAAAGCCGCCGCATAGACAATTCCGTCGAGTTTCAGTTCTTTATCTTTAAGGGAAGAGACGAGCGCTTCGATGCGGTCGATATCTTCGAGATTGAACACAAGATAGTCGTGACCTTCCCCTGCAAGCAAAGTCAACACTTCTTTCAGCTGCACTTCCCGTCTGGCAAGCAAGATGACCTTCGCTCCGAGTTTGCTGGCGGTGGTGGCGGTTGCTTTGCCGATACCGGAGGAGGCTCCGGCAATCAGGATGGTTTTATCCTTGAGTTCCATGGGATTGAACATCGTATCATCTCCTCTTTCCTTGGTTTCGTGTGTATCGAATAAGCTTTTCATCCGGTTCATTCCACGCCGTCATGATGACCGACGATGGCTTCGGCCAGGACTTGGAGCGGATTGAAACGGTTGATACCTTTTCCCAGGTAGGCATCCAGCATCGACAGCTCTGAACAGCCCAGAATCAAGGGGGGTTCATGTAGCTGGTTTTCTTCCAACAGATTTTCGAGCTTGCGGGTCACCACCGACTTGTCGTCTCCACGCTTGATCCGGTAGATAAGACGGTTGATGGCTTCCTGGACGGCTGGTTCGGGAACCCGGATTTTCGTCGCACCTATTTTTTCGGGGAAAACCCCACCCGCGATCGTGCCTCTGGTCGCCAACACGGTATAGTGTTCTTCCTGTGATTTTTCCAACACATCCAGTGTCAGTTGGATCAGATCGATGAAGTCGATCCCGGAAATCCGGTCATACGCCGCACGGTAATAATGCGCCGTAAAACAAAGAATAGCGTATTGTTTCACGCCGAGTTTTCGCAAACGGTTGATCGCCTCAGTGATCGCCGGCAGAAACGAGGGCGCCTCCTCGATGATATGCGCTGTCCGATCAGGCACGGACGTTTCATTCAACACCACCAGTGGTGTCCTTTCCTGATCGGTCCTGCCTTTTTCAAGGGCATGGATCAACTCCAGAAAATGCGTGGTCGCTTCCGGTCCCATCCCACCGATGAGACCGATGGCATCATTCATGGTATCACCTCGATCATCTATCCGGTATGCGCTTGGTTCAGGCTTGTTTCATGTACACGCACGAATCCCCCACCGGCTCGTAACCGATTTTCTGGTAGATGCTGTTGGAGATGGGGTTGTCGAGATCCGTATACAGTGTGCAATAATCATAGGATTTGAGTAGTTTCTCCGTCAGGAGTTCAGTACATTTTCTGCCGTAGCCGCGTCTTCTCAGCTTTGCCGGTGTATAGACGACACCGATGCTGATGGTGTTGTCAAAAGGCCGGATGCCGGCGGCCATCGACACGAACTTCCCCTGGTGTTCGTACAGGTAAAGACTCCCCCGCGCCAGCAATCTTTTCAAGGAAGCTTGCGCTTGTTCGATTGTGAGCTCTTCCGCGGCGGCCCGATGGAAATCATGGAGCCACGGCAACAAAAACGCTTCCTGTTCCGGTTTGGCCTGGATCAGTCTGCCTGAAAGCGGCACCCGCTCTTTGATCTTCTTGATCACATAGATCCGCTGGCTTTGTTTTTTCACAAGCGTCCTGCCGGTCTTGCGTTCATAGACGGCTTTGAAGGCCTCGCAACACGCAACCGGTCCGATGATGCCGGGGAATTCAATAGCCTCGGCGAGCAGGTACGCCACCAGATTACCATACAGGGTAGCCTCAACCTTGTCGCTATAGAGGATGATGTGCAGACCCGACATCATCGCCACGAGCCTGCCGGTTTCGGCATCAATCCGTAAAAAGAGATCGGCGGCGCCGTGTCCCTCGGTTTTTATGCGTTCGAGCAACCCGAGCATGAGGTTGTTCATCTGTCTTTCTTTGTTCAGGAAGGCAAGGTTGTCTTGCAAGAAAGCCTCCGGGGATTCGTACCGTGTCACGTTCATGTTGGCCTCCAGGTATATAGTAAGATGTTTGATGCTTGATACGCATTCGATTCATGATTGAGAAAAAAACACACCGGGACAAGGCTTGCTAGGCTGTCGCGGTGTTGGTTTTTTCATAGCGTTTCGCGGTGATCCGATTTTTCCCCCGGTCCTTGCTTTCGTAGAGTCTTTCATCCACGAACGCCAGCAAGTCCTCCGGGCTGACAGTATCATCCGGCTCTACGGTCCCGAGCCCGATCGATACCGTGACCATATCCTCGAAGCCTTTGCGTTCTTTTATCTCCATCAGGGAATCTGTGAGTTTCTGTGCGTAGGCCTTGGCTGCATCCAAATCCACACCCGGCAGCAACATCACGAATTCATCGCCGCCGTAACGGGTGACGAAAAAGGACTCTTCCTTGTTCTCCTGCAAGTAGTGCGCCACTTCGATGATCACCTCATCACCGTGCAGATGTCCGTAGGAATCATTGAACTCCTTGAGATCATCGATATCGATGAACAATAGCGAAAACGGTTTGTTGCGCGCCTGTGTTTCACTTAAAAGCGGCCCATAAGTCTCATCGAACATGCGGCGGTTCGGAATCCCGGTCAAACCGTCCAGTTCCGATAAGGCCTTGAGTTGCTTATTCAACTGCGCGAGCTCTTTGGATCGGCGGGCGTTCTTGATCGCGATGGCGAGGTAGGAAGCCAGCGTCTCGAGCAACACCTTGTGCATGGCGGTGTACGTGTTGCGTTTGCGGGCCTGGATGCTGAGCACGCCGATGGTCTCCCCTTCGACGATAAGCGGTGCATACATCGCCGAGAGCATCATTGAGCCGCGACTCGTGGCCACGGCCTCGACAAAAGTCTTGTGCTCTTTTTCGACATCGTCGAACTTGAGGGTCTTGCGGTTGCGTAGACTGTAGACCGAGAGACTCTTCTTATTATCAAGGGATAAGGAGAAAGTTTCCTGTTGGGCGTTTTTTTCTATGAAAAGATCGAAATCGAGCGTCCTTTTCACTTCATCATGGAAACCGACCATGAGCGTATCGGCGCGCATCAGTTCGTTGATGTTGTCGTAGAGTTGTTCGAATATCGTCTTGATGTCGTGGGTTGCGGTCATGCTGCGGCCGATCTTGCTCAGAACTTGCAACTGGTTGAAGTTCTTTTGTAGCTCATCAGAAAGCGAGCGGTAGGTCCTTGTTTCCTGAATCGCGTCCTTCAGTTTCGTCTGGAACTCGATGTTCTTGATTCTCTCCTTGCGCCGGTTCTCTTGGACGATTTTGCTCGAATCAAAATAGGCCTTGTAGTGTTTATAGGCATCATCGCGCATCTTATTGCGTTCATAGAACAATGCGAGTTGTTCATGGACCCGCGGCATGAACTCAGCTGAGTTCATCCGCTTGGCGAACGTATAGGCTTTTTCGAAATGCGCCTGCGCCGCTTTCACATCCGCGATTTTGTCAAATGCATTGGCCAGCTCGATGTAGATGCGCACAAGGATATAGAAATCCTTGCTTTCCTCAGCGTTTTTTATCCCGTGCTTCAGATGTCTGATGCTTTCATGATAGGCTTCGGTTTTCTGATAATACTGACCGAAAGAATAATAACTATGCGCCAACAAAAGCGTCTGATTGTTTGCTTTACCGTGCTGATAGGCACGTTTGATGTTTTTTAGCGC
>SLJL01000022.1 GCA_007135105.1 Candidatus Izemoplasma sp.
AGAGTCATGAGAATGAGCAAGTCATGAAACTATATGAAGACTTCCTGGATAAACCGGGATCGAAAAAAGCGCACGACCTTCTACATACCTCCTATAGTGTAAAAGCTAGGATATAGCATCAAGCATACCGTTCCTGTTTTAACGCCGGCAGGAATGGTATGTTTTTTTATGGTATAATGATTTCTGATACGAGGTGATGTGTATGGAACTCAAAAAACTGGGCTCAGGCAGAACCGCAGAAGTCTTCAACTGGAATGAAGGCACGGTCCTGAAACTCTTTTATCCCGATACCGACGAGGGGCTGGTCAACAATGAATATACCATTGTTAAAAACGTGGAAACACTGGCCATCAAAGCACCGAAAGCACACGGCATGACCAAAGTGGAACAACGTCTCGGCATTGTCTATGACCGTCTTGACGGCGAACTCATGATCGACACCATCGCCCTGAAACCCTATAAGATCGCTCATACGGCGAGGGAGATGGCGAAGACCCATCTGGTCATCCATGGTCAACACACTGAAAAGCTTCCCACATTCAAACGCAAGCTCCATCAGACGATCAGCGCGAGTGCTCTTGATAAGCCAAGCAAGGAAAAACTTCTTGCGTTGCTAGAAAATATTTCTGATGAGACCTGTGTCTGTCACGGTGATTTTCATCCTGGCAATCTGATCAAACAAGACGGTGCGTACCATACGTTTGATTGGGTGAATGCGGGCAAAGGGCATCCACTTCTGGATGTGGCACGAACGGAGATCATGCTTAAAATGGCCGTCTTGCCCGCAGAACTGGGTAAGATCCAGAAACTGATCATTGCCTTCATGCGTGCCCGGTTTTTAAGCGTATATCTGAAAACCTATTTCAGGAAAAGTCCCTACCACAAGAAAGAACTTGATAAGTTCAGGCCGGTGATGCTGGCGCAAAGGTTGACAGAGAACCTACCCGAACGCGAAAAAGAAAAGATCTCTAAAGTGTTGGCAGACGAACTAAAAGAGCTTTGAAGTTAAAACCTTTTTGAGAGATTGGGTCAAATGATGTTACAATGGTAATGATATTTTCTATGACAAGTGAGGTAAACAAATATGATAATCGAACCTAAAATCCGTTCCAACGTCTTTACAAACGCACATCCGGAAGGATGCAGATGCTTTGTGAAAAGTCAAATCGACGAAGTGATGACGAAATCATCCTTTGAAGGCCCCAAAAACGTGCTTATTATCGGCGGGTCGTCCGGTTATGGTCTTTCCTCAAGAATCGCTTTGGCTTTTGGAGCGAATGCCAATACGGTTAATGTGTCCTTTGAATCCGCTCCGAAAGGCAAAAGAACCGGTACAGCCGGTTGGTGGAACAACGTGGCTTTCCAGTCCTACGCAAAAAAAACCGGCAACACCCATAAAGATTTCATCGGCGATGCATTCAGCAAAGAGATGAAAGAAGATGTGGCCGCATACATCAAAAAGACTTTTGGGAAGATCGACCTTCTGATCTATTCCCTGGCCGCCGGTGCGCGTAAGGATGAAAAGACGGGTGAACTCATTCGTTCCAGCATCAAAACCGTCGATGAACCGGTAACGGGACAAACCATCGACATCGCCAAAAGAGAAGTCAAAACCTTGAGCGTTGAACCGGCCACAGACGATGAAATCGCCAATACCGTTTTTGTCATGGGTGGTGACGACTGGCAGAGCTGGATCGAACATTTGGGTGCGGCTTCCTTGCTGGATAAAGGTTTCAAGACGATCTCCTATACGTATGTCGGTGGTGAGACCACCGATAAGCTTTATCGCTCTGGTTCAATCGGTAAAGCCAAGGAGGACCTGGAAAAACGCGCCAGCCTCATGCATGAGCATTTGCAAGAGAAATACGAAGGTGAAGCTTTGATTTCATCCAGCAAGGCTGTCGTTACGAAAGCAAGCGTCTTCATTCCGCAAATGCCGATTTATGTTGCCTGTCTTTATGATGTCATGATGGAAGCCGGCGTGCATGAGACCATTCTCGAACACAAGTACCGGTTGTTCAAAGACATGGTTTACGGTTCGAAACGTGAGGTCGATGCAGCCGGTAGACTAAGACTCGATGCGTATGAAATGCGCAAGGACATCCAGGAAAAAGTCCAAAAGAAAATGGCGAACATTTCCGATGAAGAACTGTTTGCCCTCAAAGGGACCCAAGTGTTTTTGAAGGAATTCTATCAGATGAACGGTTTCGCCTTTGAACAGGTCGACTACAAGAGCCCTGTCAATTTGGAACAATTCTCAACATTGAAACCTGAATGACCATAGACCGGTTCGCACCGGTCTTTGTTATAAAACAGCCCTATTTTATTACTAATGATGGTTTGATACCACGGTTCGGTTTCATTCCAGCAAACATTACGGGTGAAATTGAGGACAACCGTTTTTAATGTTGCGGTTTTGTGATAAAATAAGGCAGAGAACGCACCCTGCGGAAAGAAGGAAACCTTATGAAGAAACTCCTGCTGATCGACGGCTCGAACCTGATGTTCAGAGCTTATTATGCCACGGCTTATTCAGGCAATCTCATGAAAAACTCCCAAGGTCAATACACCAATGCGGTGTACGGCCTTATTAATATGCTCAATGTGATATTAAAAGAAGAATTCACACACTGTCTTGTCGCCTTTGATATGGGTAAGGCGACATTCAGACACAAGGCTTATGAAGACTACAAGGCAAAAAGAACGCCGATGCCTGATGAATTCAGAGAACAGCTCGGCCTCATCAAAGCCGTACCCGAAAAACTCGGGATGCACGTCTATGAAACCGAAGACCTGGAAGCCGACGATATCATCGGTACGCTGGCCCATAAATATTATGATGCTTTCGACGAGATCGAGATTCTCTCGAACGACAAGGATCTGTTCCAATTGCTAAATCACAAGGTTTACATGCGCATGAGCAAACGTGGACTGGAACCTGAACGCGTCTATAAGGAAGAAGACCTGCAAGCGGACTATGACTTGAAACCGAATCAGATTCCCGATTTGAAAGGTCTGATGGGTGATGCCAGCGACAATCTTCCCGGTATTCCCGGTGTCGGTGAAAAAACCGCGTTGAAGCTGCTGCATGAATACGGTGACATCGAAACGTTGCTGAAAAACCTGAACGAACTCAAAGGCAAATTGAAAGAACGGGTCGAGCATCACGGCGAAGCGGCACTGAAATGGCGTGACCTTGCGACAGTGAAAATCGATGCCGATTTGGATATCAGTCTCGATGACCTTGCGTATGACGGTTATGACTATGAAACGCTCAAGACGTTTTATGAAAAACTGGAGTTCCACAGTTTCATCCGCAAGCTGAACAAAGCTGAAGAGACACCGAAAGAAAAACCGAAGAACGCAGACGTTCAAATCTTGAACGATGATGCGGCGATCAAACCTTATCTTAAAGGTGACGCTACTATCATCCTGGAATATTTCGGTGAGAACTATCATTTCGCCGAATTGCTCGGCCTGGCGATATCAAGCCGTGAAGGTGTCGGTTTCATCCCTTTCGATCACTTGCGCACCTCCGATCTGATGCGTTCATATCTAGAAGATGAAAACAGGAAAAAACATGTGTACGATGCAAAAGCCATGTACGTCTCACTGGCAAAAGAAGATATTTTTCTGGCAGGCGTCACCTTTGATTTGTTACTCGCGGCCTACGTATTGAATCCTTCCAACACCAAAGAGGACTTCAAAGTGATCGTCTCCAATTTCGACTATGAGGATGTTCCCTATCTAGAGGATGTCTACAACAAAGGTGCTAAGCGGAAAATTCCGGAACAGTCGGTCTATATCGACTATGCCGTCAAAAAAGCCATCGCAGTTGAAGAACTGAGAGAATCCATGCTCGAGAATCTTAAGAAGAACAAGCAACTCAGCCTCCTTGAAGACATCGAACAACCGCTTGCGATCATCCTGGGCGATATGGAACAAACCGGGGTGCGCATCGATCTTGAAGCATTGGATATGTTCGGTGAATCGTTGGATACCGAGATCGAGAAACTGGAGGCATCGATTCATGAGGATGCCGGCTTCTCATTCAACATCGGATCGCCCAAACAACTCGGGGAGGTCTTATTCGAAAAACTGAATCTGCCCGCTCTTAAAAAGACAAAAACGGGGTATTCTACCAGTGTCGATGTATTGAAAAGATTGCATGACAAGCACCCCATCATTCCGAAACTGATGCGTTACCGCACAATCACCAAACTGAAGAACGCCTACGTGAAAGGTCTTAAAGATGCGGTCCATGAAGACAATAAGATCCATACGATCTATAAACAGGCCTATACACAAACAGGACGCCTCTCCAGCATCGAACCGAACCTGCAGACCATTCCCATCCGTACGGAAATCGGGCGGGACCTGCGCAAAGTTTTCATTCCCGAACAAGACCATAAGCTTCTGGCTGCCGATTATTCGCAGATTGAACTGAGAATTCTCGCCCATATGGCCAAAGAGGAAACCTTGATCAAAGCGTTTGAAAACGATGAGGACATCCATACGACAACCGGAAAGGAAATTTTCGATAAAAAGGAGCTTACCGCGGATGAAAGACGGATTGCCAAAGCGGTCAATTTCGGCATCATCTACGGTCAAAGCGCTTGGGGTCTGAGCGAGGAACTAGGCATCAGCACCAAAGATGCCAAGACCTTCATCGAAGCCTATTATGAAAAGTTCCCCGGTATCGGGAAATTCATGGATACTGTCGTCGAAGAGGCTAAAACATCCGGTTTTGTGGAGACACTTTACCGAAGAAGACGGTATATCCCGGAACTGAACAGCAAAATCTACGCCCAAAGAGAACTTGGAAAAAGAACGGCCATGAACGCACCCTTACAAGGCAGCGCGGCCGATATCATCAAAATCGCCATGGTGGATATCAACCGGGCGATGCGAGAAAAACAACTGAAAAGCCGCATGATTCTCCAGATTCACGATGAACTTGTGTTCAATGTCCATCCGGAGGAAACGGATGTAATGACACGTCTGGTGAAAGAGACCATGGAAACCTGTGTGGTGTTGGATGTGCCGATGACAATCAGTCTGGCGGTAGGAGACAACCTCGATGAAGCAAAATAATCGTGCACGCGAAACGGTCATGATCAAGAGTTTTTTTGTCAATGTCTCCTTAATCGTGGTCAAGGTGTTTGGTGGGGTACTTTTCGGTAGTGCGGCTCTGATTGCCGATGCGCTCCACTCCTTCAGCGACTTTCTGAGTGATATTCTCGTCATTTTCGGCTTGCGGCATTCCAATAAACCACCGGACGCCGAACATCCGATCGGCCATGGTAAGATTGAATACGTCCTTTCGCTTTTCTTGGGTATGATGGTCCTTTTCATGGCTTATCAGGTCTTCTATAATCTATTTGCGAATATCGGTGAGACACCGGTCGTACCCAGCATATACGGGATGGGCATCGCCGGTGGGGTCATCATCGCCAAATTGTTCCTGGCCAGATATTTGCTTTTCAAGGCTGAAAACCTCGAATCCCAAGTGCTTAAGGCCAGTGGGCAGGAATCTTTCACCGATGTCCTGGGTTCGGTGGTCGTCATCATCGGAATCGCCCTTGCGCTCATCGGCGCGCGCATCAATAACGACTTGCTGCTTTATGGTGATTTGCTTGCCGCTTTCGTGATTGGTCTTTTCATCTTGCGTGTGGCCATCTTGATTATTGTGGATGCCGTACGGTCCATGATTGGAAAAAGTGCTCCTAAAACCACGTTGCAAAAGACGAAGGATATCGCTGAAAGCATCGAAGGTGTCATTCGTGTTGACAAATTGACGATGATTGTATATGGTCATTATTACCAGGTACTCGTGGATATTAGAGTCGATGGCACCATTTCCGTCAAAGAAGGCCACGATGTGGCCAACGAAGTTAAAAGAGCATTGTTGAGTGAAAAAAATATAGGACATGTCATTGTACATGTCAATCCGGAGGGATAAGATGAGTCTATGTCTAAAAAGAAAAAGTGTTCGTCGCTATGAGGACAAACCGGTAAAGGACGCACAAATCGAGAAAATGCTGATGAGTGCCATGCAGGCACCGAGTGCTGTCAATCAGCAACCCTGGAAATTTCTCATCATCAAAAACCGCAAACGACTGGAAGAACTCTCGGCGATTTCAAAAGGCGCCTGGCCTCTGAAGGAAGCGCCGCTGGGTATTTTGACACTCATCAAGAGCGATATCAAACGTGACATGATGGTACCCCAGGATATGGCTGCGGCCACCCAGAACATTCTTCTTGAAGCAACCAACCAAGGTCTTGGTGCCGTCTGGATCGGGGTTTTCCCCTTGGAAGATCGCATGCAAGCCGTCAAAGAAATTCTGGATTTAGATGATGATGTCCGTCCTTTTTCCTTGATTGCGGTGGGCCATCCCGGTGAAGACGCACACAAAATCGACTACCGTTATGATCCCAAACGCGTACAAGTCATAGAATAATGCCTGAACTCCCGGAAGTAGAGACGGTACGCAAGAGTCTGAAACGAAACATCACCGGAAAGACGATCAAACAGGTGGCCGTCCATTACCGCCCCATGGTAAAAACGACGCTAAAGCATTTCAATGACACCTTGAAAGACCGCACCGTCATCGATATCAAACGGTTCGGCAAATTCCTCGTCATCGATTTGGACGGGATATATCTCGTGAGTCATTTGCGAATGGAAGGCAAATATTTCATGAAACCGGAAAATGACCCGAAAGAAAAACATGAGCATCTGATCATCACGTTTGAAGATGGGCTGACGCTCCGGTATCATGATGTCCGCAAGTTCGGAACCTTCCACATCAAAACACCGAAGACGCTTCATACGACCCCGCCCCTGATAAAACTCGGGGTTGAATACGACGCACCCGCTTTTAACGTCGCTTATCTCAAAGAACGTTTTGAAAACAGGATCCGTCCGCTCAAACCCGCTTTGCTCGATCAAAGCCATGTGACGGGCATCGGCAACATCTATGCCGATGAGATCTGTTTTTGCCTCGGATTTCATCCGGCTACACCGGTTGGTACTTTGGATGATACCGCGCTTGAACGTTTGATAACCTGCACGAAAAAGGTTCTGGATAAAGCGGTGCGACTCGGTGGCGCATCCATTCGATCATATAAAGACGGTCTTGGCATCACCGGCCGCTTTCAAAACGAACTCAACGTGCACTTGCAAGCGGGTAAATCCTGCGTGCAGTGCGGCGAGAAAATCATAAAAATAAAACTCGGAGGCAGAGGTACCTATCTTTGTCCCGAATGTCAACGACTGAAGTAGAAAGAAGGATGACCATGACATTAGTCGTAGGTTTGACTGGCGGCATCGCCAGCGGAAAATCAACGGTATCCAAACTTTTCAAGGACGCCGGTATTCCTGTTATCGACACCGACACCATCGCCAGACGATTGCTCGAGAAGGATAAGGAGATTTATCAGGATATTCTCGATTTTTTCGGCGAGGACGTCCTAACCCCGGCAAAAGAGATAAACCGCAACAAAATCGCGCAGATCATTTTCTATGATGAAGAGAAAAGACTAAAACTCAACAAGATCGTCCACCCGAAAGTCAAGGACACTGTTTTTCTGAAAATAGACAACCTCAAAGCCGAGGGACATACGTTGATTGTTGTGGATGTACCCTTGTTGTTCGAGGCGAAGTTCGATGCATTCATGGATAAGACCATTGTTGTCTACGCCAGAAAAAAAGACCAGATATCCCGTCTTGTTTCACGTGAAGGCATTGATGAAGATTACGCCAAGGCAAAAATCAAAGCACAGATTCCTTTATCACAAAAAAAAGAAAAAGCCGATTTCGTGATCGACAATTCCAAAAACATTCTGGAAACAAGAAAAGCGTTCGACAAGCTCCTTAGAACATTGAAAGACTTAAGCGACAGCTAGGAGGCGCCCTTATGGCAGAGATTCATCCAAAAAGCGAATTGAGGATTGTGGCGAAAGCCCCACTTTCGCATACGCATATGCATGCACTCAGTCTGCTTTACCAACCGATCATCGGCCAGGATGCTTTTGGCCTCTATACGGCGCTGCATGCCTTGATCGACAAATCGAACCTCAAGACGCCTGCCTATCCGCATGCTTTCTTTTTCGACATGCTGAAACTGACACCGAACCAGTTTCTCGCTGCACGCCAGAAACTTGAAGCTGTCGGTTTGATCGAGACTTATAAAACCAATGACGGTTTCACCATCGAGCTGTATCTACCCTTTTCAGCCGAAGGCTTCATCAAGGATTCCCCGTTTGGTATCTATCTGAAAAACCAGATCGGTCCTGAACGCTTTGATGACCTCGTGGCTCACTTCAAGATCAGCCGCCGCATCCACAAAACGGACAAAAATGTTTCTGTACGGTTTGATGAAGTGTTCCAACCGGTCTACCAACGTATCGAAAGCCGTGCGCAGTTCACAGAAGACGAAAGCAAGAAAGCGGCTTTCACAGAAAAGATCGATCTCGAAATCGTCTTGGGTACACTGCCTGATAACATGACCGGTCCGAAATTGAAAACCAAGAAAACAAAAGAGAAACTCGAAGAAATCGCCTATATCTATCAGCTTCAGGAAGCCGACATGCAAACGATGCTGAAACAGTCGATCAAACAGGATAAGACCATCGATTTCGATGTTTTGATCAAACACGCACAAAACCATTATCAAAAACAGACCCCGCGCAAAATCCGGCGGAAAAACGATCCATATAACCTGACGTATTTCCAAAGCGTCCATCCAAAAACGCTTCTAGAAGAAGCCACCGGCTCGAAAGCCGCTGCGGTCGAACTCAGAACGCTGGAGCGTCTGATAACCGAAAGCGGTCTGAAACATGAAGTCATCAACGTCCTGATCGCTTACGTGCTCAAGGAGCTCGACAACGATTTTCCCAGTTACAACTACTTCGACAAAGTCGCAGCAACCTGGAAACGAAACGGTGTCAAGACCGCCGAAGATGCGATAGAACAAATCAAGGCCAGACGCAACAAGGCTAAAACCACCAAATACCAGACGGGAAGAAGAGGTCGGGAGAAACCCATCGACACCAATGTCGACTGGTTTGACGACTATCTGAAAAAACAAGGGGGCTCATCATGAAAAAACTCAATTTCAAAGAAAACCCGAATCTAATCGATGAAATCACCGAATCGCTTGCCCAAGACAGCGAGTTAGAAGCTTTTTTCATCAAACATGATATCGGCACACAAACCATCGAGGAATCCTTGAGCGAACTTTTGATCTATAAAAAGGAAAATGCCCGTTGCGTACCTTGCAAGGGATTGGATCAGTGTACCCAGGAAACCCGAGGCATGCGACCTGTCTTGAGATATCGCCGCGAAAAAATTACCCTTGAATACAAACCGTGCGAATATGCGATCGCCCATGAAAAACGCAGAGAAAGCAAAGACAGGATCAATGCGCTTTACCTGCCGAAAATGATTTTCGAAGCCACGTTACAGGATTTCCATATGGACACCGAGGCCAGAAAACGGCTTTACCAGAAAATCATGGGTCTATCCAACCAGTACGCCAAAGGTGAAACCATCAAGGGCCTTTATATCCATGGCCGTTATCAGATCGGGAAAACCTATACGCTCGCAGCCATCGCCAACCGTTTCAGCGAACTGGGCTATGAAGTTTTAATCGCCTATTACCCCGACCTTGTCCGTGAAATAAAAAGTGCCATCTCCAAAGGAAACCTGGAAGAACGGATCAACGCGCTTAAAACCGTGGACATCCTCTGTCTCGATGACATCGGCGGCGAAGCCTTTTCCGAATGGATCCGCGATGAAGTGCTGGGTCCGGTGCTTCAGTACCGGCTTTTGGATCAAAAACCGACATTTTTCTCCTCAAACGTCCCCACAGAGGAACTGGCCAGCAATTTCATCAGCACCGACCAACAGACCGAGAAAATCAAGGGCTACCGCATCATCGAAAGGATTCGCGCCCTTAGTGAAACCATCAACATGAAATGATTGACAAAACCCGCTTTTCTTTGTACCATACTATTAACAACGATGCAGAGGCCACGGATGTTTTGACCAACCAGCGAGGCGGGCCGGTGAAAGCCGCCAACCAAAAACATTCACTCCCTCGAAGTTGACACCGAAAGGCTGTCCGTCTCCCGCGTTAAGGGTTTGAGTGCTTTATAGAACTAAGGTGGTACCGCGGAAGCAATTTCGTCCTTAACATGGGTTAAGGACGTTTTTTTATCATTAGGAGTTGATACCGATGCTTAAAAAAGATCTGACCATCAAACAACTGCAAGCCCACATCAAGACAATCGATTATGCCCCGGACAAACAGTATGAGGTTGTCCTGAAACTGTTCGAGGAAGTCGGGGAACTTTCCGAAGAGATGCGCAAAGCGCATCAAAAAGGGCTTGATCAGAACCGCAAAGACAAGATCAAATATGAGCTTTATGACGTGTTGCACTATGTTACGCACATTGCCAACATCTATGAGATTGATTTGGAAGACGCCATCATTGAAAAAGACAAGATCAATGAGGCGCGCTATGACGACAGGAGGAAAAACCATGATTGAAATCACATTCAAAGACGGCAACCAAAAACCTTTCGAGCCGGGCATCACCCCCGAAGAAATTGCCGGATCGATTGCGCCGGGATTGAAAAAGAAGACAGTCGCAGCATTCGTCAATGAAGATCTATACGATCTGAACCGTCCCATCTATGAAGATGCGAAGGTGGATTTGATTACGAAAGACAACGAAATAGCACTCGAAGTATTGAACCACTCGACGGCCCATTTGATGGCCCAAGCGGTAAAAAGACTGTATCCGGATGCCAAGTTCGGTGTCGGCCCGGCAATCAAGGACGGTTTTTATTATGACATCGCCACCGAACATACGATCAAGGAAGAGGATTTGCCGAAGATCGAACAGATGATGCGCCGCATCGTCAAGGAACAAGAATCGATGACCCGCGAGGAAATCACCAAGGAAGAAGCCTTGAAGCGTTTCAAGGACGATCCCTATAAACAAGAACTCATCGGCGATCTGGAAGAAGGCGAAATCATCTCCGTCTATACCCAAGGTGAATTCGTCGACTTATGCCGCGGCGGTCACGTGGGCAATACCCGTCATATCAAACATTTCAAGCTACTAAGCGTGGCCGGTGCCTACTGGCGTGGCGACTCTGATCGGGAGATGCTGCAACGGATCTATGGCACCAGCTGGTTCACAGAAGAAGAACTCAAAAAACACCTGGCTGTGCTTGAGGACCGCAAGGAACGCGACCACCGCAAGCTCGGCAAGGAGCTCAAAATCTTCATGCTTGACAAGAAGGCCGGTCAGGGTCTTCCGATCTGGCTACCCAACGGCTATACCGTCAGACGCACACTGGAGGACTATGTCTACAAACTTGAACGTAAACATGGCTATAAACATCTATCCACCCCCGTGCTCGGTACCAAGGAGCTCTACGAGACCAGCGGCCATTTCGATCACTATCAGGATGACATGTTCCCGCTGATGAAAGACGGTGATGAGACCTTTGTCCTAAGACCGATGAGCTGTCCTCACCACATGATCGTCTATAACAGTGAGCTGAGAAGCTACCGCGATCTGCCTTTAAGATACGCCGAAATCGTCATCCAGCACCGCTATGAGGCTTCCGGCGGTCTATCGGGCCTGGAGCGTGTTAGGGCGATGACCCTCACCGACTCGCACATCTTCGCCCGTAAGGACCAGATCAAACAAGAAGTACTTTCGGCCTATAACCTCATCAACAAGGTCATTACCGACCTCGACTTGGAAATCGACTATCTCGAACTCGCTTTAAGGGATACGACCAAGGGCAAGTTCCACGATGACGACCAGTTATGGGATGAAGCCGAAGCCACACTCAAGCAATTGCTTGATGAGGAAAAAATCGCATACCGTGAAGTCAAGGGTGAAGCCGCCTTTTACGGTCCTAAAATCGATGTCCAGGTCCGCACGGCCATGGACCACGTCATCACGATGAGCACCGTACAACTGGACTTCCTTTTACCGGAACGGTTCGATCTCACCTATATCGGTGATGACGGTGCCAAGCACCGTCCCGTGGTCATCCACCGCGGTCTCATCTCTACCTGGGAACGCCTGATGAGTATCCTTTTAGAACAATATAAAGGTGCTTTCCCCACCTGGTTAGCGCCCGTGCAGCTGAAAGTGATTCCAGTCAGTCTTGATGCGCATCAAGACTATGCCGAAGCATTGCATGAGACCTTCACCGATCTCGAACTCAGAAGCGAGATTGATCTTAGAAACGAAAAACTCGGCTACAAGATCCGTGAAGCCCAACAGGCAAAAATACCTTATCAGCTTGTTGTCGGAGACAAAGAAGTCGAAGACGGTAGCATCACCTACAGAAGATACGGAGAAAAAGAACAAGTCACCGTATCCAAGGCAACCTTCATCGAGATGGTACAACAGGAAATCAAAAATAAAACCCGATAAAAAAGCGTGCTCGCTTGAAGAGCACGCTTTTCTTAGGAAATATTTCTACGTAGTTCGATGAACAACAGGGTATGGACCATGCGGTACCACGGCATGATCAAAAGGACATGAAGCGGTCCCGATAGAAGCCACAACACGACGAAAATGCCGCCACCGGTCGGTTCGAGCATCGTGTTGACAATCAACCAGATGCCAGTGAACACGCTCCCACCGATCAACCAAAGATACCACAGGATGAAAGGGATCCGGTAAGCAAGCAGGCGGATATAATGTCCCTTTAGCATCTTGAAACTTGTGATGAGGGGGTTTTGTACCGTCTGATTGAACTTCGGATCGGCCAGGAGATAAGGGACCATCGCCAGAATCATCGAGAAGATGAAGGCCGGTAAAAAGATGACGGTGAATAGCAGCATGACCCAGTAAAGTGGGGGACCTTGTAAGGATTCAAAATCGATCTCACGGAGTAAATGCAAAAAGAGCCTGCCGCCGACCACGAAGGTGATACCATAGGTTAAGAGCTGTTGTACAAGAAGATAGAGGATGTTCTTTCCGAGGAAGCCTTCTTCATAGCCGATGAAGAGCGGTGCACTTTTTAGCGGCTGTTCGCTCAAGGCGACGTATGTCGTTGTGTAAGCCATGCCAACAAGGACCGGCAGGGCCAGGACAGTGCCGATAAACGGTATGGTATTAATGAGGAAGTACAGGATGAATCCAAGAAAGAGGTAGGGCATGATTTTAAAGTAGTGCTTGAGTGTAAGACGTAATGCGTTGAATAGAAACAGCATGTTTTTCCTCCAAGTAATTAATATCTATTTGGGTTGTTTCAAGGTTTTGATGAACGTTTCATCAGGGTCGATGTAGATTGTTTTTTGCTTGGTATAGGTCACGAAACATGGTTTTTGCCCCGGAATCTTCTTGATGTTGCGGATTTCGGTATAATCGACGGCGACACTGGAGGAGTGCCGCATCTTGGAAAAGTAGGCCGCCAGGTGGGCTGCGGTTCTGATGGTGGTTTCTGTCAAGTTGTTCCAGGTTGTCTTGACGATGACGTGTGATCCTTGAAAGCTCTGCACATGAAACCAGACATGGTTGTAATCGGCGACTTTGTGTGTAAGCTCACCGTTTTGCTTGTTGTTTTTACCGACGAGGATTTCCACACCGTTATCATCGATGAACCGGAGCGGTTTCGCTTTCCGGGAGGCTTGTTTCTTCTTGCCGGTTCTTTTTTTTAGATAGCCGTAGTTCTGCAGTTCTTCCTTGATTTCTTCAAGATCGTTCAGATCGGCATGCGCCAGTTGGCTTTCAAGCAGATTGAAATACGTGCGTTCATTTTTTGATTTGACAATCTGTCTTTTAAGGTGGGGAAGGCTCTTCTTTTGCTTCTTGTAGGCGTGAAAATACCTGTTGGCGTTTTCAACCGGGGATTTGGTGGGTTCAAGCGTTATGTTCACATCTTTTTGATGTTCATAATCATGTAAGGTGACACTGCGGTCACCCTTTTTGATTTTATGTTGGTTGGAGAGAATCAAGTCGCCTTTGATGCGGTTCTCATCTGCTTGCATGTTCGCATTCAGGTCCTTGTTGAGATTCTCTATTTTTCTGGTCTGTTTTTTTATCTGGCGGTCGATGAATTGTTTGAGTGTCTTGTATTCCTGATTGTAGCGGTTTTTATCCATCATGTCGGTAAAGACGTGGTCGATGAGTTCAGAAGGAGAGGTAAAAGTTGTCTTCTCGCCTCGATAATGCGTAAGGTCGATGTTTGCGAACACGATTTTCTTTCCCTTTGCCATGGTGTAGTTTTTTTCTTCGAGCATGGCCATCAAGGTTTCATGTCCGTCATCTTTTCTTCGTTGATACCACTCGGTTGCGAACAAGGGTCCGATGCCCTGGAAATGTTCGACTAGGGCTTTGGGTGCATCAATCCGCTGTGTAGCGAGCAAGGTTTTGGATTTCTCCCGGTCAAAAGGGTTGATGCGATCATCTTCGGGATAGTGGTATTTCGCGCCGGGAATCATGGTACGGCGGTCTTCTAGGGGGTGAGTGTGATTCAGGCAATCGAGGATTGTATCGCTATCATCGACAAGGATGAGATTGCCGTCTTTGCCGAGCGCTTCATAGATTAGGGTGCGGTTGACGCTATCACCGAGTTCGTTGGTTGTGTTCAGGGTGAATAAGGCGATGCGGTCGTTGTTGTGTTGCGTGATTTTTTCGATGCGCGCGCCTTCGATGTGTTTTCTTAAGAACATGCAAAAAAGTGGCGGCTGCATCGGCTTGTCGTATTGACCTTTCGTGAGATGCATCCGCGTATTGTGTGGTGAAGGGCTGATCAGCAAGTGTTTGGTCTTTTCGCGTCTGATGTGGAAAAGAAAGGAAAAATCGTGAAGCTGGTAGATTTTGCTGATGCGTCCCGCACGTAAGGTTTCATGCAGTTCTTGAATCACGTGATGCATTAAAACACCGTCAAAACTCATGGTAATCACCCCCATCATTGTATCATGAACGCGCTAATTTGAAAAAAGTATTTCTTTAGGCTTACAATTGTCTGGTAAAAATGTTATCATATTTAGTAATCAAACAAAGAGATGGAGGGACGTGGATGAAACTAAATGAACGTGGCTTGTTAGTCGTACTAAGCGGTCCCTCTGGTGTAGGAAAGGGAACAGTGCGCAAGGCGCTTTTCGATCTGGAAGGCCACGATCTCGTTTATTCGACATCCATGACCACACGTCCGCCGCGAGCCGGTGAAGTCGATGGTGAAGATTACTATTTCGTGACCAAGACCGAGTTCGAAGAACGCATCAAGAACGATGCTTTTCTGGAATGGGCGGAATTTGTCGGCAATTACTACGGCACCCCGCGGGATAAAGTCGAAGAACATCTGAAAGCCGGTAAAGAGGTTGTCCTGGAAATAGAAGTGCAAGGTGCGCTTCAAGTCAGGGAAAAAGCACCGGACGGTGTCTTTGTGTTTATCGCACCGCCGAACAAGGAAGCCCTTTATCGTCGATTGTTGCGACGGGGTACGGAATCGGCCGAAACCATTCAAAAACGGATGGACAAGGCCGAACGCGAGTTTCCCCTCGCACACAAATACGACTACATCGTCGTCAACGATGAAGTGACAAATGCTGCAGATAGAGTACTAGCGATTATCAGGGCCGAACATGCGAAAACAGAACGGTCCATCCATAAATACAACGAACTGATGGAGGTAGGAAAAAATGAGTGAAAACAAAGACGGTTTACGATATCCGTCAATCGATGAATTGCTTAAGAATATCGATTCCAAGTATAAACTTTCATATGCCGCAGCCATGCGTGCGAAAATCATCCGGGAAAAGGATGATTCCGTGATCGATGCAAAAAGCAGTAAACCGGTCGGCGTAGCCTTAGAGGAAATCATGGCCGGAAAAGTAGACATTGAATTCGAGAAATAAAAGTAGATGACCTCTACTTTTTTTTTCGTCTTGTGTGCTATAATTGAGAGTAGATTTGGAGTGTTCAACTATGGAAAATGCCTTTGACACATTACTGAATATCCTCGATTTGAAAGATCTGAAAAACCAGATGGACGGCAAGCTCATCGAACTTGAAGTCGATGAGGACACCGGCGTCTGGCACTTCAATATCGAGTTTGAAGAACCTCTAGAAATAGGGGTTTTTAAGCGTTTTATGAACCGACTTGAATCGTTGCCGATTGTTTTGGATGCCTGCAATGGCGTTGAATATAAAATTGATTATGCCGAAGTCAACGACACTTATCTTCTCGATTATTACCAGGTCGTGTTGCAACAGCTGATTGAAAAAAAACCCCGTTATCATGCATTGAGCGGCATGGAAGTAAAACAGGAAGACACCACGCTTTTTGTCGTTTGTCCCAGGGACAGCGTCTATGTGGAAGAACTGTTGCATGAGGTTGAGGGTCTATTGCTCGTTTTCGGTTTCGAAGTAGATCTGAAAGTACGCTACTGCGAAGAGGCACCGACAATCACCGAACGCATCGAGGCGCAAAGTCAGGAAGCCGAAGAAAAAGAAGAACAAGAAGTTCAGGAGCGCCAGCAGACCCCGAGCTATCTCAGCTATAGGGATCAGACCGTTCCCGGCATTAAACACAAGCTAAGAGATGTGCCAAATACCGAAGACGAACTCAACGAATACAAAAGCGCGCACAATCAAGCGAACTTCGCTGTAGAAGGTTTGATAGAGACCTTCGAGAAGCGCGCTATCAAAAAACAGACCACACTTTATACTTTCGTCTTGAGCGATGGCGATGATGCCATCTATGTCAAGAAGTTCGTCCGTGACAAAGAAGAAATGACTTTCCTTGATCAATGTGAGGAAAACATGAAAATGAAAGTCCGGGCTTACGCACAGTACGACCATTTCAACGATGAGGTCGTGTTGATCGCCGACAACATCGAGCGAACCAACATTCCGGTGCCGATCGAAACCCGCACGGATGATAGCGAGACACCGCGTGTGGAGCTGCATCTGCATTCGAAAATGAGCACTCTTGATGGCATCGATGCCATCGAAGCTTACGTCAAGACCGCAAAACAGTGGAACCATGACGCGATTGCCTTGACAGACCACGATACCGTCCAAGCTTTCCCGGAGTTCGAGAAAGCTTCAAAAAAACACGGCATCAAACCGATATACGGTGCCGAGATTTCCGTTGTCGATGAAGCCAACACTTTGATGGCTTCAGGCGAAGCGGACCTTAACTTAAGAGAAGCGACCTACACGGTTTTCGACATCGAAACCACGGGTCTGTCGACGAACTTCGACAAGATCATCGAAATCTCGGCTGTAAAAATAAAAGACCACCAGGTGATCGACGCTTACAACGCATTTATCAACCCTGAACAGAAGTTGAGCGAGTTCACCAAGAAATTGACCGGTATCCAGGACAGCGATGTCGCAAACGCCAAGAAAATCGATACGGTCCTGCCTGAGTTCAAGACGTTTTTTTCCGGTACGATCATGGTCGCCCATAACGCCACTTTCGATATGGCGCATGTCTATGAAAACCTGAGAAGACTTGATCTCTATGAAGGGGCGTATCCGGCAATCGACACCTTGCAGATCGCCCGCCAGTTATATGGCGACAAACTGAAACGCTTCAATCTCAAGGCAGTCGCAAGATACTTCAACGTCGAATTGCAAAGACACCACCGCGCCGAGTTCGATACCAGGGCGACAGCCGATGTCTTTTTGCACATGCTCAGCGATTTCGAGAAAAACAAGATCCATACATTCAACGATCTGAAACACCCCGAAAAAGTCATCGCCGGTCATAACCGCTATAAGAATGCCAGAACCGACCATTTGAGTGTTCTTGTCAAAAACAAGCAGGGCCTGAAAAATCTCTATAAATTGATTTCCCTGGGGAACACGAAGTATTATCAGAAGGGTCCCGCACTACCGCGGAAAATTCTGGAAAAACATCGCGAAGGGCTTTTGATCGGTTCAGGATGCATGAACAGTGCCTTCTTTGAAATTGCCCTAAACAGAGGACTGGACACGTTGAAAGATGCGGTCGGTTTCTACGATTACGTCGAACTTCAGCCCCTTGAGGATTATCGACACTTGTCGCAAGACATGGAAAACGTGGAAACACGCATCAAAGCGACACACCAGCGTATGCTCGAAGTCGCGAAGGCAGCGCACGTGCCGGTGGTGGCCACAAGCGATGCCCACCACATCGACCCCGATGGGGTGCTTTACCGTGATATCTATATCCAAACCCCGATTGTCGGCGGCGGCTATCATCGTTTGAGCCGGTATGACAAAATCCCCTCACAATATTTTAGGACCACACCCGAAATGCTCGAAGCCTTTTCCCATCTTGATGAAGCTTCAAGAGAAGAAATCGTCATCGATAACAGTCGCCTGATTGCTGATAAGATCGAGACATTCCCGGTTTTCACCGAACAACTCTATGCACCGACAGACGATTTCCTCGCACTGAAGGGCATTCCCTCAGTAGAAACGAAAATGGTCGACATGGTGAAGAAAAACGCATTCAAGTTATACGGCAACCCTTTACCGCCTTATGTCAAGGACCGTCTCGACAAAGAGATGAAAAGCATCATCGACAATAAATTCTCCGGTATCTATTACATCTCCCATCTGCTTGTCAAGAAAAGTCTTGACGAAGGCTATCTTGTTGGTTCACGGGGAAGTGTCGGTTCGAGTTTCGTCGCCACGTTGATGGACATTACCGAAGTCAATCCGTTGAGTCCCCACTATGTATGTCCCAAGTGTCATTTCACCAGTTTCAAATTGGCACCGGAGGATAAAGAGAAGTATGATATCAAGCCTGAAGAACAAGGATTGCAAACTGTCCTTGAAACCGTTGACAGCGGCTTCGACCTACCGAAGATGCCGTGTCCGAAATGTGATCATGAACTTAAGAAGGACGGCCATGACATCCCCTTTGAAACCTTCCTCGGCTTTAAAGGTGACAAGGTTCCGGATATCGATTTGAATTTCTCCGGGGACTATCAGGGTGTGGTGCATGAATACATCCGTGAAATCTTCGGCAAGGAACGCGCTTTCAGGGCGGGTACCATCTCCACGGTCGCCTCGAAGACCGCTTTCGGCTACGTCAAAGGCTACGCCGAGAAGAAGAATCTGAATCTGCGCAAGGCTGAAATCGAACGCCGGGCAAAGGTAATCGCCGGCGTAAAGCGCTCGACCGGGCAGCATCCAGGCGGCATCGTGGTCGTACCGGATTATAAAGAAATCTATGATGTCACGCCGGTGCAGTTCCCGGCCGATGACACGACGTCGAACTGGCGGACTACGCACTTCGATTATCACGCCTTTGAAGACAATCTCTTTAAACTCGATGTGCTGGGTCATGATGATCCGACAATGATCCGCTACTTGATGGACTTCGTGCAAAAAGACCCCATCAATTTCCCTTTCCGTGACGCCAGGGATATTCCGCTTGACGATTCGCAGGTCTATAAAATGTTGTCGGGCACGGAAGTGCTCGGTCTTAAGAAATCCGATATCCGTAGCGACGTGGCTTCCTATGGCGTGCCCGAGATGGGGACACAGTTCGTCCGGGGCATGTTGCGGGATTCGCGACCCAAGACCTTTGCGGACATCGTAAAAGTCTCAGGCCTGTCGCACGGGACCGATGTATGGCTCAACAATGCGGAAATGCTTGTCATGGGCAAGACGCAATACGGTGAGATTCCCTTTAAGGATGTCATCGGGTGTCGTGATGATATCATGGTCTATCTCATTCAAAACGGCATGCCCTCTGACAAGGCTTTCGAGATTTCCGAGTTCATCCGCAAGGGCAAAGCGCAGTTCAATCCGGAAAAATGGGAACAGTACAAGATCATCATGCGTGAATACAACATTCCCGAATGGTATATCTGGTCGTCTGGACAAATCAAATACATGTTCCCGAAAGCGCATGCGACCGCCTATGTCATGATGGCGCTCAGAATCGCCTGGTTCAAGTTGTACCGGCCGATATACTTCTATGCCGCCTACTTCTCCAAACGGGCACAAGCCTTCGATCTGATCGCGATGCAAGGCGGCGAGTTCGCCATTGAACAACGCATGGATGAAATCCATCAAAAAGGCAACAAGGCGAGTGATCCCGAGAAGAAACTCTACACGGTGTTGGAAGTGTCTCTTGAAATGGTGAAGCGTGGTTACCGCTTCAAACCCGTCAGCATTCTCGAATCCGATGCCTGTGATTTCAAAATATCGGAAAACGATGCCTTGCGCTTACCGTTTCTGGCGTTGGATGGTCTAGGTCAGAAAGTCGCCGAATCGATTGTGAAGGCACGTGAAGAGAAAATGTTCACTTCAAGAGAAGACGTCAAAGAACGGACATTGCTGTCTTCGACACTTTTTAAGAAATTAGAAGCGCTTGATGCGTTCGGCGACCTGCCGGATACATCTCAGATGAACTTGTTCGATATTTAGTTTTCAGGACTTCAAATTTGAAAAAAATCGTGTATAATACTTTATTGAGAGGTGAGAATCATGAGATATAGAACAACCAATCCCGTTATGCGACACATGCAAAAAGAGGCGTCCATCGCCACATCGAACACGGCTACGTATGCCGGAGTGGTCTCCAAGACAAGTTTGATGCTGCTGATCATGCTTGTGGTGGGTACGTTTACCGCCGGAGCCCTGATTCAGCAAGGCGAGGTTTTCGGGGGCATGCCCCTACTGATCGGCGCACCGATTGTAGCGATCATCTGTGTGTTCATCGCGATGAGCAAACCTGATCTGGCACCGCTGTTTTCTATCATATATGCCTTGATGCAAGGCGCTTTTCTCGGCGTGATTTCCGGGATATACACCCTGGTGTTCGGCGATCACATCGTGACGACGGCCTTGTTGGCTACCGGTGGTGTTTTTGCGGCGATGCTGTTTTTGTACCGTAGCGGCATCATCCGTGTCGGCTCGACCTTCAGAAAAATCATGATGTCCATTCTTTTCGGTTTGTTGCTTGCGAACCTGTTCTTGTTTGTAGCATCGATTTTCGGTGCCGATATCTATGGCAACATGTTCGGCTTTTATGTCTTGGTTGTCGTCATCGGCGTTGTAGCGGCTTCAATCTTCTTGCTGCTTGACTTCGACAACATCACCCAGCTGGTGGAAGCCGGCGCCGATAAGAAATATGAGTGGAGCCTGGGCTTGTCCCTTGTTGTGACGATTGTCTGGCTGTTTGTCGAAATGTTACGTCTACTGGCGATCATCGCCATGAGTAGACGCTGATAAGGATCCCTTCAAACCCATTTTTCCGGGTATTTTGAAGGGATTTACTTTTATGAAGATATGAGGAGGCAACACATGAAAACCTGGAATTTGGATGCACTATTTCCCAGTTATGAATCCCAAGCGTTCAACAATACCATCGAACGTATTCAAACACTGATCGGTGAAGCGAACGATTATGTGGAGACATTGCAGGAACCCGGTGATGAACTCGATAAGATCAAGCGCCACATCGAAATCGCCGGCGCTTTAAGGCAAAACCTCATCCGTGCGTTCGGCTTTGTCAATTTGTCTTTATCCACCGACGCCGAGGATGAAAAATCGAATGCCTGGATGAACCGCATGCAACAACTTTCATCCAAGACCACACCGTTCAACACAGCCTTTGCAAAATGGTTGCCGAAGGTTTCCAATCTCGATGAACTGATTGAAAGCGACCCGCTTTTGAAAGAACATGCCTATTACCTGAACGCGATAGTCGATCGCGCACAATATGTCCTCAGTGAAGCCGAGGAGAACCTGATCGCCAAATTGACGCAGACAGGGTCATCAGCCTGGAGTCAACTGCAAGGATTGCTTACCAGTGTGCTTAAAGTCGAGTTCGACGACAAAGAGGTAACCTTGAGTGACATCCGCAACAAGGCGCATGCACAAGACCCCGCAGTACGAAAGCAAGCCTACGAGGCCGAACTGGCCGCTTATCCCAAAATTGAACAATCCGTGGCATCCGCACTGAACAGCATCAAGGGTGAAGTGAACGAGATCACTGAAATGCGTGGTTTTGGCAGTGCTCTTGATGAAGCGGTCTATGATTCACGCATGGAAAGAAAAACTTTGGATGCGCTTCTGGTTTCCATGCGGGATCACTTGCCGATGTTCAGACGCTATCTGAAACGAAAAGCGCAACTGCTGGGACACGAAAACGGTCTACCCTGGTATGATTTATTCGCGCCGATCGGGAAAAGCGAACGATCATTCTCGATTGAAGCGGCGATGAACTATGTCATCAAGAACTTCAAATCATTCGGCGATGATCTGGCTGACCTCGCCCAACGCGCCTACGATGAAGAATGGATCGATTTCACACCAAGAAGCGGCAAACGTGGTGGCGCGTTCTGTTTCAACATCCATCTGATCAAGGAAAGCCGGATCTTAACGAATTTCGATGGCTCGTTTTCCAATGTCATCACCTTGGCACATGAACTCGGACATGCCTATCATGGTGATCGGATCTTCAATGAAAGCATCCTCAATGCGTCTTATACGATGCCGGTGGCCGAAACGGCTTCGACCTTGTGTGAAACCATCGTTAAAAAAGCCGCGCTTAATGATTCGGAAGGTGATGAGAAACTTTTCATTCTCGAACAATCCCTGATGGGTACCGCACAGGTGATCGTTGATATCCTTTCGCGTTTCATTTTCGAGAAGAACGTCTTCGAGCAACGCAAGAACACCCCTTTGAGCGCCAAGAGACTAAAAGAGATGATGATCGAGGCCCAAAAGGAAGCCTACGGGGATGGTCTGGATCCGAATCATCTGCACCCCTACATGTGGGTTAACAAAGGCCATTATTACCGTGGTAGCCTCAGCTTCTATAATTTCCCCTACGCATTTGGCTTGTTGTTCGCCAAGGGCATCTACGCACTTTATCAGGAAAAAGGTGCGCCGTTTGTCAAGGACATTGATGCCTTGCTGCAAAAAACGGGTAAAGCCTCCGTCGAGGATGTGGCCGCATCCATCGGCATCGATGTTACCGACCGTGCCTTTTGGGATAAATCCCTTGCGGTTGTAAAAGAAGAGATCGATATGTTCCTATCCTTAAGTGAATAAGTGAAGCGTGCCGCCTTGGTGGCACGCTTTTTTCATCCTTGTTTTTTAGGGTTGAATTAAGCATGTTTCTAAAGTATAATGAACGTAACACAGTGCGAAAGGATACAAGCGCCAGGTGTGATTTGCCCAAGAGAGAGACGGTTGCTGGAAACGTCTTGCAGATCCCGGGATGCTTTTCACCTTTCAAGTGGCGTTAATCGCGTCCGTTTGGCTTGCGTTAAAGGCTTTTGAGTGCTTGAATGAACTAAGGTGGTACCGCGGCCATGTCGTCCTTATCCTGTGAGGACTTTTTTTATTTGTTAGGAGTGATTCATGTGAATGTAAAAGAAAAAATCAACACATTGGAAAAAAAATTGAAAGCTGCGCTCGCATCGGTTGAAAACCAGGCGCAACTGCAGGAGATCAAAGCTGAATTCCTCGGGAAAAAAGCTGAGATTTCGCAATTCATGAAACATATGAAAGATTTACCGGACGAAGAAAGACCGGCATTCGGACAGATGGTCAACGAGGCGAAGAAGCGTTTTTCCGATCTGATCGAGGCACAAAGAGAAGCCATCAAGAAGGCTGAACTCGATGCGCTTTTACGTAAAGAGACCGTCGATGTGACGTTGGATGCTCCGGATTATACCTTGGGTAGCACCCACATTCTGAACCAGATCATCGAAGAAATCGAGGATCTGTTCATCGGCATGGGCTATCTCATCAAAGAGGGTCCGGAAATCGAAACCGATGAGCTCAACTTCGAGAAACTGAACTTGCCGAAAGACCATCCGGCTCGGGACATGCAGGATTCCCTTTATATCGGGAATGAAACGTTGCTCAGGACACATACATCCCCAGTGCAGGTCAGGACGATGCTGGCCTACGGCGGCGAAAAACCGGTCAAGATCATCTGCCCGGGAAAAGTGTATCGGCGTGATGATGACGATGCGACCCATTCGCATCAGTTCACCCAGATCGAAGGGCTTGTGGTTGATAAGGATACGACCATGAGCGATATGAAAGGTACCTTGCTAGCTGTAGCGCGTCATTTATTCGGACCGGATCGTGAAATCCGCTTCAGACCGGACTATTTTCCGTTCACCGAACCGTCCGTGGAAGTGGATGTCACATGTGCGAATTGTGATGGTAAGGGATGCAATATCTGTAAACAAACCGGTTATATCGAAATTCTCGGTGCCGGCATGGTAAACGACAAAGTTTTGAAGATGAGTGGTTATGATCCGAAAATATATCAAGGGTTCGCGTTCGGTATCGGGGTTGAACGTCTGGCGATGCTTAAATACGGCATCGAGGATATCAGACATTTCTACACCAACGATTTAAGATTCAACAAGCAGTTTAAACGATGAAGGATACCCTATGTGTCATCATCAATGGTGCCGGTACGACCGGTGCTGAATTATCGGGCCTGTTCAAATATCTGAAAAAACACAACCAAAACTACTTTGTCCATTATCCTTACAATCTTCCCGCCTCATTCGTGGGAGACTACTTCCCCAAGGCACGTGTCAAGGATTTCAACCGTTTCATCGATGAAACGGTCGATATGATGCGTAAACCGTTCGAGAAAGTCCACGTCATCGGCTATTCACTCGGTGCCGCCACGGCAAGTGTGATCGCCTCTCGGTCCGATCGCGTCGATAAATTGGTGCTGATTGCACCGATCGTCAAGAATCCGAGCTTCAGGAAGTTTTTCCGTGGCTTTTTATCCAATTTCGCCAAGAAGGAAAACCTTACCAAAGTCCAGAAATTGTTCTTCCGTGAATTCATCAGACGATTCCAATACGTCCCAAAAACAAATATCTGGACCTTGCAACGGTATTTCTGGTATACCAAACGTTTTGTGAAAAGAATCGACAACACCGATATCCTGATTGTCGAAACAACGAAAGATGAAATTGTCAAAACATCATCGATTGACTGGTTGATAAGAAAACTGGGGGATTTGCACGTTACCAGATTCGCTGTGCCATCTTCTCATTTCCTCTTTTTCGACCGTACGATCCGTAAACAAGTCTATGAAAAAATCGATGATTTCTTAAAGGAGGATTAACATGAAAGTTTCCCTGAACTGGTTAAGCGACTATATCGATCTGAGCGACATCACACCCGAACAGCTTAAACATCGCTTCACCATCCAATCACAGGAAGTAGAGGCCTTATACCCGCTTACGACAGCGAAAAACCTGGTCGTCGGACATGTGGTCACCCTCGAAGCCCATCCCGATGCCGATAAGCTGAAGATCTGCAGTGTGGATGTCGGCCGTGAAACCTTGCAGATTATCTGTGGTGCGCCGAATGTCGCAGCGGACCAGAGAGTCGTCGTCGCGCTTCCCGGCGCTGTCTTACCCGGGGGATTCAAAATCGAGAATACAAAGATCCGCGGCGTTGAATCCAGCGGTATGATCTGTAGCCTCAAAGAACTCGGCATCGATGAGAAATACCATGCCGAAACGGGCATCCATGTCCTGCCTGAGACCGCGAAAGTCGGTGAGGACGCGATTACGGTGCTTGGTTTCGATGATATCATTCTGGATGTCGATACCAAACCGGACAGACCCGAACTCTTATCGATGGCGGGTTTCGCTTATGATATCGCCGCACTGTTCGACCTTGGTATCAACATTGATGCAGCGGACTATCAAGGGGATGATATCGAGAATCCTTTCAAGATAAAAACCGAAACCGAGGCCTGTCCATCCTATTATGGCGCCTATATGGAAAACATCACCATTAAACCTTCGCCCTTGTGGCTGAAAGCGCGCCTGATCGCTGCAGGTATCCGCCCCATCAACAATGTCGTTGATATCACCAACTATGTGATGCTTGAGACCGGGCAACCGTTACACGCGTTTGACTATGACAAGCTCGGCTCCAATGAGATTGTCGTACGATTGGCCGAAGCCGGGGAACGGTTCATCACGCTTGATGAAAAGAAGCGGACACTGAACAAGGATGACATCCTGATCACCAACGGTGAGAGTCCGGTTGCCCTCGGCGGTGTCATGGGCGGTTTGGATTCCGAGGTCACCACCGACACCAAGCGCATTTTGCTTGAAAGCGCGACATTCAAGCCACGCAATATTCGCCGCACATCACAACGGCTCGATTTGAAAAGCGAATCCTCAACCCGTTTTGAAAAAGGTCTCAACACGGAGGGAACGCTCAATGCCTTGAAACGTGCCTGTGAGCTTCTCATTAAATATGCCGGCGCCAAAGTGTCCAAGGATATTGCGTCATTCGATCATCACAAGCACGAGAAACGGACCATTGAACTCTCACTTTCAAAACTGAACGGCGTGCTTGGTTCGGCTCTGGACCTTGCGGAAACAAAGGATATTTTACGCCGCCTGCGTTTCCCTTATACCGTCGATAAGGAAATCTTCACAGATGAAGCGCCAGCCCGCAGACCGGATTTGATCACCTACCAGGACCTGATTGAAGAAATCGGTCGTATCTACGACTACAATAACTTGCCCGATACGCTACCGAAGACGGTATCCCGCGGTGGTTTGACACCGTATCAGCTTTTCAAACGTCAGATCCGCCATGCACTGAACGGTCTCGGCCTCAACGAAACGATCACCTATTCCTTGATTGATAAGCAGCATGTCCATGATCTATCCCGAATCAAAGATATAGACCCCGTGACACTCGCCAACCCGTTATCGGAAATTCACAGCACGTTGATTGTAACGCCGTTGAACGGTCTTATCGAAGTGGCGGCCTACAACGTCAACCGCCGGATGGATCACGTACATGTCTATGAGCTCTCGAAACGTTATACCGTAGATAAGGAAACCGAACTGCTCGGTATGCTGATGAAAGGGCCATACCACAATCATTACTGGCAGGAAAACGCCCCGACGAACTTCTTCACCATCAAAGGGATCATCGAAGCTTTGCGGGAACGGTTCATGCTGCCGAAGTTCAGCTATGAGAATGTCACGCTGGATAACTACCATCCGCATCAGACCGCAGTGATAAAAATCGACGGAACCATCCTGGGCCACGTCGGGAAACTGCATCCTACTTACGCCGCCGATCATGATTTGGAAGACGTTTTCATAGCCGAGCTCGATCTAGAAGCGTTTTACGCCTACGCCGCAAAGGACAACACCTACGAGACGGTCTTGAGATTCCCGAGTGTATCCCGCGATATCGCGCTTGTACTGGATGAGAATATCACTGCCGGTACCATCCTCGAAAGCATCCATGAATATTCCACAACCATCTTGAAAGATGCACATGTTTTCGATGTCTATCAAGGTGAGCACATCGAGACAGGCAAGAAATCATTGGCGATTCGCTTGCGCTTCGAAGACAAGACCGGAACCCTGAAGACCAAGACGATCGATGAGATGGTCAAGAACATTCTAGAAGCACTCAAAAAAGAACATGACGCTGTATTAAGATGAAAAAAATGCCGTGAAACCGGCATTTTTTTTACCGGGAAAACCTGTATTATAAAAACCCTTACATTTTTAATGAAAACGGTTGTATCGAGCGCTTTTCTTTGGTACAATTAAATCGTATTTCAATATCTCGTAGGGAGGTTTCATATGAAAATCGGTGTACCGAAAGAAATAAAAAACAATGAGAACCGTGTGGGCATTACCCCTGCAGGGGTCAGTCTTCTGGTTAAAAACGACCACAAGGTTTTCGTTGAAACAACGGCCGGTCTAGGTTCCGGCATCAGTGATGAGGAATTTATCAAGGCGGGGGCGACCATTGTCAAATCCGCAAAAGAAGCATGGTCTCAAGAAATGGTCATCAAGGTTAAAGAACCCTTACCACCGGAATACGGATTTTTCCGTGAGGATTTGGTCATATTCACGTATCTACATCTGGCAGCGGAAGAGGAACTGACGCAAAAGTTGATCGATTCCAAATGCAAGGCCATTGCCTATGAAACAGTCCAAGTCGGGCGCGAACTGCCTTTGCTGCGTCCGATGAGTGAAGTTGCAGGCCGTCGTGGTACCATTGTGGCCGCAACGCAACTCGAAAAGCATCGTGGTGGCCGCGGGATCCTCTTGAGCGGTGTACCGGGTGTGAACAGGGGCAATGTCGTCGTTATCGGCGGTGGCACCGCCGGCATCAGTGCGGCGAAAATGGCCATAGGACTCGGCGCCAATACAACAATCATCGAGTTGGATGAAGATAGAATGCGTTATCTCGATCATATCTTCGATAAGGAAGTAACGATACTCAAATCCAATCCGCTCAATATCGCCAACGCTTTGAAGCATGCCGACGCGGTTGTTTCGACGATTCTCATCCCTGGCGCAAAAGCTGCGAAAATCGTCTCCGAAGAAATGGTTAAATCGATGCCTGATGGTTCTATCATCGTCGATATCTCCATTGACCAAGGTGGGAGTTTTGAAACCATCGATAGGATCACTACCCATGATAATCCCGTATTCGAAAAACATGGTGTGATGCATTATAGTGTCGCGAACATGCCTGGGGCTGTTCCGAGAACTTCGACTTTCGCTTTGACGAACGCCACGATTCCTTATGCGGTTCAAATCGCGAACAAGGGTTATAAACAAGCTTGTCTCGACAATCCGGCTTTGAAACTCGGCTTGAATGTCCTAAACGGAAAAGTTGTCTACAAAGCGGTTGCGGATGCATTCGGTCATGAATCCTTCGATGTGGATGATGTACTCAAAACCTGTTAGCATGAATCTTTCAAGATGCCGAATATCCGGCATCTTTTTTTAACCGGTATCGGTACCAATTTCCACTGATTTATAGTAAAATGTTATCAAGTGGAGGTGCTTGTATGTTCAAGCGGAAAACCTATGAAATGCTCACCGAATTATCCCGCCCTTTCTTCTACTCCCCCTTCTATATCGCCTTGATGACGTTGGCGGGTATTTTCGGGTTCGTTTTCTCGCGTGAACTGGAAGCGATTTTTTTTATTGCCTTCTTTTTGATTTTGAACATGATCATTCAACGTGATGTCTTGCCTTCTTTCATAAATTTCGTGATCATCGGCATGATTCCCTTGGCCCGGTATGGCGATGTGGATTATTTTGTTCCGGTCTTTTGGATGTTCGCTGGCTATAACGAAACTCTCAAAAGCATTGTGGCCCAGCACGATGGTGCGCTGTGGTTCAACCTCATCGGCGGGCTTGTCATCACGATGATTTTCGTCAGCTTCTTTTTGCATATGCTGATCTATCCGGTCAAGTTCAAGCGCGGCCGTTTTTTCTATCCGACCCTTTTTGTGGCTGTGAGCATCTTGTTGGGTGGCGCTTTTTATCTGCCCTGGGACAGCTATTTTTCGTTTCCGGGTTTCTTCTATGTCATTTTTTTGGGACCGGTGATGGTTCTTATCTACCTTTTTATCGAAAATTATCTACCGCATATGGATGAGAATAGAATTGAGCACTTTGCGAAAATGATGGTCTATGTCGGTATCATGGGTATCGTCATGGGTGTCATCATGCCTGCGGCGGGTGGCGATGAGGGCATCGTGACCATTCTGGAAAGTGGACCTGGTAGAAGATTCCAATGGCGGAACAATCTCAGCAACAACCTGCTGATGTCGATGCCTTTTGCGTTTTATCTTGCGGTGAAGGGCAAATGGTTCATCCCCTACTTTCTGCTCGGGGTGCTGCAGTATGTGATTCTGGTATTTTCCTACTCGCGCGGGGGTATTATTTTCTCGACGCTCATCCTGCCTTTTTTAATGATCGGCGCCTTCATTTTCATCAAAGGTAACCGTCTTAAAGCGTTGATGACACTGTCGTTTGTCCTGGCGATGCTACACCTTGTGTTCCTCCAATGGGATATGAGCTACACCGAAGTTGCCTACGATGTCCTCGAACGTATCGAGATTAGTCGCGATGAAGCTCGGGCGCGCATGTTTTTCCAGGCACTTGAACGTTTCAGTGCCTATCCGGTTTTCGGCACAGGGCTTGCGACGGATGTCATCTATTCGCCACAACCGATGGCGATGCAATGGTATCATTCCACCGTATCGCAAGTGCTCGGCAGTTTGGGACTCCTCGGGGTGCTCGCCTATACTTATCAGGAGCTTGTGAGACTCTACACGGTTTTCGAGGTGAAAGCCAAATTCAACTTTTTCGCGTTGATGGCCTTTATGGGCTTTGCGGGATATTCTTTGGTCAATGTCGGTTACTTCGTACCCTTGCCTTATGTGACGATGTTGATGGCGATTTTGATGATTGTTGAAAGATACAATAAAACCATGTTGAAAAATGAAGACCTTTATGAAAAGGAAAAACTACCATTTAAATTTCTTAACGGCCAGAACGGGCTAGAAGGATGAAGAGCGTGATATGATGATAAACCTATATGGTTATACCCTGAAGCAACTGGAGAACTATCTGGAACACCAAGGGTTCAAGGCCTTTAACGCCAGACAGATATTCCAGTGGCTATATAAGAAACATACCTCCGATTTCGATCGCATGACCAATCTTTCAAAAGCATTGAGAGAACATTTGAAACAGACGCATCATGTGACATCCCTGGATTTATTCACAGCGCAGAAAAGTGCGGATGGCACGGTGAAGTTTCTGTTTGCCTTGGCGGATGATCACTTGATCGAAGCTGTTTTGATGCGTCATTTCTATGGCGTCAGCCTTTGCATTACCACCCAGGTCGGATGCAACATCGGCTGTAGCTTCTGCGCGAGCGGCTTAAAAAAACGTATCCGCAACCTGAAAACAGCGGAGATGGTCGCACAAGTCATGGCCGCTCAGAAAAAAACCGGTGAAAAGATTTCGCACGTTGTTTTGATGGGGACAGGCGAACCGTTTGACAATTTCGATAATTGTATGGACTTCATCGATATCATCAAGGAACCACACGGTCTTGAAATCGGGGCGAGACACATCACCGTATCCACCAGCGGCATCGTACCGAAGATCGATGCGTTCGCAGAAAGACAAAACCAGGTCAATCTCGCGATTTCACTGCATGCGACCACGGATAAGCTGCGTAGTGCACTCATGCCCATCAACGATGCCTATCCCATAGCGGAACTTTTAGCGGGGGTCAAGCGCTATATTACTTCCACGAACCGGCGGGTCACTTTTGAGTATTTGATGTTGAAGGGGCTCAACGACAGCATTTCAGACGCCGATAGACTAAGCGATCTACTAAGAGGCATCAACTGTTATGTCAACCTGATTCCATACAATCCAATCAGCGAGTTCGATTACCAAGGGAGCGAGAAAAAAGTGCAGACCGCATTTCATCAGCGGTTGCTGAAACGGGGTATCACCGCTACGCTGCGTGAAGAAAAAGGTGCGGATATCGATGCGGCCTGCGGTCAATTACGCGCTAAAAAGACGAAATGAGGGATGCGTCTTGAACCTGTTCGATGTTATTAGAAAAGAACAAAAACCACTGATAATCGTAACGTCCCATGCTCATAAAGTGGGCATTTTACGTAGACTCAGTGATGAGAAAATCGTTAGACCGCTACAATTTCTCACCCCAAGAGACCTGTTCGAGAAGGTCTTTTTCAAACCGAAACCCGAAATGATCCATTTCTTGAGCAACCACTATGGCAAAAAGGAAAGCATCATCGAAGCGTGGTTGGAGTATCTACCGGAAATCAGAACCGACATCACCTATGCATCCGGCCGTTTGAAGCATCTACAAGCCATGAAAATCTTGATCCATGAACAAGACCTGATACAGAAAAACCCGTTTGACAACCTTCAGTTCAAACGCAAGCGCATGGTTGTTTATGGCGATTTTTCCGATCCCGTTGTCGTAAGCCGTCTAACGCGTCTTCAAGATAGCCTGGGTTTTGACTGGATCCATCCGCAGGCACGCTCAGGAGACACTCATGACACGCACACATTAAGCGTCCATGAAGATATCGAGCAAGAGATTGTCGCCTGCGCGATCCGGATGCTTAAGCTTGTCGAGCAGGGGGTATCGCTTGAGGCCATCAAACTCCATGAACCACCGGCCGATTATCATCCGATGATCAAGGAGATCTTTACCCATTTCAACCTCCCGGTTACCCTGAATACGCATCAGACCTTGATTTCACATCCGAAGGCCCAGGCGTTCCTCCGGGAATTTTCGCATCAGACGACGACCGATTATTTTCGGGCCCTCGAAAAGACATTTGCAATCATGGAAGAAAAAAACGGTCCCGATGGCGTTTTGGTAAAGATCAAGAATGTGGTGAATCCGACTGTACGCTATCTAAAGGAAACACACAACGCATCGAAACACCTGGAGCATCTTTTTAAAGAAGCCACGGTCATTGAACCTGCACGAAGTCCTGCGATAACACCCCTCGGGCTCGATCAGGTTGATCCCGAACAAATCCACACGCTTTTCATCCTGGGGATGAACACAGGCAATCATCCGCGTTACCGTGAAGAAAGCGATTATCTGAGCGCTGAAGAAAAAGCGTTGATCGGATACCCGCCGGTAGAACAGGTGAACCGAAAACTGAGAAACGCTTATCTGATCGGCCTTCGCAAAGTGGGACGTCTGGCTTGCAGTTATGCTAAAAACGATGCTAGCGGTCCACTGGAGCCTTCGGATATCCTCAATGATATGAGACTGCAACCCATCGACCCCGTCTCATTGAGCGATCAAACATTCAGCGAAAGCTATGATAAGATCCGCATCAAAAAACACAAGGATGCCTTCGATGCCTATGGAACAATCCATGAGGACCTGCCGAAACTTCATGCGCGTTTTCGTGAAAACTATAACCGTTATGATAATCGGTTCACCGGTTTAGATCCCGGGACCCTGCAATCGCTTCTAAAACGCAAACAGCTTTCGGTTACCAGAGTCGAGAGTTTCTTCAAATGCCAGTTCCGTTTCTTTTTGGAACATTTCCTGAAGATAAGCGGCGATGAGAATCGACTGGCTTTGGACCGGGGGAATCTGTTCCATCGAGCACTCGAAGATAGAACCATTACAAAAACGGATCTGACCGAATACGTCCATAAGATGCTCGATGAGAATCCGGATGCATCGGAAAAGGAACGGTATTTCCTTGAAAAGGCCATCGACGAGGCCCTGTTCATAAGAGACCTTGTTTATGGACAAGAAACGCGCAGTGGCTTTGAGGTCACCGTGCGTGAAGCCGGTCACGAAATGCCCATCGAACACGGGTTTTACCTGAAAGGCAAAATCGACAAAATCATGAGAGAAAACGATGATATCGTCTTGATCGATTATAAGACCGGACAGACGACATTGAACATGAAAACAGCCTATCACGGTATTGGGGGACAATTGCTATACTATGCTCTTCTGTATCGTGCACACGATAACAAAGTGAAATTCACAGGTCTGTACGAACAAACGCTCATGCCGCGAAATATCAGAAAAGAACCGGGAAAAACCAAGACGGAACTGATAGAAGAAGCCCTCCGACTACAAGGCACGACCACGAAGAACCTCGACGTTCTTGCCCGTTTCGATCCCGGATTTGACGGAGAAGACACGTTGGTCGACAAACTCAATCTCAAAAAGGATGGCACCTATAAAAAAACCGTGAAGGCGCATGACGACGCTGATATGGACGCCATGCTGGATCACTTGCTTCGTCAGTTGAAAACTGCGGTCGATAGGATGAACAAAGGTGATTTTTCCATCAACCCCAAACAACAGGGTAAGGAAAACCTCAGCTGCAAATACTGTCCGTTCAATGACGTTTGTTTCAAAACACCACGGGACTTTGTGCATCTTGATAACTTCAAAGACCAGCAGGACGTCTTTGAAACCATCCGGAAAGGAAGCGATTGATATGGCTTTTTCCTGGTCCGAAAAACAGATAGAAGCATTTGAATCCAGTGGCAAAAATCTCCTTATCAGTGCCGCAGCCGGTAGTGGTAAAACAGCGGTATTGACCCAAAGGGTCATCGAAAAACTGAAACAAGGCGTGGCGCTTGACCGCCTGGTCATCCTGACATTCACCAACAAGGCCGCCGCTGAAATGCGCGAGCGGATCCGCACCAGAATCATGGCCGATTCCGCTTTGAAAGATGCATTACCGCTCCTGGAACAAGCGCACATCAAGACCTTTGATGCTTATGCGCTTCATCTTCTAAAAAAATACGGATACCACATGAATGTCTCGAACAAGCTTTCGGTCTTGAGCCAGACGGATGCCCTCTTGATCAAACATGACATTCTCACCGCCCTCATCAACGAACGGTACAGGATCAAGGATGAAAGATTCATCGCTTATCTGGATGACTTTGCGACGAAAGACGACAAAATCTTACAACAGACGATTCTTCATGTTCACGATCAGTTGGCCCTGAATCCCGAGCGGAAGGGCTTTCTTGAAAACCTACGAACCGCATTCTTTAGCGATGATACCTTTTCAAGGCTGTTTTCGGATTATGAAACCAGGCTGCTTGAAAAAGCCAAAGCCTTCTATGATCAACTGAGGCACATGGCATCCCGTTTTACGCATCCGTTGCTTCAGGATTACATCGATGCGGATAAGAAGCTTCTGCGACCGCTTGTCACGGTTAAAGACCATGATACTTTGTACCGGTTCTTGCAAAGCGGTCTGAATTTCCGTCGCCTTTCCTTGCCGAAAACAGGGGCGGATCCCGCTTTGGATGAAGAAAAGGATCGGTTTAAAGACCAGCGGGACCAACTGAAGAAGGAAATCAAGAAATTTTCGGCGATCATCGACCGGGACAAAGAAGCACAGCGTCAGGCATTTTTGAATAGCGGCGCGCATATTGACATCATTGTCGAACTGACGCTTGATTTCATCGACCGTTATCAAACCCATCAACGCCAGACCGAACAGTTCGATTTCGCTTCTGCGGCGACATTGGCGCTCAAAATCATCAAAGACTACCCGGAGGTCAGAAAAGAGATCATGGCTGACACCCATGAAGTGATGGTTGATGAATACCAGGATACCAACTGGCTACAGGAAGTCTTTCTTAGAACCATTACCGAGGATAATCTCTACATGGTCGGAGATGTGAAACAATCCATCTACCGTTTCCGGCATGCCGAACCGGCAATTTTCGTCGAGAAATACTTGCAGTATCGTGCCACCGATACCGGTAAGGTGATCGACTTGAACCAGAACTTCCGGAGTCGTAAAGAAGTTCTAAGCGATATCAACACGATATTCGAACATACCATGGATAAAACCATCGGTGGCATCGATTATGATACGTCGCAGAAACTCTATTATGGCAACCGTTCTTTTGAAACATTGAAGGCTTCCGAAAACCGTTATGGTCTCACCTATCACCATTATGATAAAAAGACAGTCAAGGAGGCCTTGCCTGCAAATTTCAAAGCGGAAGCCGTCGAGTTTTTCCGCATCGGTCAGATTATCAAGGAAAAGATAAGAAAGGGCGAAAAAATTAAAGATGGTGATACTTTAAGACCTGTACGCTATGGGGATTTCACCATTCTGATCGACCGGAAATCCAAGTTCAAGACCGCTGCGGATATCTTCCGGTATCTCGGGATTCCTTTATTGGTGCACCGGTCCAAAGCGTTCGTCTCACAGGATGACATGCTTGCGGTCAAACAGCTTCTGACCTTGCTTGTCAGCCTGGTAGATGAGGCTTGTTATGAAAAGAACTTCCATCACGCGTTTTTGAGTGTGACCCGCTCCTTTCTATACCGATATGACGATGATATGATAACGCAGGAACTACTACGTTTTCCCAGACGTTATCCCGGAAAAGAGGCGCTTGAGGATATCTTGAAGACTTCGGATCTCAAAGCGCTTAAAGATACGCTTCAAAGCCTTGTGCCGTTGGTTAGGAACGCGCCGCTCATAACGGTATTGGAACATACCTTCGAAACGACGGCTTACGACGAGAAGCTCGTCGAGATTCCCGATACGCTGGCGGCTATCGAGCGGAAACGCGATTTGCTGGCGATCGGTGAGGTCCAAAGTAGACAAGGTGTCGATCTTAAGGCGTTTGTCACGTATTTCGATGCCATTGTCGCGGCCCAGGCAGATATTGAAATCGAGAAAATGGAGGCCTTTGTTGCCGACAAGGTGAATTTGATGACGATGCACAAATCCAAGGGTTTGCAGTTTCCCATCGTTTTCCTTCCGCATCTATCAAATCTCTTTCAGGGTGATCGTGATCCTGTGCGGATCGATCAGGAACTGGGCTTGATCATCCAAAACGAGGATGAAGGACTTGATAAGCATTTCCTCTATCACCTTCATGATGATAAAAACAAGGCCGCGGAAAATTCAGAAAAGCTACGTTTGTTGTATGTGGCGCTCACAAGAGCGATTGAAGAAGTTCACCTCATTGGAGAGACTTTGGACGATGCCGATACTTTCGAAGGTGTTGCGCCTTATCTCGACCGACTCGGATACAACAGTTTTCGCAGTGTCTTCCAGAGTGTCGCCGCCTGGTTTGAAGGTGCGATGGTCGCTTTTGATCCGCTTGATTTTCTTGACGATGCTGATTACGAAACGAAGATCAGGAAACGAGCGGTGCCCGATGCACCGGTTCACAAGGCCTATGATCCGGTGCCGCTTGAGACGCAGATCGTTAAGGATACCCGTTTTTCCGGTGGCATCGATATTTTGTTGACACCCGAACAACTGGAAAATATCGATTACGGCAATCTGCTTCATGATGCATTCGAGCATTTGGATTTCAAGGCGCCAATCCAGCCACAACTGGATGAGATGGTTCTTGATGATCAGACGAAGTCGATCATCCGAAAATTTTTCGACCAACCGTTCATCAAGAATCTGAAGTTCACCGGTGTCTATAAGGAATACCCTTTTGCGCGCTTCGAGTCCGACACGCAATCGCTCGGTTTCATTGACCTTTTACTGGAAACGAGGGATAAGTTCATCGTGGTGGATTATAAACTCAGGGATTTGAATAAACCGACATATATTGAACAGGTCAAAGCCTACTGTGACATGCTTTCTGAAGTTAGTGAAAAAACAGTTGAAGGGTATCTTTACTCCATGCTTGATGCGACATTCAAAAAAATCGTATAGGGGTGATGGCAATGATTGAACTGAAACGTGCATCCAAGGATTATCAAAGCGGAACCATTGTGACCAAGGCCTTGATCGATGCGGATCTATCCATCGATAAGGGTGAGTTTGTGGTGATTCTAGGGCCTTCAGGCAGTGGGAAGAGCACGATGCTCAACCTCATGGGCGGTCTGGATCATCCGACGCAAGGCAAGATTGTTATCAACGATAGAACCATCAGCGATTATGACCAAAAGGCTTTAATTGAGTTTAGAAGAGAAACCGTGGGCTTCGTGTTCCAGGAGTATAACCTGTTACACGCGCTCACGGTGGGAGAAAACATCAGTGTCGCTGCGCACATAAGCAAGCATCCCGATACGGTGGAGAATGTCCTGAAAGCTGTAGGACTCGAGGAACACATTGATAAATACCCCTACCAACTATCGGGCGGGGAACAACAACGGGTGTCGATCGCCCGGGCGCTCATCAAACGTCCGACGGTACTTTTTTGTGATGAACCGACAGGATCGCTTGATGAGGAAGTCGCCAAAAACGTCTTAAGGGTCCTGAAAACGTTGAATCGTGAAACGAAGACGACGGTTGTTCTGATTACACACAATGTGGCAATAGCCCAGATTGCCGACCGTGTCATCCGGTTGAACTCAGGAAAAATCATTGAAGACAGACACCAGGATTCGCCTGAAGATATCGGAGCCATACACTTTTAATCATGCTTAGACGCCATGTCATCAGGACTTTCAAGGAAAAGAAGGTGACACTTGTTCTTCTGGGTCTTGTCATCATGCTTTCCTCTTTTATTTATACGGCGGTTCATCTCGGCGCTTCGGCGATCGAAGAAGCGACATTGCCATATTTCGATGCCCATGTCCAAGAAGATTTTACCATCGAGACCCCGGCGGTGATCAATCCGGTAGAAACAGAAGCGCTCAGCGATGTGTGTTCTTTCACAAGCACTATGCTCACGGATTTATATCAGGAGGACAAGACTTGTTTCTATGATGTTCTTTCCTGGCGAAGGGATGCACTGGTTGATCTGCTCGATGTCTCTTTGGAGACAAGGCTCTATAAGGATGCCCAGATAACTCGTGATGATGAGACGCACCGTGTCAGGGTCATCAAAGATTCAACCTTTATCAATCGGACAAAACTTACCGCGGGTGCTTTACCGCAGACCGATGACGAGATTGCGATACTGGAGAATTATGCCCGGAATAACAATCTTGAGATTGGTGATACGCTTACGGTTTTGAACAATAATTACACCATCACCGGCTTTGTGCTGTTTCCGGATTATAATCTGCCGATATTGGATCACGTCTACATGTTTTCAACGGAATCACAAACGTTAGCTTTGATGACGGATGATGGCTTTGATGCGTTGGCGCGTGTTCCCGGGTTTCATTTTTCCGGCTTGTTTTTGACTTCGCGTTTCGATGCAGCTGATCTATTCGAAGCCCATCCGGAAATCGGCGGCCTGGTTCAATCCTTCATCTTGACGGAAAACAATCTTCGTAGCGGTGCGATATACGATGAGATCAGCGGATCCTATGCGACCGGTTTGATGCTCAGTGTGTTGATTTCAGGCATCGGTATCGTCATTGTCGGGTTGATGGTGAAAAAGACCGTCGAAAGCAACAAGCGACCATTCGGAATCCTGAAGGCCTTGGGCCTCAGAAACAAGGAACTGATGTGGCCTTATCTTCAATTTCTCTGTCTGTTTTCGTTGCTGTTTTTGTTGCTCGGATATGGTCTTGGTTATTTGTTCAGTCCCAGTTTCAGGGACTTGTATCTCCTGTTTTATCTGTTGCCCAGCGAGCCAATCGCATTTTCGCTTTCAGGGTTTTTGACGGCGGTTTTCGTACCGTTGCTGGTTTTGATGGTCATGGGGTATTTCGTCATAAAAAACCTGCTTGATGTCGATGCACTCAAACTCATTAGACCACCGGTCGATGTTCCTGGTGGTAAGGTATTTTTAATGGGGAAATCCTTGTTTAGACGTTTTGGTTTCATCATCCGGTTTCAGTTTACATTTCTGTTGCGTCATCTGGCCAAGGTAGCTGTATATATCGTTGGTGTGTTTTTTGCGATCTACTTGAGTTTTCTTGCCGTCGGCATGCTCAATGTTTTCGAAGAGACCGTACACGGATATTATGATACCCTGGACATCACGAGTATCGGCTATGGGTATGAAGGAAGCGCGGAACCCGATGGAGAAAAAGTTATCGAGCTTCCCGCTTTGATTGATGATACCCAGGCCATTGTCATCGGTCTTTCAGAAGACCAAATCCTGCACCCATTGCATGATCGAAGGGGTGATGATCTGCTGCCGTTGTTGCGGGAGGGTCTTGTGGTTTCGCGCAGTTTCCAGTTGATGAGCGGTGTGAATCCCGGTGACACGGTACAGGTTCGTCTTGGTATCGAACAACATACGTTTGAAGTTATGGCGGTCGCAGCCATTTATCCCGGCGAACATGTTTTCATTGACCGTGCAGTGCTTGCTCAAACTATTTTTGCGGATTCGGACTACTATAACGCCGTCTATGCGGATACGCTGCTGGATGAAGCACTTTATGAAGAGGTCTTTGTCGTTGAAACCTTGCTCGACGAAGTTGCGAGCATGAATGAGATTGTGCAGACCATGTTCTATCTGATTGTGGGAACCGGTCTTGTGATCGGTTTGATCATCATCTATCTTCTGACGCTGCTGATGGTCGAGGACCACTATTACAATATCGCTTTATTCAAGGTGATCGGTTATCGTGGAAAAGAAATACATAAATTGATTCTTGGCGGCTATCAGAAATTGAATGTCGGTATCTTTCTGCTGGTCATTCCTTTTGCGCTGCTTACTTTCAATGTGATGCAGTGGTATTTCGCGCAAACTTATCAGTTCATCCTGCCGATGCGACTGCAAGTGTCACATGTCTTTTTAATCGCGGTGCTTTATGGTATCATTTTCATGGTAGCGAGCTTGCATGCGAAACATAAAGTGAATACAGTCAGCTTGAGCGCTGCGCTGAAAATATATCAGGTATAGAGGTGTTTATGGAACAAGGCAGAATCATAAAATTGATCGGCGGTTTGTATACCGTGTTGGATGATAACGGAAAAACACACGTCTTGAAGCCACGCGGATTGTTTCGGCATGAAAAACAGAACCCACGTGTCGGGGACCTGGTCGCTTTTGACACTGATTTGATACAAGAGGTCATAACAAGAAAGAATCTTTTGCTGCGGCCCTCGATTGCCAATGTCGATCAAGCTTTCATTATTAATGGTTGTGTCAATCCTGCCTTCAGTTTCTTCTTGTTGGACCGGTTTTTGGTACACACGGAAAAAGCGGGTATCGATGCGGTGATTGTGGTGAACAAGATCGATTTGTTGAGCGAGGATAAATTGCGTCGTTTACGTGATGATCTTCTGTACTATGAACGTTACTATGATGTGATCTATGTCAGCGCAAAGGATCCGAAGAGCCTAGAACCTCTAAGACAACGGTTCAGCGATAAAGTCAACGTTTTCGCCGGTCAGACCGGGAGTGGCAAGAGTAGTATTCTCAATGCGCTCAATCCGGACTTGTCTTTGAAGACCCAACCGATATCAAAAGCCTTGGGACGGGGGAAGCATACCACGCGTCACAGTGAACTCATCCCTTTTGAAAACGGATTTGTCGCTGATACACCGGGTTTTTCCAAATTGGATTTCGAGGGGATAGTACCTGAGGATCTACCTGAATACTACAAGGATTTCTTTGAACGGTCCGCTTTATGCAAGTTCAGAGGGTGTCAACACATCAACGAACCCGGTTGCGCTGTCAAGAAAGCTGTTAAGGATAACGAGGTCCCAAGAAACCGCTACGAAAACTATTTGAGAATCCATGAGGAAATCTCCCAGACGAAAATACGTTATTAGGATGTGATACCATGAAAATAGCCCCTTCGATCCTGTCAGCCGATTTCAGCAGGTTGAAAGATGAAATCGCTTCAATAAACGATGCCGATTGGATCCATATCGATGTCATGGACGGACATTTCGTACCGAACATCACCATTGGACCAGCGGTTGTAAAAGCACTTAGACCCCATAGCGACAAACCATTCGATACCCATCTGATGATCAGCGATCCTGAAAAATATCTCGATGCTTTCATCGATGCCGGTAGTGACCATATCACCTTTCATATCGAGACGGTCGATGATCCGGATCGTTTGATCGACTTGTTGCACGGAAAAAACGTTAAAGCCGGTATGTCTGTGAAACCGAACACGCCGGTCGATGCGATAAAACCATATCTTTCAAAACTTGAGGTTGTGCTCGTCATGAGCGTGGAACCCGGTTTTGGTGGTCAGGCGTTCATGCCCGATTCACTTGATAAGATGCGCTACCTGAAACGCTTGAGGGAAGAAAACGGCTATCGGTATGAGGTCGTGGTCGACGGCGGCATCAACGTTGAAACCGGAAAGCTTTGTCTTGAGGCCGGCGCCGATGTTCTGGTAGCGGGATCTTTCATCTTTAAAACGCAACGCCGCAATGAACAGATCAGGAAGCTGAAACCATGAATGTCGTCATCTTCATCAATCCGATCAATTACACCTTGCCCGCCTATGACCCAAGTAGAAAGGATGTCTACTATATCGGTGTCGATAAAGGGGCTTATCACGCGTTAACTGCCGGCTATCGGCTGGATGTTGCTTTGGGAGACTTCGACTCGGTGGATGCCGCTGAAATGCAGTTTATTGAAGATAAGGCCAGAAGCATCGAAGTCAGCAAAGTGATGAAAGACGAAACGGACAGCGAACTGGCGATTGTTCATGCGCTAAAGCTAAATCCCGAGAGGATTCTCGTTTATGGCGGTATCGGCAGTAGACTTGATCACACATATGCGAACGTTTTACTGTTGAAACGCGGTCCGATTGAAATGCGGACGGATCATCAACGCATGTTCGCGTTGAGACCAGGGACCCATACCATAGATCGCTCATTCGCATTCATATCTTTTTTCGCGCTGGAACCGGTGAAAAATCTACATCTCGAGGGTTTTAAGTATACGCTTTCGGGATACGATATGGACCCGGATGATCCTTTGGGTGTTTCCAATGAAGGGACAGGGACCGTTCGTTTTGATGAAGGTTTTCTCCTCGTCATTACAAATGATGATCTATAAAAAAAACACTGATTTTTCAGTGTTTTTCAAAAAAAGGAGATCTATGCATAATAAAAGCCGCTTACACGGCTTTCGATGCTAGTCTAAGCTCTGGTCAAGTTGTTCTTTTTAAGTGCGCGAGCAGAAACCCATACGGTTTTCTTCTCGCCGTTTTCATCGATGATTCTTACCTTTTGCAAATTCGCTTTCCATTTTCTGCGTGTAGCGTTCAATGAAAATGAGCGATTATTGCCGCTGAGGTTCTTTTTTCCGGTAATATAACATGATTTTCCCATGGTAACCCTCCGTTCAAGAATTCGATGGTGCCGAAACCTAATCAATTATATCACAAAGAAACTTATATTCAAGAAAATTTTGATATTTTTTGAATAAAGTGTCTAATTCGTGAATATGTTGCATTTAAAACAACGCTATGATAAAATAAAAGGGCTAAATTTATCACGGTTTTACCGACATTTGACTACGTCAAACCGACGTAACTGAAACCCCAAATTTCAAACGGAGGCAAAAAAAATGAGTCCAAAAGAAATCGATGGCAACCTGATGAAATTAATCATCACCAACGGCAGCATTAAATTAAAAAACAACCATCAATACATAAACGATTTAAACGTTTTCCCAGTCCCTGACGGCGATACCGGCAGCAACATGCAATCAACCATGATGTCTGGTGTCAAAGCGATTGAAGATCTAGAAGATGCACCGATCGAAAAAATAGGAAAAGCATTGTCACGCGGCCTGTTGATGGGCGCAAGAGGCAATTCAGGTGTTATTTTATCACAACTGTTCAGTGGTTTTGCCAAGACGTTCCAATCCTTGAAAACAGCCAATGCCAAGGAATTTATCGAAGGGCTGAAGCAAGGTGTTAAACAAGCTTATAGCGCGGTAATCAATCCGGTCGAAGGCACCATTCTCACCGTTGCAAGAGAAGCGGTGGAAGTAGCGGAAAAACATGCAAAAGACGAAACTGACATATTGGATGTGCTTAAGGTTTATCTTACCGAAGCAAAGCAGTCCTTGGAACGGACCCCCGATCTTCTACCTGTTTTGAAAGAATCCGGTGTGGTCGACAGCGGCGGTGCCGGTCTGATTGAAATCATCGAAGGGATGATTGCGGCACTTGAAGGCGAGATTTACAAAGAGGAACGATCCGCGAAAAAAGCGGCTGCGAGAAGCGAAGCTGAAAGGGACACTGAAGCTGAAGAATTCGGATATTGTACCGAGTTCATCATTCAAATTGATGAAGAGAAAAAATTCAATAGAGACAAACTTATCCGCCAACTGAATAGACTCGGCGATTCTATCGTCGTGGTCGCGGATGAAGAGATATGCAAGGTCCATGTTCATACCATGAAACCGGGTGATGCCCTGAATATCGGGCAAAACTATGGCGAGTTCGCGAACTTGAAAATTGAAAACATGACCATGCAACATACCGAAACACTACTACATTCACCTGAAGCCGAAGGCGAAGATCACCATTGTGGTCATGACCATCATGAAAGCTTCGATCTTGGTCCCAGGAAAAAATTCGGTCTGATTACTGTGGTAAACGGAGATGGCCTCAGAGACACATTCAAGGAAATGGGTGTCAATTTCGTCATCGACGGCGGCCAAACGATGAATCCGTCTACGCAAGATTTCATCGATGCGGTTGAACGGGTGAATGCCGATAATATCATCGTGATTCCAAACAATAAAAACGTCATGCTTTCGGCAGAACATGCCGCGAAGGAAATTGAAGATAAGAATGTTATCGTCTTGCCGGCTAAAACGATTCCACAAGGATACGCTTCCTTAACGATGTTCGATGCGAATGCCGAGGTTGAGGATGCCGTAGAAGAAATGAAAGCATTGATCAATCATGTTAAATCCGGTGAAGTCACCTACGCTGTCCGTGATACCAAAGTTAACGGGCATACCATCAAGAAAGGCGACTATCTCGGGATTAAAGAAGGTGACATCGTCTCCACGAACGCTTCGAGACTGGATACGGTTACTGGGTTGGCGGATAAACTGATTGATGATGAGAGTGAAATCATCACCATCATGGTCGGTGATGATGTCGAGAAAAAAGAAGTGGAAAAACTTAGAAAACATATCGAAAGCAACCATCAGGATGTCGAAGTCGAGATTATCCACGGAAACCAAACCATTTACAGCTATCTAATCGCTGTTGAATAATCGATTGAAGCACCAAGAGATGTCTTGGTGCTTTTTTTATGTCACATGTTATAATGATGATGGTGATAATCATGCGACTAAACAGTATTAGGGACATCGGACCGACGCGTGAAAGCTTGCTGAATGCGGCTGGCATCCATACCGTTAAGGACTTGGTCCGTACTTTGCCGAAACGTTATATTAAAAGAACGCTCGTAACCGTCGAGAAACTGCATGAGATCGAATACAACCACATCGCAGGAACCGTCGACAGCACACCGAGTGTGTTTTTTATACGTAAGAATTTGAGTCGCATGACCTTCAAGATGAAAATTGAATCTGGACGTTACACTGTTTCGGTTTTCAACCAGCATTATCTGAAACGTGTTTTACATAAAGGCACAGCAGTTGTCATTCAAGCGAAAAAGAACAACCGTGGCTCGAGTCTGACTGCAAGTAAAGTTTTTCTTGAAAAAAACTTCGTGCAGGGTTATGAACCTATCTATAACATTCCCAACATCAATGATGCAACGTTTCACAAGCTCGTCATCAATGCGTTTGAAGTCATTGGGGGTCATTTCGAGGATCCACTACCAACCAGACTCATTCAGAATCACGGTTTGCCGGATTATACCACCACGATTAAAATCGCACACCATCCGCAAAACGACGAACAATATGACATTATCCAGAAGCGACTGAAGTATCAAGAGCTGTTCTACTTTCACATGCGAATGCGTTTGGCCAAGCATCAGCGTAAAGAAAGCATCAGGCGTACCCCGTTTGATGAACAGGAAATTGCCACCTTTCTCACCGGCTTGCCATATGAACCCACCACAGCACAGAAACAGGCGATTAGGGAAATCCTTGATGATCTGCAAAGGGATACCTTGATGTACCGGATGTTGCAAGGGGATACCGGAAGCGGGAAGACCTTGGTAGCGATCACCGCAGCCTTGGCAGTCATGAACCGTGGCGGTCAAGTTGCTTTCATGGCACCAACCGACATCTTGGCACGACAGCATTATCAGAACACACTGGCACTGTTAGAAAAAACCCCATATAAGATCGCGCTGCTTACGCAGTCTGTCGAGAAAGAAAAACAAAAACATATCTTGAAACAGCTTGAAGATGGGGAAATCGATCTGGTCGTGGGGACACACAAATTATACGCTCAGACTGTCATTTATCATGATTTGAGGTTTGTCATTGCCGATGAGCAACACCGTTTCGGTGTCAATCAGAGAATGATGTTGCGAAAAAAAGGCGATCTGGTAGATACGCTTTATCTGAGTGCAACCCCGATTCCAAGAACACTTGCACATACGATCTACGGCGATATGGATCAAAGCACGCTTGATGAGAAGCCGCAAAACGTTTCACCCGTACAAACGGAAATCTTTCCAATCAATCAGACACAATCCCTGCGACATACAATATCTGAAACACTCGAACGGGATGAACAGATTTTCGTGGTTTCGCCGAACATAGAAGCCACGGATACCATTCCTTACGGTGCCAAGAAGCTTCATTCAATCTATAAAAAGTTTTTTGCAAATAGAACGGTTGCATTGTTGCATGGACAAATCAGTCGTGACCAGCAAGACGACAT
>SLJL01000008.1 GCA_007135105.1 Candidatus Izemoplasma sp.
ACAAAATGTACGGTTTGTTTGACTTCATTCGGCACTTCGATGCCTACGGTCTTCTTCCCGGGAATCGGTGCTTCAAGACGAATTTGTTTGGCTTCGAGCGCCATCTTCAAGTTATCGGTCAAATTGGTGATCTTATTGAGTTTCACACCTTTTTCCACCGCGATTTCGTATCGGGTGACGGTCGGTCCTTGTGTATGGGTGAACACACGAGCACCTACAGCGAACTCGTGGAAGGTTTCATTGATTCTATTGGTTTGTTTTTCCACCGATTCGCTTAGATCGACAGGATCGTCATTCGGTGCGGAAAACAAAGAAATCGGCGGAATCTGATAGTGTTCATATGTGTTGGTTCCGGTTTTGACGGTCTGTTTGGTCTTGTCCGGTTCCCTCGGGGTTCTTCGTTTCGGTTTTTCTTCGGTTTCCTCTGAAGTTTCTTCAGCCGAATTCGGGGTTGATTCCGTTTCTTCTTGTTTTTGTGATTCTTCTTCCTGATTTGGTTGTCGGATTGATTCGGTTTGCGTGGCGGGTGCTTTTTCATGGACACGTTCTTGAGGTGTATGTTCTTCTTGTTCGCTTTGCTTGGATGGTGTTGCTTCTGTTTGTGGTGTTTCTTCGTAGAAATCCCGTACCGATGTTTTGTAACCGGGTTCTTTTCGAGGTTCCGCTGTCTTTTCGGTTTGCGTATTGTCGATGATGGAAGCTTCAACAATCTTTTGAGGTTCATGACGTTTTCGGGAAGATTGGACTACTTCATCGAGGTTTTTACCCCGTACGAGGTCGAACTCCGGGTAGGCCGAACCGTATTTCTGGATGCGTTCTTCTTTTGTCATTCTCGGTTTTGTTCTGAAGGCATCCATCTTATCGAGGTTGTGACGTAGATCGGTTTTGATGGGAATCACAACATCGTCTTTGACGTTCTTACCGAAAATCGGAGAAACGAATTCACTTTTTCTGAATTGTTTTTCCGGCGCTTTTTTTCTTTCGGATATTTCATACACCTGGAAAGGACGCTCATCGGGTGTGCGTTTCATTGGTGGCGTCAGTTTCTTCGGTTTGCGTTTAAAGAATAGCATGGTCCACTCCTTTCCGTGATGTTTCAATAAACATGATAAGGTTCTCGGGATATTTCCGTTTTTTATCAACATACTTGTTAATGATATTACCCTTGTGGAAATAGAAGAAAGACGGCACCCCATAAATACGGTAATGATTAAATATCTCGGGTAGTTGGTGACGTTTGACTTCCAGAAACGTAATTTCGGGGAATCGGTGTTCGATGGTATCGATATACGTATCGAGAAAATCGCAGTCGATACAGTTGTCGCTTTTAAAAACAAGCAGTGTTTCGTTAGCTGTGTTCAGGTGCTGCTCCAATGCTTCCAGCGTATCAATCGTTGTCATCGTCTTCGCCATTTTCAAGCGCTTTGAGTTCCTCGTCGACAATATCGAAATCGATTTCTTTATCGAATAGTTTTTTGGAGTAGACTTTCGATGTTTCCTCACCGACGATGCCGATGGTCAAAAGGGCAATTCTTTTCGTGATGAAATCGACACTGGTCCCGATTACAAGTTTCCTGAACCAATAGGCAGGATTAAAGACGTTTACGGCACCGAGCGTGAATTTCACAGCTCGGTTCAAGTTTTTGTTTGTCGCCGCTTTCATGAGTTTGGTCTCTTCGATCTGTTTCTTTTTTTCAAACAACTGAACCAGTTTCGTAACTCTGATGCCTCTGGTGTTTTTCAGAAGCGGCTGTTCCAGGACGTTGTTAACCCTTTTTGTAATGTAGTGGTTCAAGTTGATCATTTCATCTATGGATAGTTCCAACATGGGATACTTGGATTTCGGGAAATGATAACTGGCGATTTCATCCACCAGTTCGAAAGATAGATCGTAGATAAGCTTGCTATATCCTTTCGTTTTCTTCCGATATTGTTTTTTGAACGCGTTTTGTTTTTCCAGGATCAATTGCTTCAATGCTTCTTCATCCACAGATTCAGCGGGCTTATGAATGGAACTGAGATCGAGGTTTTTGCCACGAACAATAAAATAGGCATATAGAACCGAAAATAGGATAAATCCCGATGTGAGACCCAAAAGAAAATTGATCAGGCCTCCGAATGATAGTTCTGGCATGTTATCACCTCGAAATCATTATATCATAAATCATTGACAAATTGTTTTCGTTGTCATTATCATTTGCTAAAGTCAGTCATTTATGCGATAATGTTTTTTGGTGATTTATTATGAAAAAACATTTGATTGCACTTGATTTGGATGGTACACTCCTTTATGATTGGAAAACCCTTAGGCCGGAAACGGCTGATTTTTTGAAAGCGATAAAAAAACAAGGTCATGAGCTCGTGATAGCTACCGGTAGACCTTACCGTAGTGCCATCAAGTTTTATAACGCATTGGATCTGAACGCACCCATCATCAACTATAACGGTGGTCTGGTTTCCTGGAAAGAAAACCCTGATTTCGAAGAGATCAATATCACTGTGGAAAAAGACGCCGTGATTGATATTTTCAACAACAACACCGACCATATCGACAATGCCTTTTGCGAGATCAAAGATGACATTTACTTGATGCGCGAAAGCGTAGATATCATGGAGCTGCTGCATTTTTTCGGAAATGCGACACTCAGTATCGGTGATTTCACCGAGACGCTACCTGGTGATACCAACGGTGTGATTATCATTGCTAAGGAGAATCATGGTCATCTGATCGAGGCATATGTCGCCGAACACTACCCCGGAAAGTTGATGACGAGAAACTGGGGCAGTTCCTATCAGTTCATCATCGAGGTCTTCACCCCGCATACCAACAAAGGAAGAGCATTGAAACATGTCGCGCATACATTCGGAATTTCCCGGGAAAACATTCTGGCTTTCGGTGATGGTCATAATGACATCGAGATGCTCGAATATGCAGGCATCGGCATTGCGATGTCCAACGCCCATCCAGAGTTGAAAGCCATTGCTGATGTCGTGAGTCCTTATTCAAATCAGGAAGGCGCCATCGAGACATTTCTTACATCTTATTTTAAAAATAAAAAGGCGGTATCAGATTAGAATCTGAAGCCGCCTTTTCCTTTGCCTTTGCCTTTTTTCTTTTTTTGTTGCGGTTGTGCACCTTGCAGGCTTTTTAAAGGGTTGTTGGGATCGAGTTGACTCGGATCCATGGTTCCCATTCGTTTCATGGCCTGGGTCTGTTGATCGAGGGTATCAAGCAATCGGTTCACCTCGGCGACTTTGCGCCCGGATCCTTGCGCGATTCTACGACGTCTGGAGGCGTTTTTCTTGATCAGGGCCGGTTGTTTGCGTTCCGCTTTTGTCATCGAGCCGATGAGGGTTTCGATATAAACCAGTTGCTTGTCATCGACGTTAGCATTTTTCATCATCTTATTCGCGCCAGGTATCATTTTAAGCAGCCCGCCTAAAGAACCCATCCGTTTTATCATCTTGAGCTGTTTAAGGTAATCGTTGAAGTTGTATTTACCTGACATCATCTTTTCCATCAGGTTCATCATGTCATCTTCATCTACGTTTTCCTGTACTTTATCGATCAGGGTCAAGACATCGCCCATACCGAGAATCCGTGAGGCCATCCGTTCGGGATGGAAGACTTCAATGGCGTCCAGTTTTTCACCCAACCCCATGAATTTAATGGGAACATCCGTGACTTTCCTCAATGAAAGTGCGGCACCACCACGGGTATCGCCGTCAAGCTTGGTTATGATGGATCCGGTGATGCCTAAAGAGCCGTGAAAATGATCGGCGACACTGACCGCGTCTTGTCCGGTCATCGCATCCAGTACCAGGAAGATGTCTTCAGGGTCGAGGGTTGCCTTGATCTGCTTAAGCTCATCCATCATGGTTTCATCAATGTGCAACCGTCCAGCGGTATCATAGATAATGACGTCGTGATTCTCGTTGGCTGCATATGTTTTGGCCGCTTTGACAATTTCGGTTGGTTTTTTGTCTGTACCTTGTTCGAATACAGGTATGCTCAGTTGCTCACCAATGGTTACAAGCTGGTCGATGGCGGCTGGTCTATAAACATCGAGCGCCACCAGCAGCGGGTTGACCGATTCATGTTTTCTCAAATAGTTCGCGAGTTTACCGGCTGTTGTTGTCTTACCGCTTCCTTGAAGACCGACCAGCATGATCTGGTGCGGTTTTTGCGGTTTCAACGTGAAGACACTGGTCTCACCGCCAAGCAGGTCGGTCAAGGCATCATGGACAACCTTGACAACTTGTTGAGCAGGGTTCAAACCCTTTAATATCTTCTCTCCGGTCGCTTGTTCGCGGATGTCTTTGGTAAATTGTTTGACGACTTTGAAGTTGACATCAGCCTCAAGCAGGGATAGTCTGATCTCCCGCATCATTTCATCGATGTCTTTTTCAGTTAGACGCGCTTTGCCGCGTATGCGTCTCAATGCCATTTGAAGGCGATCGGATAATTGATCGAATGCCATGTTATTCCACCTTTTCCAGTGCGTTCAATAAAGTTGCGATTTTTGTATCATCGGTATGGTTTCTGATCTTTTCGACCAGTGTTCGGCGTTGTTCGTTTTTGTGCATCAGCTTCATCTTGTTTTCAAGATCATAAAGTTTGTCGATGGTTTTTCGGATATGATCATGGACGGCGTTCCTGGTAATCGCTTGAAGATCGGCGATTTCCTGTAGTGTGTAGTTGTCGACAAAATAATAGGTCATGATGGTTTTTTGTTTCTCGGTCAAAAGCGGGTGATAATGATCGAGCAGGTTATTGATGGTGATGTGTTTTTCAAGGTTATCCATTATATCACATCCGCAAATAGGCCATAGATATATTCTTCGATATCGAAATATTCAAGATCTTCCAGTTTCTCTCCCAAACCGATCAACTTGATCGGGATACCGGTTGATTCCTTGATTGCAAGGGCGATACCACCTTTTGCTGTCCCGTCGAGTTTCGTCAGTACGACGCCTGTGAGTTGGGTAACGTCATTGAAAATCTTTGCTTGTGACAGTCCGTTTTGACCGGTGGTTGCATCCAAGACGAGCAAAGTTTCATGTGGTGCGCCTTCGATTTCTCTGCCGATGACGCGGTGGATTTTTTCAAGTTCTTTCATCAGGTTCTGTTTGTTTTGCAGACGTCCGGCCGTATCACACAACAAGACATCGATTCCTTGCTTCTTGGCTTCCTGGATGGCATCGAACATGACGCTTGATGGGTCGCTGCCCTGAGGTTTTTCATAAAAGGCGCAATCAACCCGTTCACTCCAGGTTCTGAGTTGATTGATGGCACCGGCTCTGAAGGTATCTCCGGCAACCATCATCACGCGTTTGCCTTCCTGCTTGAGCAGATAAGCGACTTTGGCGATGGTTGTCGTTTTACCCACACCATTGACCCCGACAAAAAGTAACACGCTCAAATCATCGGTAAGTTGCAAGTTCGTATCGATGATATCTTCTTGGACATAGCGTTTGAACATTTCTTCGACAATAATTTCTTTTAAGGCTTCAGGGTCCTTGATGGTTTTGAGTTCGACGGTTTCTCGTAAGTGGTTGACGAGTTTGATGACTGTATCGACACCCATATCCGCCATGATGAAGAGCTCTTCGATCTCATCGAAAAGTTCGTCATCGATCACGGCGTTACTTTCAAGAATATCATTCAGACGGTTGAAAACACCTTCACGCGTCTTTTGCATGCCGATGTTGTATTTTTGCGCTTGGTCTTTACGTTTTTTTGATTGAAACAGTTTTTTGATAAAACCCATGATAACACTTCCTTTTTGGTCAAGGGTATTATATCACAAACAGTGGTCTAGACAAATAAAAAAACCCCTTATAAAAGGGAAATCCGCCTCGCGGCGGATTAAGGAAGGGGATGTGTGAATAAATGAATTATTCACCATGCTATGTAAGGGATAAATCACAGCCTTTCAGCTGCAGGATAATAATACCACAAGTGAAAAATCTTGTCAAGGCGCCATTTACAAAATCAAAGCTTGTAATTCTAACTTTTTTTATCGCTTGGTTGGGCGTTGCATTCGATGGAACCATCCTTGAGTTCGACCATGAGGTCATCGCCGTTTTCGCAGAACTCACCGGTCGGTTTTCCCCGCAGGATGTTTTTACATTTCGGGAAATTGTCACAAGCGTAGAAGACATTGCCTTTGTTCTTGCCGCGTTTTGCCTCTCGTTTGACGATTTTGCCCTTTTTGCACTTCGGACAGGTGATGTCGGTACTCTCCGGCGTGACTTTTTCAGCTTCTTGCTTGATGTATTTGCACTTCGGAAAAGCGCTACAGGCTTCGAAACGCCCGTATCTCGATTCGCGGTAGACCATGTCGCTGCCGCATTTCGGACATTGCTCGCCGGTTGTTTTCGGTCCGACTTTTTCCATGTCCTGATTCGCTTTGTCCACAAGCGGGATGAAGGTGTGATAGAACTCGGATACCACTGCCTGTTGTTCGGCCTTGTTGGCGGCGATATCATCAAGAACGCTTTCCATGCGGGCGGTGTAATCGACGCTAATGATCTGTTTGAAGAAACCCTCGAGTTTCTCGATGGTCAATCTACCTTGCTCGGTCGGGATGAACTTCTTCTCTTCGATTGTTACATAGCGACGTTTTCTAAGTGTGGAGACGGTCTGTGAATATGTTGAAGGACGTCCGATTCCCAGCTCTTCCATTTCTTTAATCAGCGTGGCTTCGGTGTACCTGGCGGGCGGTTGGGTGAAATGCTGGCTTTTATTGATGTTTTGCGACTTCAAGGTATCGCCTTCGGTCAGTTCGGGTAGGTTCGAGGTCTTGATGTTCTCATATGCGTGATACACTTTCAGGTACCCGTCAAACACCAAACCCTGTGCTTTGGCCTGAAAAACGGTATCTTGGTTGGAAAGTCTAAGCGTATGGCTGTTTAGAACGGCAGGGGCCATCAATGAGGCCAATGCACGAATATAGATCATTTTGTACAACCGGTATTCATCACGACTCAGATACGGTTTGACCTGATCGGGATGATGCTTGATGCTTGTCGGTCTGATGGCTTCATGCGCGTCTTGGGTGTTCTTCTTTCCCTGATTTCGTCTAAAAGAACCGACGTAAGATTTGCCATAGGTTTTTTCGATGAATCCCTGAGCGGGGTGGATGAAAGTGCTGGACAATCTTGTGGAATCGGTCCGCATGTAGGTGATCAAACCGACGGTCTCATTGGGCAGATCGATGCCTTCATATAGTTGCTGGGCAATCATCATGGTGCGTTGACCGCTCAAGTTCAGTTTGTTGGAGGCTTCTTGCTGTAGGGATGAGGTTGTGAAGGGTGCTTTCGCCTGACGGCGTCGTTCGCGGTCTTTGATTTTGGTTACGGTGAACGTATCATCTAGTCTTTCGAGTACAGCTTGTGCTTCTTGTTCGTTTTTAAGGTGTGGTTTCTTGTTATCAATGCGTGTAAGTTCTGCCTCGAAACGATCGAAAACGGCTTTTATTTTCCAGTATTCCTCTTTTGTGAACGCTTCGATTTCACGTTCACGGTCAACAATGATTTTCAAGGCTGCGCTTTGCACACGACCGGCGGATTTTGATTTGATTTTGTTTTGCAGGAGCTTGGATAGTTTAAAACCGATGATGCGATCGAGGATTCTTCTTGTCTCTTGCGAAGAAACAAGGCTGAAATCGATATCCCTGGGATTCTTGAACGCTTCCTGGACGGCGTCTTTGGTAACCTCGTTGAAAATCACCCTTTGAAAGGGTGTATCTTTTGCGACGGTGTCAAGGACTTCTTTCAGATGCCAGCTGATGGCCTCTCCCTCACGGTCAGGGTCTGTGGCTAGATAGATTTCATCCGCTTTCTTTGCGGCTTTCTTCAAGCCCGTGATGATGCTTTGTTTGTCCTTGAGGACATCGTATGAAGGTTTGAATCCGTTGTCGATATCAAGTCCGAGCCCACCGACATTGCTGATTGAAAGATCGCGGATGTGGCCTTTGGATGACAAGACATTCACATTATCTCCAAGGTACTGCTTGATGGTTTTCGATTTGGAGGGGGATTCGACAATCACTAGTTTTTCCATGATTTCAGCTCCTGGTCATATTATTGCATGCGTTATTATGGCATGAAAGATAAAAGCGTGTCAAGATAGGCACGCTTTTATATATATAATTCTTTATATATATAAGTTTTACTCTTTGTTTGTGATGAACGTCATTCGGTCTTTGCCTTGCATGTCCTTCAGTTGGACAATCTTCACATTCCGCATTTCTTTCTTGATCAGTTTCTTGAGTTGTTTGGCTTTATCGTAAGCGTGTTCGAAACCGATCAGGAATCTATCGTTGATCAGATTGGGAATCTGCTTGAGGATGGCCCGGTAATAATCTAGGCCGTCGGTACCACCGAACAGGGCAAGATGCGGCTCGTAATCCTTTACGATGGGTTCGAGTTTCTCATCGTCGGGAATATAGGGTGGATTCGAAACGATGATGTCGAATTTTTCCCCTTGAACCGGTTCGGTGAGATTGCCTTGTTTAAACGTGACACCGGCGCCCAGAGCTTCACTGTTCTCTGCGGCAACTTGTAAAGCTTCATGTGAAATCTCTGTGCCGAAAGCGTGGATGCGTTTGTCTTCAAGTGATAACGCGATCGCCAGACATCCTGAACCCGTCCCGATATCCAAAACACGCAAAGCGGTTTTGTCCGTAAAGAGCTGGTCGATGAGTTCCAAGGTTTTTTCAGCCAGTTCTTCGGTTTCACACCTGGGAATCATCACCGTGTGGTTTACTTTGAACTTGTGTCCCAAGAACGATTCTTCTTCCGTGATGTGTTGCACCGGTTTGGAATGGATGACATAAGCGTCAACCGCTGCTAGAAACTTCTCATAATCCTTTTGCGGCATCGTTTCATGCATGCTTCCCAATAACCGAGCACTGTCGGTATGACTGAAATGCAACAAAAGAATCTTGATGGCTGTGGCTTCTTTTCCGTTATCGATTGCGTATTGTTCGTTAATGCGCAATGCCTCATGATATGTTGGCATAATGAATTCTCCTTAAGATGTTACACTTGTGTGTCTTTTAGTTTTCTATCGTATTCCTCATCGATTAAAGCTTCGATGATTGGATCGAGCTTTCCTTCCATGACGCGATCGAGTTGCTGGATGGTAAAGCCGATACGATGATCGGTGACCCGATTTTGCGGATAGTTGTACGTCCTGATTTTTTCACTGCGATCGCCGGTACCGAGCTTACTGCGGCGCTCTTCGCCTTCTTTTTCGCGACGCTGGCGTTCGTATAGGTCATGTAGACGCGCACGGATGACCTTGAGTGCGGTGGCTTTGTTTTCGTGTTGGCTTTTGCCGTCTTGACATGTCACCACAAGACCGGTTGGTTCATGGGTCACGCGTACAGCTGAATCCGTGGTGTTCACACTCTGACCGCCCGATCCGCTCGACCGGAAAGTGTCAATCCTTAGATCATTCATGTCCAGATCGATTTCGACATCTTCGGCTTCAGGTAAGACGATGACCGTTGCCGTAGAAGTATGCACGCGGCCTTGGGACTCAGTCTCCGGAACTCTTTGGACCCGATGGGCGCCGGATTCGTATTTCATATAGGAGTATACATGATCGCCTTTGATTGTGAACTCTATTTGGGAAAAGCCGCCGGCGTCGCCTTCAACATCGTTGATGATCGAGGTCGACCAGCCTTGTTTTTCCGCAAAGCGCTGATACATTCTATAAAGGTCTCCGGCAAAGATGTTCGCCTCACTGCCTCCCGCGGCCCCCCGGATTTCAACGATAACGTTTTTCTTGTCGTTGGGATCTTTGGGAATCAACAGTCGATGCAATGTGGTTTCAAGATCGGTAAGTTTCTGTTTTGCTTCCTCAAGTTCCATTTCCGCCATCTCGCGGATTTCAGCATCTTCATCCTTGGCCATCTCCTTTAAATCTTCGATGGTCTTTTCTGTTTCCTGATAGGCATCATACGTATTCACTGTCTTCTCAAGGCTTCTAAGTTCCTTCGACAGCTCGGTCATTTTCTCGATGTCAGATGTGATATCCGGATCTGATAATTGCTGGTTTATGGCTTTATATCGCTCTTTAATGCTTTCAAGACGTTCTTTCATGTTATCAACTCCTGGCCTATTATACTGCAGGTATCAAGATTTTTCAAGCACGAGCGTTTGCGTACGCTTCGGTCGTAAATAATAAAAATAGAAAACAAAGACAATTACCATCAATGTGCCCTTGAATATACTGGATAGCGAGACGGCCCACCAAATGCCCGCCATGCTGATTGCCGCATAGGCGAAGGGAATACGAAGTGCATTTCCTACAACACCGATGGCTGATGGGACCATGGTTTTCCCCAGTCCGTTAAAGGCACCGGCTGTGGTCAACTCAAGAATCATGAACAGCTGTGAAAGCGAGATGATCCGCAAGTATGTTGCGCCGGCAGGGGTCGTGACAGGGTCATTGATGAAAAGGGCGAAGAGGGGTTCGGCGAAAATGAACAAGATGAAATTAATCGCCAGACCGTAAGGAACAAGCAGTTTCATGCTCGTTTTATACCCGGCCTTGATGCGCTCTATCTGCCCGGCACCGAGATTTTGGCCGACAAAGGCACTGAGGGCGACTTGAAAACCGGAAGCTACCATCCATGATAAGGCTTCTATTTGTGATCCGATACGCGAAACGGTCATTGCAACAGGCCCGAAGCTCGCGACCATGATACCAACAGCAATGGAGATGGCGGTCATGGTCATGCTTTGTAGCCCCACAGGTAGGCCCAGTGTGAAAATCTCCTTGATGGTCTTCATATTGATATATTTGAGCGGATGGATGAGCGCCGGACGTTTGGGGGTCATGTAGATGACGACATAGGTAAGGAAAACAACACCTTGGGCGATAACGGTCGCATACGCAGCGCCTTCTACACCGTATCCCAAACCGAGAATGAAGATCGGATCGAGAATCATGTTGATAACAAGACCGCTGGCCATGATATAAAAGGTATTGATGGTTTTCCCCAGTCCGTCGTAAACACCATTGAACAAGTTTGACGCAAACAAGAATATGGCAAATGTCGAGACAATCCGCAAATAGTTTTGTGAAAAGGCGATGACATTCTCGTTTTCGATTCTGAATAGACCGACGAAATGATGATTGAAATATCTACCATAGATTGTAAACAACAAAGCAAGAATCACCATGATCAAGAGTCCGTTGTTCGCGTAGCGGTATACACTTTCCCTGTCGTTTCTCCCTGCGGATTGTGAAACATAGACACTGGTTCCAACTCTGACAAGAATAATCAGTCCGAATCCGAACCATGGAAGGAACCCAGCCGTTCCGATGGCCGCAACTGCTTCGACGGGTTCAAAACCGATCTGATCGACACGGGCGACCCAGAACATGTCGGTAAGGTTATAAGTCATCTGCACGATACTGGTAAGCAAAGTCGGAATCGCGACGATCAAAAGTTTTTTCAGGATACTGCCGGTTGTCAAATCAATTTTCTTTTTCATGGTCTGTCTACGTACCCTTTTCATGTTCATCGCTCCCGTATCGGTCATATCGCACAATATTATAGCACTGTCCTTATAAAAAGGCCATATAAAAAAAGATGTTTCCAAATGGAAACATCAAATTTAATCGAGATCGTCTATGCCGCTGCCATCCTCGGGGCTGTCCGTGGTACGTTTGGTGCGAAATTGCGAGTAATCTTTTCTGAACAGCAAGGGAAAACCTTTCATGTTGGTGGCACCGGAACGGTTTTTGGCAACCAGGACATCGACTTGGTTCGGTCTCTCGCTTTTATCCTTGTTGTAATAATCATCCCGGTATAAGAACAATACGACGTCCGCATCTTGTTCGATGGAACCGGATTCCCGCAAATCAGCCATGATGGGAATCTTATCCGGTCTTTGTTCGACACTTCTTGAAAGCTGCGATAATGCAACGACGGGAATCTTGAGTTCACGGGCCATCTCTTTTAGCATCCGGGAAATTTCGCTGACTTCCTGAACACGGTTCGTGTAGTGTTGTGAACCGGACAAGAGCTGCAGATAGTCGATCACAACAAGATCGAGTCGGTTTTCTTGTGCGAGTTTTCGACATTTCTGTCTTAGATCCGTGACTTTTACCGTCCCTGAATCATCAAAAAGAATGTTCAGCTTTGCTAGACGGTCACTGGCCACAGACAACTGTTGCCATTCATTGGGATTCAAGTTTCCGGTCTTGAGGTGATAGGAATTGACGTTACCTTCACTTGAGAGCATTCTTCCAACCAGCTGGTCTACACCCATTTCGAGTGAGAAAAAAGCAATATAGGGTCTGTTTTTTAGTTTGGCGATGTTCGTGGCTATATTCAGTGCAAAAGCACTTTTACCCATCGATGGTCTGGCGGCGATGATGTAGAGTTCAGTGGGTTGAAGTCCTAGGGTATAGTGATTCAAAACTTCGAAGCCACTGTCCAATCCGGTGATTTCATCCTTGTTGTTTCTGGCTTCCTCGGTTTTACGAATGACTTCCTCGGTCACTTCTTTCAACGTGATGAAATCTCCGGTTCTTCTTGAATGCGCGACATCGAATACTTTCTTCTCCGCATCGTTGATGAAGTCGTTCACATCAGCGGTCTCATACCCTTTTTTAGCAATTTCCTGGGCTACATCGATCATGTTACGGATAACGGCCTTATCATGAACGATGTTGATGTAGTGTTCCAAGTTCGCGATCGACGGGGTCGTATCGGAAAGTTTGAGGATATACTCAGCACCACCGGCGTCATTAAGCATCCCTTGGCTTTCTAATCGATTGATCAGTGTCGTATAGTCGATATCGATCAAGTCATCGTACAAAGCGTTGATGGCCGCATAAATAAGCCTGTGACGATGATGATAGAAATCATCTTCATCCAGAACATCGGAAATGGTTTTGATGGTGTTGGGATCAATGAATACAGCACCTAATACGTTTTGCTCAGCATCCAGACTGAATGGTTTTTGCTTATCTTCCATCTTTTTGTTCCATAACCAACAGCTCGAAACTGGCCGTTACATCTTTATGAAGTTTAACTTCGATTTCATAGGTGCCGAGTGAATCGATGGACTGAGCGAGCTGTATTTTACGTTTGTCGATGGTAATGCCGTGTTGTTCCTGAAGTGCTTCGGCAATTTGTTTCGTGTTGATTTTTCCGAACAGTTTTCCGTTCTTACCAATTTTCACATAGACTTTGACTGCGCGATAGTCGATGCGTTTCTTGAGTTCCTTCATCTCTTCATAAGTCTGTTTCTGCGCCGCTTCTTGTTTCTGCTTTTCATCCTCGATGATCGCAAGGTTTTCCGGCGTGGCCTCAATGGCCTGTTTTGATGTCAGTAAGTAATTGCCGAAACCTGGAGCCACCTCGACAACCTCACCTTTTTTTCCTTGGTTTTTTACATCTTTTTGTAAAATGACTTTCATGGGTCTTCCCTCCTGCTTTAATGTGTCCAAAACGTCTATCAATTGTTCTTTCACGGTTTCGGTGTCGGTATCCTCCAGTTGGGCACCGGCGTTGTTCAGATGTCCACCACCGCCGAATTGTTCCATCACGGTTTGAACATTGAAACCTTCCAGGCTACGAGCGCTGATACCGATAATGTTCTTCTCGATGTTCCCGATGACAAAACCAGCAACCACATGATCGATCTCAAGAAGATCATCAGCGATCCGAGCCAGCATCGTCCGGTCCGCTTCCAGTTCGTTTGGGACATCGACCAAAGCGAACCGTTTGTTGATGACTTCTGCGCGACTCAATAGTTCTGATTTTATTTGAATCTCTTTTAGACTTTCTCTCAAAATGTTTCTTATTTTATATGTGTCGGCACCGAATTTACGAAGAATCGCCGCGGCTTCGAATGTACGTGTACCGGTGCGGTACATGAAGTTGTTGGTGTCGACGATGATGCCGGACAATAGAATGGTCGCCTCGAAAGGGTTGAGTTCTACGGTCTTGGGATAGACGTTGATCATCTCGACGACAAGTTCGCTAGAACTGGATGCATAGGGTTCAATGTAGGATAAATCCGTATTCTCAACGGCATCCGTCAGTTTTCGATGATGGTCGATAATGGCTATTTTCTCACTGCGTTGCAGCAACCTCTCATCAATCAGTTGTCCGTAGGAGTGATGATCGATAAGCATAAGTAAGCTTTTCTTATCCTGAAACTGATGCGCTTGATCTATCGTGATGAAGTAATCCAGTAGTTTTACATACTCGTATTCCATCAACGTTAGAATTTTACCCACGGTCTTGTCATAAGCCTCGTCATCCATGACGATGTACGCTTCTTTCTTCGATGCGAGCGCCATTTTCAACACGCCGATGGCGCTGCCCAATGCATCGGCATCGGGATGCGTATGCGGCATGATGAAGACTTTGGATGCCTCTGTGAATAGCATATCCAACTTCTTCGCGTTGATACGGCTACTAATCCTTGTCCGTTTTTCCTGTGTGTTCGTATTGCCGCCGAAATAAAGATAATCTTCGCCGTGAATGTTGATGGCGATTTGGTCACCGCCGCGGCTCAATGCTTGTTCCAAAGCTTCCTCGGCAGATTTCGCCAAATCCGTAAGTGGAATGTTGGCGCAGGCGATACCACCGCTCAAGGTTATGAACAAATCGTTTTCCTTTGAAATATGGGCGATATCGTTTTGGATGTCGAAGGCATCTTTTATCGCCTGGTCGAGATTCTCCTTGTGCATCGTTGCATAGATCTTTGAAGCGTTCAAGGGAATCAGATGAATGTCATAACGTTCTGCCCAATGATTCAGTGTTCCCAGAAAGAGTCCTTGAATTTCATTACGTTCCTGGACATCCAGGGCACTGAGTGCATCTTCGAAGTTATCAAGATGGAGCACGCCTATGACAGTGGTATTTTTTTCGTAGGCGGACTTCAGCTTCTCACGTTCGCTGACTCTATAGAAGAACAAAGCCCATTCTTCTTTATCGTAATGCACTTCATAATATTCCTCATAGATTTTATAGATGTGCGGTTTATCCAAGGTTTTATTCTTGATGGCTTGTGCGATCTGAGGGCTCATGGTGTGCAGAGATTTGTTTTCCAGTGGATTATCGAACAAGAATTTCGCATGAGCATTCGCAAAAGCGATGTTAAAGTCGTCATCGAGAACAAGGATGCCCGTCGGTGTTTCCTGTACGAGTTTCTCCTCGATTTTCGCTTTACGTTCCATGATGACTTTATGTTGTGACACTTGTCGGTTCAACTGATGCAAGGTGCGGTCTGTGGTGCGGTTTCTCCATAGGATGAACACAACATGAAACACAGCCACGATCAAAGTGGCCGCAAGGGCTTGTAGTATGGTTGCATCGCCCAAAACAGTTGTTGTAACGATGATGATGAGTCCAATTGCGATGCTGCTAAAAACAACCGCAATATTTTTCATGTGAACACCTCGAGCTTGTTGTCAGCTATGATGATATTATATCATATGCCTGTGGCTTATTCTAACCGATTTGAAATTCCTTGACAAGCGAAGTTCACCCATCTATAATACTAATCTGTACGCAGTTCGTAACCATCCTGCGATATCAAAACTAGGAGGAAAACACATGAACGAACTATTATGGTTTGCTTTTGCGCTCGTGAATTTCATCTTTGTCATGGGCATCTATAAATTTTTCGGTAAGACCGGACTCTTTGCCTGGATTGCACTCGGTACCATCCTCGCGAATATACAAGTCACCAAGACCATTGAAATTTTCGGGCTGACGGCTACCCTTGGCAATGTGATGTATGGAACACTGTTTCTTGTCACCGACACACTGAATGAGAAATACGGCATCAAGGATGCAAAAAGGGCTGTCTTCATCGGCTTCTTCTCCATGATTGCCCTTGTGGTCATCATGCAGATGGCGTTGGCCTTCATGCCACATCCTGAGGATTTTGCCCAGGATTCGCTTTCGACCATCTTTTCACTGATGCCTCGTATCGCGCTTGGTAGCCTTACCGCATATATCATCAGTCAAATGCTCGATGTTCACCTTTTCCAACGTATCAAACGTGTTTGGAAAAGCGATCAGACCTTGTATGTACGTAATATCGGTTCAACCTTGGTCTCACAGCTTGTCGATACGTTGATCTTCGTTCCCATAGCATTCCTGGGAATTCACAGTACAGAAGTCCTCATCGGTATCTTCGTGACCACATACCTCATCAAAATACTTGTGGCTTTGCTTGACACGCCGTTTGTATACATGATGAAACGCATCAACCCCATTGAATAGACAAAAAAGATTCGTGCGCCTTTAACGCACGAATCTTTTTTTACTGTCGGATTATCTTGCCGTTATCATAGAGTGTTTCGCCTTCGACTTGGCCTTCGGGGCTGAAACGTTGCCAAATGCCATGACGTTCACCGTTTTTGTAATGTCCGATTTTCCAAAGATGGCCGTTCTTGCGGTAATGCGACCATTCGCCTTCTTTTTTATTACGAATATAAGGGCCTTCAGCCTTTATCGAACCATCCTTGTAGTAGTAAACGAGATAGTCTTCCTGTAAATCGTAAACTTTCTGACCATTGGCGAAAATCTTTTTCTCTACCATCGAAACCCTCCTGTGTCGGTTTGTCTTCTACCTTCATTATACATATAATAGCTGGGATTATAAGAAGAAATCGCCGTGTTCGTAATCTTTTTAATTTTTATTTGAAAACGATTACAATCTAATGCCAGTCGAGCAGTCGTTTTTCACCTTTCAGAGACCGGATTTCGGTGACGTCCTGGGAAACTTCGAGTACCCCTTCATATGTGCCGGATGCGTCCCGCACGGCGAAATAACGGATATACAGGAACAGACCCTTGAAAGTAATCCAAAAATCGGCGGTGTCTTTTTCCCCGGATTTAAACGCTTCGACGATTCGCTCGACCGTGGCGACGCTTTTGGGTGGATGACAGTGTTTGACCAACCGGCCGATGATCGATGGATTTCTGGGAAAGTGACGGTCTTTGCGATCATTGAAGTACCGGACTTTATCATCCTTATCGACATAGGTGATATCGACGGGCAGTGTGTTCAACATCAAATCGAGTTGTTTCGCGTTCAAAACACCGGTGGCGGTTTTGAACACGTTGTCGAGTTTCGGCTCGGTTCTTTTTTGTTCATAGGCCGGTGGTGTCACTTCGATGAAGGTAAAACCGTATTGGAACGATTCATCCAGCATCTTATCGAGATCCGCTTCGTGCACCAATGCACTAGCCACCGGATAAAGAATCAGTGCTTCTTTTTGTATGATGCCGTAGACAAGATAATAATAATTACCGATCTTTTGTTTCAGCGCGGTCTCATCCTCCGGTAAAGTCTGTTTCAGTTCATTGATGATCGCCTTGGTTTGGTATCTTGCATCATCATGGAGACTCCACATCACTTCGAGTGGTTTGGTGGAGGGGACTTTGTCTTCTAGAACCGGAAAAAGAATGTTTTCTTTCTTCACGAACTTCTTCTCCAGCTCCAGGAGTTTCTCGAAGCCAGCGAGGATATCGGCTTGGTTATCCTTGATCGGACCGGCTTTGAAATACGTTTTCATGGTTTTCAGATGCCTGGTAATGGCTGTGTTTTCATCCAATAGACCTTGAAAAAACGGGTGATCGTGCCTATTGAGCTCATATCGTTTCAACCCTTCTTGAAACACGTTGACGAATTTGTTGGCGGAAGCTTTGATGGTCGCTTCATCCAGATCGGATGTGTCTTTGTACATGTCGACATAGAAAAGATCAATCGGTTTGATATCCTTGACCACAGCCTTGTATTTCTCATAGATCGCTTTTTTTTCTTCTCCCGAAATATCTTTCTGGATGGCTGTCATAAACGTTGAGAGTTTTTCTATCTTCTGAGTGTCTTTGTGAAGGAATTCCATACATACACGTCCTTTCCCATACTCACTGTTAATATATCATAAAATCAATGGTTTCGTTTCCTGGAGTATAAAAAAACGCCGAATGATCGGCGTTTTCAAGTTTAGTTTTTAACGAATGGTAACAGTGCCATGTGACGGGCACGTTTGATGGCGACGCTCAGTTCTTTTTGGTATCCGGCTTTTGTTCCGGTTACACGTTTGGGAAGAATTTTCCCGCGGTCACTGATGAAACGTCTGAGCATATCTACGTCTTTATAGTCGATGTAACTGATTTTGTTTTCGGTGAAATAGCAAACTTTTTTACGGCGTCTTCTGAAATTGCCTCTGGCCATAGTGCATTGCCTCCTTAATTTAGAATGGTAAGTCGTCATCAGCGATGTCGATGTCTTTTAAGTCATCGTCGCTGTTTTTTGGTTTGTTTTGCTGTTGATGCGTGTTGTTTTTCTGAGGTGGTGCATAATTGGATTGCTCATACGTGTTGTCGCTGGGTTGTGTTCCTTTTGGTTCAAGGAACTGAACAGAATCGGCGACAACTTCCACAATGAACTTTCTCACACCGTCTTGATCGTCATAAGATCTGGTTTGAATTCTGCCTTCAACGCCTACAAGACTGCCTTTTTTAACATACTGAGCCACATTTTCTGCTTGGCGACGCCAAACGACACATTGGATGAAATCGGCTTCTTGTTCTCCTTGTTGGTTCTTGAAGGTGCGATTGACTGCCAGTGTGAAACTGGTGACGGGAATATCGTTGCTCGTTCTTCTCAGTTCGGGATCTCTGGTAAGACGACCGACGAGGATGGCGCGATTTATCATATTTTCACCTCATTAATTAACGTACGTCTTTGATGATCAAATGACGGATAATATCTTCTTTGAGACCGATAACACGTTCGAATTCGCTACGGGCTTCTTGTGTGGCGTTGACATCCATCACAACATAGTAGCCTTTATCGTGTTTCTCGATTTCATAAGCAAGGTCGCGTGTACCCCATTCGTCAAGCTTGGTGACTTCTGATTGCATAGTGGTGAAGATGTTTGATAGCTCTTCAATCAACGCTTTGCGTGCTTCTTCAGAAACGGTGGGACGAATGATGTACATGATTTCATACTTTGTCATTCTAATAACCTCCTTTTGGTCTAATGGCCGAATCCTATCGGCAAGGAAAACGTGAGAATTCTCACGATAGGATATTATAGCATAACGGTGTGACAATGTAAACCGTTAAACCGTCTTTTTCAGTTCATCGATCATGTATTCTGACATGGTTCTGGTTATCCTGTGTCCGGTATCGAAAACTTTGTGGATGTGGGGGATTTCAGGATTGTCTTCGAAGAATTTTTCGGTGTGTCGCTTTGGTACGATGCTATCGTTGTTTCCGTTTAAAGCGATAATCTTCTGCGCCCGGATCTCATGGGGACGTAATGCCGGGTCCATCGTCATCACCGTATTTCTGACGCGTTCGATTTCTTCTTCAAGCGATTTTTTCTGCGTTTCAGCAAAATCAAGTTTCAATGATGCGGAAAAATTCGGACTGGATATCATGGCGATGACCGTTGTGATCTGATCGCTTAATAGCGTCAAATAATAAGCTGTGTAGCCGCCCATGGATATGCCAAGAACATCAAAAGTTGAGAACGCATCAAGATATTTGTCTTCATAAAGCCGTATGATGTCATTGGCTGTCTTTTTGATGACGTCAAACATGAATAGGTTTGCCTTCTTCTCATCTCTCGAGGCAAAGGGTTCTTGGCTGCGGGTCCCGTGTTTATCGGCGTCAATCGCGACAACATGGTACCCGATCTTAGCCAGCGGCATGCCGAGCAGATGCATCAACCGGTCTTTCGAACCGTAGATGCCGTGATTGATGAATATCAGCTTCTTGGGTTTGTCCGGGACATATTCAATCACGGGTATCTTTTCGTGTGTGTATGTATTAATGTTGACTTTCATCATGCATCAACGCTTTCCAGATTAGAAATAGGCCATAGACAGTGGCTTTGGTTCGAACCATGTTACGATCTCCGGAAAAACGACGATGATACGTATGTGTTTTTCCTTCGAAGTGAATACCGAAATACACCGTACCGACAGGCTTTTCCTCACTGCCGCCTTTCGGACCGGCGATGCCGGATACGCTTAAGGTAATATCGGCACCGGTACGCTGGGCGAGCTGATAACACAGTTCATATACGCATTGCTCGCTCACGGCACCATGCCGTTCAATGATTTGGCTGTTTACGCCCAATTGTTTTATTTTCGCAGTGTTATCGTATAACACATAGCTTTCCTTGAATACTTTCGAGACATCCGGAACATTGACCAGACGTGAGGACACCATGCCGCCTGTACACGACTCGGCAAAGGAGATGGTCTTTCCGGTATCCATCAGAAGATTGACGACAACTTGCTCGATGCTTTGGTCATGTCGACCGATAATATACGCAGAGAAGGATTGTCTGAAGTCTTTTAAGGCACGATTGAGCTTATCCTCGTCATGTGCGGTGAAAAGATAGGTGATTTCACCCAAAGAGGCATAAGGTGCAATCACGACATCGGCATGCCTTTCGTATATGGCCTGCATATCGCTTTCCATGTCACTTTCACCTCGGCCCACAACCAGATACCCTTTTTGGTACACCGTATCTTCAAGCAGTGGTTTCAAGTATGCTATGACGTCTTGAAACATCGGTTTGAGTTCTGTTGGCGGACCAGGCAGCAAAACGATGATTTTCCCATCGATATCAAGAATCATACCCGGAGCGGTACCGACACCATTTTTCAAGATGGTAGCGCCTTGAGGAAAATCGGCTTGTTTGTGATTTGCTTCGGACATGGTCCGGTTCAAAGAAGAAAAATAGGTCGAGATGTCTCGAAGCACCGTTTCGTTTCGTTTGAGCGGCAGGTCATAATAAGCGCAAACCGTCTCCTTGGTGAGATCGTCCTTTGTCGGGCCGAGACCGCCGGTGAAAAGGATAAGATCACCGGTGGCTTGGGCTATTGCCGTTTCAATACTCTTTTTCCTGTCGGGAACGCAGACGGCTTGGTCCGTTTTCACACCAATTGAAAATAGAACACTCGTCAAATAAGCGAGGTTGGTATTTACGGTTTTGCCGATGAGTAGCTCATCACCGACGGATATGATGGTTGCATTCATAGTATCACCTAATAGATATTATAGCATTTTTAAGCGGTTTTTCAGGAATAAAAAAACGTTGAAGGCATTCAACGTTCTTATGGGCTAGGCATTGAGCAATACAAAAGCGATTGCTATGCTTGCCATGATGATGGCAAGAATGAAAGAAAGATGTATGATCAAATGGCTCTTCTTATTCAAGTAAAGACCCGGGTTTTCCTGCCGGGTGATTTTTGCATACAGATAAAAGAGGAAAAAGAACAGGAAAACGAAGAAAAAGATGAAAAAAATCGTCAACGGGATATATGTCAGCACCAGATCCAGAATAAAACCGACAATGCCGGGTTCGAAGGGGTTTTGATCAAATAGGCCGTGGAGCACGAATAACGTAAAGAGAATCACGGCAACGATTTTATAGTGTTCGAAAAGACCACCCGGTTTATACGTTAGCATTTTCCGTGGTGTGATGGTTTTGGTTTTGAAGTATTGAATGAAGATTCCCATGAAGAAGGTGATGAAGAAAAGCATCAAGGTGATTCTTAGATAGTTGCCTAGAATTTCAAGTTCGCTCATGATATAACTCCTTTTCGACTAAACATTGAATCTGAACAAGATGATATCGCCGTCTTTGACGGGATAATCCCGACCTTCAAGATGCGTCTTTCCGGCTTCTTTTACCTTGAGCATCGAACCCAGATGCATCAGGTCATCGTACGCGACGGTTTCAGCACGGATGAATCCGCGTTCAAAATCCGAATGAATCACACCAGCACAAGCACTTGCGGTCATGCCTTTTTTGAATGTCCAGGCTCTGACTTCCTTTTCGCCCGCTGTAAAGAATGTCTGTAGGCCAAGGAGACGATAGCTTTCCTGAATCAGACGGTCAAGACCAGATTGATACAGGCCGAGGCTTTCAAGAAATTCAAGTTTTTCCTCTGGTTCCAGTTCGCTCATTTCCGCCTCGATCTGGGCGCTGATGGTAATCGCAGCCGCATTTTCTTTTTCCGCGTGCTTAAAGACCATATCCACAAATTCACTGACATCGGGTGTTTGAATCATATCTTCACTGACATTGCAGACATAAATCATGGGTTTCAACGTTAAAAAACCGTAGCTTTTCAAGCGGTTTATCTCGTTTTTACTGAGATCGATGTCTCTGATGGGTTTGTTGGAAAGCAGAACCTCGTGGATTCTTTTTAACAGAAGGAATTCGGCTCTGATGGCATCGCCTACTTTGAGTTGCGCTTTCTTCTCAAGCTTCGGCAAGCGTTTCTCGACGATATCAAAATCGGCATAGATGAGTTCTGTGTTGATCGTCTCGATGTCTCTGATCGGATCGATGTGGCCATCGACATGGACGATGTCGGTGTCTTCAAAACAACGTACGACATGAACAATGGCTTCCACTTCACGAATGTGACTCAGGAACTGGTTGCCGAGGCCTTCTCCTTTTGCGGCGCCTTTAACCAGACCGGCGATGTCGGTGAATTCAAAACCGGTCGGTATGATGGTTTTTGGGTTGATTATCTTTGCAATATCTTGTAGACGGGTATCGGGAACGTCGACGATACCGACGTTCGGATCTATGGTGGCAAACGGATAGTTGGCCGCATGGGCACCCGCTTTTGTGATGGCATTGAACAATGTCGACTTACCGACATTCGGCAAGCCGACAATGCCTGCAGTTAAAGCCAAATGAATCATCTCCTTTATACGCTTTTTACATTGTACTGTATAAAGGGGAAAAGTGCAACGTTACTGCGGTGACTTTTTCAGTTTGAATGTGATGATGTATCTTAGATCGTCATGGGTAGGCGCATCATCGACTGCTTTCATGGTGTAGGCGATGTTTTTATCTTTGAGGCCGAGTTCGAAATGAGCGATGGCGATACCGGCATCAAGTGCCTGGATGTTGTAGATGTAGTTACCGATATACTTCGGGTTTTCCTTAAGATAGACATGGACGTTCTTACCATCGACAAGCAGACGCCAAGGTTGCTTGTTCGAAGCCGAAGGCCCCTTTTGTACCAGATCGAGAACCGGTGACAATATCGGGATTTTACTGCGTGTCAACGGTGTATCGAAGTCTTTCTCATAGAACAGTTCATCGAAGGCTTTACGCGTATCGGACCCGGCGATGGTACGAACGGTCTTTTCCCTCAGACTCGGTTTCTCCGCAGGGTATCCGACCGGTGAGACCGCCGGGATGAACTCGTCTGTTTCAAGCGGCACATCGAAATTGCTGCGTTTGAAGGTGCCTCCAAGCCATACGGTTCCGAGGTTCTTTTCGGTCAATTTTAAAATGACGTGCTCGAAGACATAGCCGAAATCGACCAGATGGTTGAAATCTTTTGTCGCGACCCCGACAACGAAGGCGGGTGCGTTTTTCACAAAGCCGTAGGTACCGATGATGCCTTCTTTCTTACCGGGAATGACATTTTCGACAAAGTGGGTTTTGATGGCGTTTGCGAATGGACCTTGCATTGCGTTGTGTTCCTCCAAGACATCCTGCACCATCTTTTTGTCTTTTGTACTTAAGAATACCTTTTCAAAAGTTCTTACAGAATGACGGTTCAAAATCGTTTTCATGTAATTCTCCTCCTATCGATCGTCTGGGTGGATGACAAGTTCGACATAGTCGCTTTCGTAGATGACATCATTGCGAATGTAGCGGACACTGACGAAATCGCCAACCTGTGAGTTAAGTATATTCTCTCTTAAATCATTGAAATTGTAAACCGTTATATAATCATCCCATGTTTCAAGTTTGTATCCGGTGATGACGTCCCCCGGTTGAATACCGGTATCTATAGCGGTGCCATCCGTGGATAGACCGGCGACACATACCCCATAATCCTGGCCGCAGGCGCTGACTCTATCTTGGGTGGTGATACCGAAGAACGGGCGTTCGACAAAGCCTTTTTCTTCGAGTTCCTCGATGATACGCTTGACGGTGTTTGACGGGATGGCGAACCCGATGTTGGTCGTGGCATCCTCAACGATTTTCATGTTGTTGATGCCAATGAGATCGCCGTTGATATCGAAAAGGGCTCCACCGCTGTTTCCAGGACTGATGGCCGCATCATGCTGCAGGAACGGCACTTCATATACGCTACCGGCGACATAGCGTGTCAAACCGGATACAACGCCCATGGTAATGCTTCCGAAATAGTCGAAACCGAGCGGATTGCCGATTGCATAGACGAATTGTCCCAGTTTGACATCGTTGGAATCACCAAAAGTTGCCACAGGAAAGTTGACAGTCGCTTCAAAACGGATCAAAGCAAGGTCGGTGGTGGCATCCAGACCGATAATTTCCGTTTGACTGTTCGGGATGGTAAAAAGCATGCCATTACGTTCGTAGATGATTTCCACATTGCTGAATGGATTGATGCGATCATCCGGATGAATGACATGGTGATTGGTAATCACATAGTAATCATTGCCGGATTTCTTGTAAATCACGCCTGAGGCGGTTCCTGATTGAAACCCGCTATACACCTGGATGCCGACAACCGTTTCCTGACGGTCGCCAATCATCGCGACGATGGCTTCTTCTAAGGATTCCAGATCGTATTCAACCCGGTGGTAAGCATCGTCCATCAAACTTTCAACCAGATCGATCAGTTCCTGGCGGGTGTATTCGTTCATGTCATAGATCTCATCTCTAGGTTGTTCTTCGATGAAAAGGAAATCGCAGGCACTCAGTGAAAAAGCTAAAACCAATGTAACGATAAACGCGGTGATTTTTCTCATGGCTCTCACTCCAGTTTAAATAGACGTATGGCGTTATCGGTGGTGTGTTTGTGGATGGTTTCATTATCGATGTTTTTCAGTTCGGCAATCGCGTTTGCGATTAAAGGCAGGTAGCTTGAATCGTTTTGTTTGCCACGATATGGATGCGGCGCCAGGAAAGGCGCGTCCGTTTCAACGAGTATCCTGTCAAGCGGTACCCGTTTGGCAACTTCCTTGGGTACTACAGCGTTTTTGAAAGTTACCGGACCACCGAGGGAAATATGCAAGCCCAGTTCGAGAAATTTATCGGCCATTTCCGCCGACCCGCTGTAACAATGCATAATGCCTTTTACGGGAGCGTATGGTTTGAGGGTTTCATATGTGATTTCCGTGGCATCACGCATGTGAATGCTCAAGGGAAGATCGAATGTCTGCGCCAGTTCTATTTGCATCTTGAAAACTTCAACTTGTCGCTCTTTAAAGTCTTTATCCCAATACAAGTCCATGCCACACTCACCAACGGCCACGACTTTCGGATGGTTGATAAGTTCTGCCAAGCTCTTTATTTGCTCGTTGGAAGTTTCCTTGGCGGATGTGGGATGAACACCGACGGCAGCGTAGATTTCCGGATATTTCTCCGCAAGTGCGATTGCGCGTTCGTTCATGGTCTTGTTATAACCGATGACCACAAAACGTTCAACACCTTTTTCTCTGGCTTTCTTCAGGTATGTTTCAACCTCGGGATATAGTGCATCGTTGTTTAAATGGACGTGCGTGTCGATCAACATGGTTTCACTCCTCTATACCCTTATTGTATCAAATATACGTATAAAAAAAGAGGCTTGCGCCTCTTTTTGTGTGATTTGTTTATTATTTGGAGATGTCGGCAACGACGCCAGCACCAACGGTGCGTCCACCTTCACGAATCGAGAACTTGGTACCTTGCTCGAGTGCGATTGGGTAGATAAGCTCAACGTTCATTTCAACGTTGTCGCCAGGCATGACCATTTCTACGCCTTCAGGCAGTTCGATAACACCAGTTACATCGGTGGTACGGAAGTAGAATTGTGGTCTATAGTTGCTGAAGAACGGGGTATGACGGCCGCCTTCTTCTTTTGAAAGAACGTAAACTTCTGCTTTGAAGTTGGTATGCGGTGTAACGCTACCAGGTTTCGCAAGAACTTGTCCACGTTGGATATCGTCACGGGTAACACCACGGAGCAGTGCACCGATGTTGTCTCCGGCTTCAGCTTCATCAAGAAGCTTACGGAACATTTCAACACCAGTTACAACGGTTTTGCGTGTTGGACGGATACCGACGATTTCAACTTCGTCTTGAACTTTGACTTTACCGCGATCGACACGACCGGTTGCAACAGTCCCACGGCCGGTGATGCTGAAAACGTCCTCTACAGGCATCAAGAAAGGCTTGTCGGTTTCACGGACCGGGTCGTCGATGTATGTATCGACGGCTTCCATGAGTTCGATGATGGTGTTTTCGTGTTCTTCATCGCCTTCAAGCGCTTTAAGCGCTGAACCTTTGATGACAGGGATGTCGTCGCCTGGGAAGTCGTATTCGCTTAAGAGTTCGCGGATTTCCATTTCGACGAGTTCGATGAGTTCCTCATCGTCAACCATGTCGGTTTTGTTCATATAAACAACAATCTTGGGCACACCTACTTGGCGGCTCAGAAGAATGTGTTCACGGGTTTGGGGCATTGGTCCGTCAGCAGCGCTGACAACCAGGATGGAACCGTCCATTTGGGCGGCACCTGTAATCATGTTCTTAACGTAGTCAGCATGGCCCGGGCAGTCGACGTGGGCATAGTGACGGTTGTCTGTGGCATATTCGATGTGTGCGGTGTTGATGGTGATGCCTCTTTCTTTTTCTTCAGGTGCGTTATCGATTGACGCATAGTCTGAAGCCGCTGTATCGCCGATGCCTCTACGGTTTAAAACGGTAGCGATTGCAGCTGTTAATGTAGTCTTTCCGTGGTCAACGTGTCCGATTGTTCCAACGTTGACGTGGATTCCTTTACGTTCAAATTTTTGTTTTCCCATTGGTATTTCCTCCTTAAATGGTCTTATAACATTGATATTTTATCGTATTATAGCGCATATTGCAAGTTAAATCAATTAGCCGTTACGTTTTTTGATGATTTCCTCAGCAATCGATTTGGGGGCCGGATCGTAGTGTGAAAACTGCATGGTGTAGTTTCCGCGACCCTGTGTATTCGAGCGAAGCGAGGTCGCATAACCGAACATTTCACTCAGTGGTACTTTGGCTGTGACTTGATGTGCGTTTCCGCGTTGGTTCTGGCTTTCAATCTTGCCACGGCGTGACGTAATATCACCAATGACATTACCGAGATAGTCATCCGGTGCAATCGCATCGACATTCATGATCGGTTCAAGAATGATCGGTTGACATTTATCCTTGGCGTTTCTGACAGCGATACCTGCGGCGACTTTGAAGGCCATCTCGTTTGAGTCGACATCGTGGTATGACCCATCATACAGGGTCGCTTTGACATCAATCAGTGGATAACCGGCCACAACACCGTTTTCAAGCGCTTCGTGGATCCCTTTGTCGACAACGGAGATGTATTCTCTAGGTACAACACCACCGACCACAGCGTCCACGAACTCGTAGCCTTTGCCTTCGTTCGGTTCGAACTTGACCCAGACATGACCGTATTGACCACGGCCACCGGACTGACGAACGAACTTACCTTCGACTTCCGCTTCGCGGGTGAAGGTTTCACGGTAACTGACTTGTGGGGCGCCGATGTTGGCTTCGACTTTGAACTCGCGTTTCATGCGGTCGACAAGGATGTCGAGGTGGAGTTCTCCCATACCGGCAATGATGGTTTGTCCGGTTTCCTCATCAGAGTAGGTTCTGAATGTCGGATCTTCTTCTGCAAGTTTTTGTAGGGCGGTCGCCATTTTATCCTGGTCTCCTTTGGATTTCGGTTCAATGGCAACGCTGATAACCGGTTCAGGGAAGTTCATCCGTTCGAGGATGATCGGGTACTTCTCTTCGGCTAGTGTATCTCCTGTTGAGGTATTTTTGAGGCCGATCGCTGCGGCGATGTCACCGGCGTATACCTGGTCGATTTCTTCGCGGTGATTGGCATGCATCTGGAGAATACGACCGATTCTTTCCTTGTTGCCTTTTGTGGTGTTGATGATGTAGGATCCTTTTTTCAGGGTACCTGAATAGACCCGGAAATAAGTCAGGCGACCGACGAACGGATCGGTGGCAACCTTGAATGCGAGTGCAGCAAACTTGTCTTCATCGTTGATGGCGACTTTGACTTCTTCGTCCGTATCTTGCATCAGGCCTTTGATCTTGACGACGTCCGTTGGTGCGGGAAGGTAGTCGATGACACCATCAAGCATGAGTTTGACACCTTTGTTCTTAAAGGCGCTACCGCAAAGGACGGGGAAGAAATCCACATCCAGTGTGGCTTTACGGATGACACCTTTCAAGGTGTCGGCGTCGATGGTTTCACCTTCAAGGTAAAGCATCATCAGTTCTTCGTCGAAATCAGCGATCTCCTCGATGAGTTCTGTCCGTTTCTCTTCGACTTTCTCTTGTAGATAATCGGGAATATCGATCTCTTCAGGTTTTTCATCATGACCACCGTCATAGTGATAAGCTTTCATTTCCACAAGATCGATGATGCCGTCGAATTGGTCCTCTGCGCCGATCGGCCATTGAATGGCGGCGACTTTTACGCCGAGGCGGTCCTTGATGGTTCCGACACTGTATTCGAAGTCGGCACCGAGTTTGTCCATTTTGTTGACAAAGACGATTCTCGGAACCATGTATTCAGTGGCTTGACGCCACACGGTTTCAGTCTGTGGTTCGACACCTGCTTGAGCATCCAGCACGGCAACTGCGCCGTCCAGGACACGGAGTGAGCGGGAGACTTCGACGGTGAAGTCGACGTGACCCGGTGTATCGATAATGTTGACACGATGTTCTCTCCAGAAGGCGGTGGTGGCGGCTGAGGTGATGGTGATGCCTCTTTCCTGTTCTTGTTCCATCCAGTCCATCTGTGAAGCTCCGTCATGGGTTTCACCCATTTTATGGATTTTACCAGTATGATAGAGCACGCGCTCGGTCGTGGTAGTTTTTCCAGCATCGATATGTGCCATAATCCCGATGTTTCGTGTTTTTTGTAGCGAGTATTGACGTGGCATAACTATGCTCCTTTCTACCAGCGATAATGGGCGAATGCTTTGTTAGCATCGGCCATCCTATGCATGTCTTCGCGTTTTTTCACGGATTGTCCGACGTTGTTGGATGCATCGACGATTTCTTTCGCCAGACGCTCTTCCATGGTTTTTTCATTACGTAATCTTGCGTACTGTGTCATCCATCTGAGTCCAAGTGTATAGCGACGTTCTTCGCGGACCTCTGATGGGACTTGATAGTTTTGACCCCCGATACGGCGTGCGCGGACTTCAAAAGTCGGCATGACGTTGTTCAGGGCGGCTTCAAAGACTTCAATCGGTGGTTGGTTCGTGATTTCTTCCACACGTTTGAAGGCTGTGTATAAAATATTCTGAGCGGTCGTTTTCTTACCGTCGTTCATGATATTGTTGATGAGTTTCGTTATAAGTTTCGAGTTGTAGATTGGATCGGGAAGTACATCCCGTTTCGCGATATGTCCTTTACGAGGCATGAACGGTTCCTCCTTTCAAATTGTTTCAATGCTTCTTTTGAACTATGCTTCACGTTTGGTTCCGTATTTGGAGCGGCCTTGTTTACGGTCGACGACACCACCGGTGTCTAAGGTACCGCGCACGATGTGATAGCGCACACCAGGTAAGTCTTTAACACGACCACCACGGATCAAGACAACGCTATGCTCTTGCAGTTTATGGCCAATACCTGGAATATAGGCGGTTACTTCAACACCGTTGGTCAACCTTACACGAGCGTATTTACGAAGTGCGGAGTTTGGCTTTTTCGGTGTCATGGTCGCCACACGAGTACAAACACCGCGTTTTTGTGGACTAGGCAGATTGGTGTATTCCCGTTTTAAAGTGTTGTAGTTCACAGAAAGGGCCGGCGATTTTGTTTTCTTCTTGCGATTGACGCGTCCTTTTCTAACCAGTTGGTTAATTGTAGGCATGATTTTCCTCCTCTCAGTTGATACCACTCATCCAAGCGTATCGTTTTTCTCATAAAATTCAGGGTTCATGGAACAAACCCTGTTGTAAGTCTTGTTTCGCAAGTGCAATTATACACTACCTGACCAGGTGTGTCAACAATCATGGATACATTTTCCGAAAAAGACCCGGACACCCGTTCGGGTGTCCGGAATAAAGGCTATTTTTCGGGATGTTCCTCGAGGAACTCATCATAGCGTGTATCTTCTTCTTCATGCGTATATTCTTCATCGATGATGACCTCATCGTTGTCAAAATCTTCACTGGGTTCCGGTTCCGGTTTTTCATAACTGAAGCTGGTATGTTTCAGTATGCCTGTTCCGGCAGGGATTCTACCACCGATGATGACGTTTTCCTTAAGACCGACCAGATCGTCGGTTTTTCCGCGGATGGCGGCATCCGTAAGTACTCTGGTGGTTTCCTGGAAGCTTGCTGCGCTCAGGAAGGATTCGCTTCTCAAGGAGGCACGGGTGATTCCGAGTAGGACGGGGCGGCCCACCGCTGGTTTCATGCGGGCTGCGATGGCTTCTGCGTTCGCGGTTTTGAATTCGCCGATCGAGACTTGCGCACCAGGGAGAAGTTCCGTATCGCCTTCAACGATGATTTTCAGTTTACGCATCATCTGGTGGATGATGATCTCGATGTGTTTATCGGAGATTTCAACCCCTTGTGAGCGGTAGACTTTCTGAACTTCCTTCAAGATGTATTGTTGGACAGTCTCGGCATTGGTGACACGCAATAGCTGTTTGGGATCGATTGAACCTTCCGTGATCTTCTCACCGGCTTCAATCGTCTGTCCTTTTTCTACAAGCAAGGTGACATTGGAGTCTGTTTCATATTCAAAAGTATCCTCGCCGTTGCTGACGGTGACCTTGTAACGTTCGTCTATCTGTTCGATTTTTTCGATGTTGCCGCTGATTTCACTGATGACAGCGAGACCTTTGGGCTTTCTGGCTTCGAAAAGTTCTTGGATCCGGGGAAGACCTTGTGTAATGTCCGCACCGGCGACACCGCCAGTATGGAAGGTACGCATGGTCAGCTGGGTACCGGGTTCACCAATCGATTGTGCGGCGATGATTCCGACGCTTTCTCCGACTTCGACTTTATCGCCTGTGGCCAGGTTCTGGCCGTAGCATCTGGTACAGACACCGTTTTTGGCGCTGCAGGTGAAGACCGTGCGGATACGGACTGCATCGATTTTCGCTTCCATGATCCGGTCTACCAGATCCTGGGTGAGGTATACATCTTTTTCAGCGATGATCTCACCGGTCTCCGGATGTGCGACGGTTTCCTGGGTGTAGCGTCCAAGCAAACGGTCTTCCAAGGGTTCGATCGGCTTATCATCACCATCAAGTACGTCTTTGACGACGATGCCGTTGTCGGTACCACAATCGTGCTCGGTAACGACAAGGTCTTGAGACACATCGACCAGACGGCGGGTCAGATACCCCGAGTCTGCGGTTTTGAGGGCGGTATCGGTTGAACCTTTACGGGCACCATGGGTGGAGATGAAGAATTCACTCATGGTCAAACCTTCACGGAAAGCTGCTTTGATGGGAAGTTCGATGGTCTTACCCGATGGGTTGGACATCAGACCGCGCATACCGGCCAGCTGGGTAAAGTTCGAGATGTTACCACGCGCTCCGGAATCGCTCATCATCTGGATGTGATTGTCGATGGTAAGTTCTTCTGCAAGGCCTTTTTCGATGCGGTCCTTGGCGACTTTCCAGACATCCAGAACAAGATTGTATCGTTCGTTTTCAGTCAAGAAGCCGTCTTCATACAGTTCCTGGATTTCTTCAACCTTGTGGTCGGCTTCCACCAGGATGTTTTGTTTGTTGCTGTAGGGATTGACATCGAAAGCGGAAACAGTGATGCCGGCGAAGGTCGAGTACTTGAAACCGAGGTTTTTCATCTTATCGAGCATTTTGGATGTTTCATTGATTTTGAAATCGGTGAAGACCCGGGAGATGATTCTTGAGAGGAATTTCTTTTTGAACGGTTCCACCAGGCGTTTTGCGCCTTTTTTCTCAAGTTCGAAGATTGTTTTTTCGGTTTCATTGATGTCGAGTTCGTTTGTTTTGGAACTGATATCACGTTGTAGTTTTGCCAGTTTCTGGTATTGCTTTTCGAGTTCAAGACGGTTGAAGATGTGCTCGCGCACATTTTCACCACGTTTTACAAAGTAGTGTTCCGGAGTGTTTCGACTCAGGTTTTCTTCGGTTGGCTCGTTCAAGAACGGAAAGCTTTTCGGTAGAATTTCATTGAAAATGAGTTTACCGACCGTTGTCATGAGGTAGCCTTCTTTTTGTTTTTCGGTCAACGGTGCGTTCCCGAGTGCGCTGGCGCGGATGGCGATCAAGGCATGCAGGGAAATGATGTCGTTGTCGTAAGCCATCAAAGCTTCCTTGGAATCCTTGAAGATCTTGCCTTCCCCTTCTTGAGCTGTCCGTTCCAAAGTCAGATAGTAGTTGCCAAGTACCATATCCTGAGACGGGGTCACGACGGGTTTGCCGTCTTTGGGATTGAGGATGTTGTTGGACGCAAGCATCAAAACACGGGCTTCGGCTTGAGCCTCTTCGCTCAGTGGAACGTGCACAGCCATCTGGTCACCGTCGAAGTCGGCGTTGAACGCCGTGGTGACAAGCGGATGCAGACGAATGGCTTTTCCTTCGACCAAAACCGGCTCGAATGCCTGGATGCCGAGTCTGTGCAGGGTCGGGGCCCGGTTCAGAAGGACGGGATGTTCTTTGATGACATCTTCTAGTACAGCCCAAATACGGCCGTCGAGACGTTCAATCATGCCTTTGGCGCTTTTGATGTTTGAGGCGATGTCACGTTCGATCAGTTCACGGATGACAAAGGGTTTGAAAAGCGAGATTGCCATCTCTTTGGGAATACCGGCTTGATACATCTCGAGGTCGGGTCCGACGACGATGACACTCCGCCCGGAATAGTCAACACGTTTCCCGAGCAGGTTTTGGCGGAATCGGCCTTGTTTTCCTCGAAGCATATCGGAAAGACTTTTAAGCGGGCGGTTCTTCTCCACGACGACTTTGCGACCACGTTTCGAGTTGTCGATAAGCGCGTCCACCGCTTCTTGAAGCATCCTTTTTTCATTCTTGGTGATCAGATGCGGCGCGTTTTGCTCTTTTTGACGCTTAAGACGGTTGTTACGGTTGAGAATGCGACGATAAAGATCGTTCAAGTCCGTGGTGGCGAAACGGCCACCGTCAAGTTGAACCATGGGGCGCAGTTCCGGTGGAATAACCGGTAGAACGTCCATGACCATCCATTCGGGCTTGTTATCGGATTTGCGGAATGCTTCGATAACTTCCAGGCGTTTGATGTACTTGTCGCGTTTTTGTTTCGATGCGTTCGGCAAGGCTTTTCTCAGTTTGTAGGATTCCTCCTCCAAATCAAGACGCTCCAGCAGAACTTTCACGGCTTCCGCACCGGTCAGCGCTTTGAAACGCGAGCCATACTCCATATATTTTTCGGTGTATCTCGCTTCGCTCAGGATCTGTTTGTAGTGTAGATCGGTGTCACCTTTGTCAATGACGATGTAGGAAGCCAGATAGACGACTTCTTCAAGATCCTTTGATTTGATGTCGAGCAGCGTCGCGATGCGAGAGGGTGTATTGCGCAAGTACCAGGTATGAACGACCGGGGCAGCGAGCTTGATGTGGCCCATGCGTTCTCTACGGACTTTGCTTTCGGTGATTTCCACACCGCAGTCCGGGCATTTTTTACCGCTGTGGGATGATTTTTTACTTTTGTTGTTACAGGCACATTGATAGTCCTTGGTCGGACCAAAGATGACTTCGCAGAAAAGGCCTTTCTTTTCTGGTTTCAATGTACGATAGTTGATGGTTTCATGTTTCTCGACTTCACCGAAAGACCAATCGAGGATTTCTTCGGATGAAGCGAGTCTGATTTTATAGTGGGAATATTTTTGGCTCATCGTATCACCTTACCTTAATTAGGAGTTGAAGCCGTATTTGTCAATATAGTCTTCCACGTCGGAATCTTCGACAAGACTTTTGTTTGCCTCGTTGCGTTTGGTATCTCTATTAATCAGTTCGACGGAAATGCCAAGTGATTGAAGTTCCCGGGTCAAAACGCGGAACGATTCTGGCAACGAAGGCTCAGGGATGCTTTTACCATCAACAATCGAACGGAACACTTTGTTTCTGCCGATGATGTCGTCACTCTTGACAGTCAGCATTTCTTGCAGGCAATAAGCTGCACCGTAGGCTTCAAGTGCCCAAACTTCCATCTCTCCGAAGCGTTGGCCACCATTTTGTGCCTTACCACCCATCGGTTGTTGTGTAACCAGGGTGTAGGGGCCAACACTTCTGGCGTGTAGCTTGTCATCGACCATGTGGTCGAGTTTGATCATATGCATGACACCTACAGCAACATCGTTGTCGTAAGCATCACCGGATTGACCGGAATAAAGCCTGGTTTTTCCATCGGCTTGCATACCGGCTTCTTTCATGATTTCAACCAGGTCGTCGTTTTCAACACCGTCGAAAACTGGTGTAGCAACATGAATCCCCAGGTTTCTAGCGGCCATACCCAAGTGGATTTCAAGGACTTGTCCGATGTTCATCCGTGAGGGGACACCAAGCGGGTTGAGCATGATGTCGACCGGTGTACCATCAGGGAGGAAGGGCATGTCCTCTTCCGGTAGGATTTTCGATATGACACCTTTGTTTCCGTGACGACCTGCCATTTTGTCGCCTTCGGAAATTTTCCGTTTCTGGACAATGAAGACGCGGACAACTTCGTTTGCGCCAGGTGGCAGTTCATCACCGTCGGCTCTCGAGAAGTATTTTACACTGTGGACAATACCGCCGCCACCATGGGGTACACGCAACGAAGTGTCACGCACTTCACGAGATTTCTCGCCGAAAATGGCAAGCAGTAGTCTATCTTCAGGTGTCGGGTCCGTTTGCCCTTTCGGGGTTACTTTTCCGACAAGAATATCGCCTTCTTCAACCTCGGCGCCGGGAATGATGATGCCGCGGTCGTCAAGATATTTGCGACCTTCTTCCCCGACGTTCGGGATTTCACGGGTGATTTCTTCTTTGCCGAGTTTGGTGTCACGGGCTTCGGCGTCGTATTTTTCGATGTGGATTGATGTATAGATATCATCTTTGACGAGTCGCTCGCTCAAAATAACGGCATCCTCGTAGTTGTAACCATTCCAGGTCATGAATGCGACAATGACGTTGCGACCCAGGGCCAGTTCGCCTTCATCCATTGAGGGTCCATCGCTGATGATTTCGCCCGTTTTGATGTCATCGCCGATTTTGACGATGGGTTTTTGGTTGAAACAAGTGCCTTGGTTGCTGCGCTCGAATTTGTCGAGATCATAGACATCGAGTTTGCCTTCGGTGTTCTTGATTTTTATTCTATTCGCATCAACGTATTCGACAATACCATCGTCGAGCGCGACTTGACAGGCGCCACTGTCCTTGGCTGCCTTGTACTCGATCCCTGTCCCGACAAAGGCTGCTTCGGGTTTCAAAAGCGGGATGGCTTGACGCTGCATGTTGGCACCCATGAGTGCCCTGTTGGCGTCATCGTGTTCCAAGAACGGAATCGAACTGGTCGAAATGGAGACGATCTGTTTTGGAGACACGTCAATCAAGTCGATTTCTTCTTTTGCTTGCATTTTCGTTTCACCCATGTGGCGTGAAACGACATTATCATCGATGACACGGTGATCGTCATCAAGATTGATGTTCGCCTGACCGATGGTGTAGTCTTCTTCTTGATCAGCCGTCAGGAAAATGTACTCATCGGTTATATATAGTTCAGTGGAGCCATCAGCCTGTTGTTCTTTTCTGACTTTCAAATACGGGGTCTCGATGAACCCGTACTGGTTGACACGCACATAGGATGCAAGGCTGTTGATCAAACCGATGTTCTGTCCTTCCGGCGTCTCAATCGGACAGATTCTGCCATAGTGTGAATAGTGGACGTCTCTGACCTCGAATCCGGCGCGATCACGTGTAAGACCGCCTGGTCCGAGTGCCGATAGACGTCGTTTATGGGTCAGTTCGTCGAGCGGGTTGGTTTGCGACATGAACTGTGACAGCTGCGAGGAACCGAAAAATTCTTTCAGGGATGATGTCAGTGGTCTTATGTTAATGAGGCCTTGTGGCTTCATTTCGGATGTATCTCTTGTCGACATGCGGTCTTTGACGTTTTTCTCCAATTTTGAAAGCCCGATGCGGAATTGGTTTTTCAGTAGCTCACCAATTAAACGCAGACGACGGTTGCCAAGGTGGTCGATGTCGTCCAGGCGGCCATAGTTGGACATCAAGTTGAGGTAATAGTTCATGGAGGCGATGATGTCTGAAGGAACAAGGTGTTCAGCGGTTTCACTGGAGTTGTTGCCAATGACGCGCACACGAATCTCCTCATCTTCTTTATTGCGATGGAGGACTTCCAGTATTTCTACCTGTGCAAGGTCAAGGTACAACGCTTCTTTTGCAAAGGTTTCCTTGAGACTCTCCACCATGTTATCGAAAGTTTCATTGCCTTCGGATTTGATGAACTGTTTTTCTGTCTGGTTTTTATCTTTGAGGTATCCTTCGATATACTGATCGATGGTCCAGTATTTCTGATAGCGAATCTGATGTAGCTTTTCTTCATCGCTCAGAAATGAAAGATACGGATTCGCATCCAGGATTTCCCTTTGTTCAAGGAAATCGAATTCCAAAGTGTCTTTTAGAACACCGGCAATGGTTTCACTAAAGTGTTCGCGGTTCTTATCGAGGATTTCGAGAACGGATGCATCGATTTCCGTGCCTGCCTCGACAATAATCTCACCAGTTTCCTTGTTGATGACGTTTTGACCGAGGATGGCGCCTTTGATATGGTTAAGTGCATTCAGCTTCTGATTGACTTTGAAACGCCCCACTTTTGCCAGTTCATACCGTTTGGAATCAAACAAACGGCTGACAAAGAAACTGATGGCGCCTTCGATGGTGGCTGTCTCCCCTTGACGCAATTTGGAGTATACTTCCAAAATGGCGTCGTGCGAGGTTTTTGTGGCATCTTTTTCCAGCGTATTGTTTATATAGAAATTATCGCCGAATATGCTTTGGATCTGGTCGGAACTGGAAAAACCGAGGGCACGCAATAACGTGGTCATCGGGATTTTCTTTGAACGGTCGAGCTTGACAAACAGGTTGTCGCGCGAGCCGGTCTCGTATTCAAGCCAGGCTCCCCGGTTGGGAATGATCTGGCCGAGATATTTGGACTGCAAAGTCTTACGGTCGATTTCTTCACTGAAAAATACGCCAGCACTACGGACTATCTGTGAAACAATAACACGTTCGCTGCCGTTGATTATAAATGATGCTCGAGGCGTCATGTATGGGAAATCACCCATGAAAATCTTTTGTTCAACAATTTCGCCAGTGTTGTTGTTAACGAGTTTCACCCCAACACGTAGCGGTTTGGCATAAGTTAATTCTTTATCTTTGCATTGAGTTATGGAAAATTTTGATTCACCGAATTCAATACCTTCAAAATAAAGTTCAAGATCACCGGTGTGGTTCTCAATGGGTGAAATGTCGGTCAGAAGTTCTTCCAGACCTTCCTTGACGAACCAGTCAAATGATTTGGTTTGCACCTCAATCAGATTTGGCAGTTCGACATTGGATTTGACACGCGAGTAGTTACGACGCTCACGTTTTTTTCCATATTTGACGATCGAATAATTCACTAATATCCACCCCGTTTTAGTAGTAAAAAGAGATTACAACACAAAAAAGCGCATTGTATCGCATTTTGTTATTTTATCACAAACTTGTCAAGACGTCAATGACTTTTTTTACACATGATGACGTGAAAACCTTTGTCTTTAGCAACAACGTGCGTATCAGAAAGTTCGCTTAAATACTTCAATGCGGATAAAGCACCGTGTTTTTTGTGCATGACCAGCCATAGTTCGCCCATTGGGTTCAGGTGGTCGATTGCGTGTTTGAATAAAGGGTACAGTTTCTTTTTGCCGATGCGTATCGGCGGATTGCTTACAATCAAGTCAAAACGTTTTTCGAAATTCTCAAATCCGTCATTTTGCTTGATATCGACACTGACGGCGTTCGCTTTGGCATTGAGATGTGCCAAGGCAACGGCGCGTTCGTTGATATCGGTCATTGTCACATCAAGTGTCTGCGTCTTGGCAAGCACGATGCCGAATAGACCATAGCCACAACCGAGGTCCAGAAGTGTTCTCGCTGTAGAATCGATTGTTATGTTTTTCAGAAGTATCTGACTTGCGGTATCGATCTTTCCTTTGGAGAAAACACCGTGGTCGGTCGTGAATGTGAATGTGTGGTTTTGAAAGTCGAATGTAAGTATTTTGGTATTCGATTTGAGATCTTTTTGCGATGAATCGAAATAATGCGCCATAATGTCACCTTTCTGGTATAAGGGTAGAAAAGGCAAAAACCTGAGTAGGGATACTCAGGTTTTTATGTTTTCGATGGCGTTATTTGACTTCGACAGATGCGCCGGCTTCTTCGAGTTTTTCTTTGATTTCTTCAGCATCTTCAGGGCTGATGTTTTCTTTGACGGCCGCAGGTGCACTGTCAACGAGCGCTTTAGCTTCTTTGAGGCCAAGACCGGTGATTTCGCGAATCGCTTTGATGACACCGATTTTCTTTTGACCAGCGCTGGTCAAAGTGATGGTGACTTCTGAAGGCTCTGCGTCTTCAGCTGCAGCTGCAGGTCCTGCAACAGCAACCGCACTTGGATCGACACCGAATTCTTCTTTCATCAGGTCGACGAGATCTTTAAGTTCCAACAATGTTTTTTCTTTCAATGCTTCAATGATTTCTGAGTTTTTAAGATTTGCCATGATTAATTCCTCCTAATTATCCGTTATTTTCTTCTAAATTTTCTGCGTGCATGTTAATGGCCATGGCCACATGCTTGATTGGTTCTAAAATGCCACCTGCGATCATGGTGAGTAGTTGTTCTCTTGATGGGATGGTCGCGATGGTTTGAATCTTGTCATTGTCCATGTATTCATCATCGACAATACCAACTTTAAGTTCGAGTTTCTTGTGGTCTTTTGCGAATTCATAGATGGTTTTAGCGGCGCTGACACTGTCTTCGTGAGACATGGCAAGCGCATTCGGGCCAGTGATGTTTTCTACTAGCTCGCCGTAGCCTGCGGCTTCGGCTGCTCGTCTGATGATGTTGTTTTTGAGCACTTTGAAATCACAGCCGTTGTTCATGAGTTCAACACGAAGTTTGGTGACTTCATCGACGGTGAGGCCAAGATAATTTACGACCACGACCGAATTGGCTTCCTTCATTTTATCAGTAAGTTCAGCGACGAGTTCTTTCTTCTTTTCAATAGCTTTTCTAGCCAACGGTTACACCTCCTGAGTGTTATTAATGAAAAACCTCTTTCGTCGAACGACAAAAGAGGTCTATAAATCAGCGTCTTTTGTCTAGTTGGGATATTAAGCTTGCGCACCCAAGGTCTTCGACAGGTATTCATATGTATTGGTTTGATTAGTTAATCGAGCTTGGATCAAGTTTGATACCAGGACTCATGGTTGTTGCAATGGCGACGTTCTTGACGTAAGTGCCTTTAACCGTTTGCGGTTTGAGACGGATGATAGTCTCATAGAAGGCTTGGATGTTTTCTGCGATTTTGTCTTCCGAGAATGAACGTTTACCGACGGTGATGTGGATGTTTCCGACTTTGTCGACACGATATTCGACCTTACCGGCCTTGATCTCTTCGACAGCTTTTTTGACATCCGGGGTGACGGTTCCGGTTTTCGGGTTGGGCATCAATCCTTTAGGACCGAGTGTCCGACCGAGTTTACCGACTTTAGCCATCATGTCTGGTGTGGCGACGACGGTATCGAAGTCCGTCCATCCACCCATGACTTTTTCCACGAGTTCGTCTTCTCCGACGAAATCGGCACCAGCCTCTTCGGCTTCCTTGGCTTTGTCGCCGGTGGCGAAAACCAATACGCGTTTGGTTTTACCGGTTCCGTGTGGCAACACGATGGCGCCACGCAGATTTTGTTCGGCTTTACGCGGATTCAAGTTCAAACGTACGGCAAATTCGACAGATGCGTCAAAGCTTTCAAATGCAATCTCTTTAAGCAGTGTGATTGCTTCTTGCAGGTCGTAGTGCTTCGTGCGATCGATTTTCTCGAGTGCAGCACTGAATTTTTTGCCTTTTTTTGCCATGATAATTTTCCTCCTAAATGTGGTCTAGCGGAATGTCCTCCCACAATTAGCTGTATGTTAACAACTAGTTGCTTAGTCTTTGACAACAATTCCCATGTTACGTGCGGATCCTTCGATAATGCGCATTGCCGCTTCAACGTCGTTCGCGTTCAAGTCGGGCATTTTTGTTTCCGCAATTTCACGCACCTGTTCGCGCGTGACTGTACCGACTTTCTCAGTCAATGGGTTGCCGGCACCTTTTTGAATTCCGGCAGCTTTTTTGAGCAAGTCCGCTGCTGGTGGTGTTTTGGTAATGAACGAGAATGAGCGGTCATCATAAACGGAAATCTCTACCGGAATGATATTGCCCATCTGATCGCGTGTTGCTTCGTTGAATTTCGTACAAAATTCCTGAATATTCACGCCTGCTTGTCCCAAGGCCGGTCCGACCGGGGGTGCAGGATTCGCTTTACCCGCGGGAATTTGCAGTTTAACAACGTTTTTCACTTCTTTAGCCACGAGTACACCTCCTCATATTCGTGATGTGGTCAACGGATGCTATACATCCTTCCACTCTAAAAATAAGCATGCCGTGTGACATGCTAAATCATTATACAATAAAGCAATTTATGTGTCAATAAAAGACCCGATTATTTATACGTTGGTGTCGATTTCATCAAATGTGAGCTGTTTCGGGGTTTCTCTTCCGAACATCTCCACCAAAACCGTGATGAGCTGTTTCTCGTGGTCCACCGCTTCAACGGTACCGATTTGATTCATGAAAGGCCCAGCCGTGACGCGAACTCTTTGTCCGACTTCAACATCAAGCTTCGGCGAAGTGATGACACCGGCACGTTTGAGGATAGGGTTGATTTCTTCAGGTGGCAAGGGAATTGGTTTTGTACCGCCACCGCTACTACCAAGAAAACCGGTCACACCAGGTGTGTTACGAACAACAAACCAGGAATCATCGGTAACAATCATCTCAACGAAGACGTAACCCGGATAAAGTTTGTTCACTTTCTCCTTCGTCGTTCCATCGGCTTTCTTTTCCAGCACGGTTTCCTCGGGGATGACGACCTGGAAGATTTTATCTTCCATCTGCATGCTTTCAATCCGGCGCTCAAGGTTGATCTTGACGGAACTTTCCTGCCCCGAATACGTTTGAACGATATACCACTTTTTTTCTTCTAACATCGGTTTAAGCACCCAAACCGTAGAGGAAATCGAAAATCGGCCGGAATACGAAATCGTACAGGACGAACATCATTCCAAGAAAGATAACGAAACCGAAGACACGGGCGGTGTGATTGGTCATCGTGTTCTTGGTTGGCCAGGAAACACGTTTCATCTCGCTCAAGCCCGGCATGAAGAATGGGGCCAAAGCGACCAAGAGGGCCACCGAACCGATAATGATGACCACAATCGAGAAGATCGTGATTTTAGTCGGCGTATTGAATAACCAGAAATCCGTCATCGTGATCCTGAGGACATCGCCTTCAAGGATGTAGATGCCGAGGACAAGAACCAAAGCGCCGAGGACGCCCAGCAATAAACCTTCGAACGGATATTCTGTTTTAAGTACTTTCAGTACCTTTGCTACTTTTTCTTCTTTTTTTTCAGGCATGGTAATCGCTCCTATTTGCTTTCTTTATGCAGTGTATGTTTTTTACACTGCTTGCAGTATTTTTTTATCGTCATACGTTCGTTTTCATCTTTGTGCTTGAAGGCTGTGTAATTTCTCGATAAGCATATCTCGCAGATCAGCCGGATTTTAATTCTCATTGTATCACAACCTTGCAAATATATAATCTACCAAAAAGCGGGGTCTTTGTCAACTTATTCCTTTCCAAAGTGTGCGTGAATCTTCACCTTGGCACGTTGCAATCCATTATAAATCCTTTTGGTTTCTATCTTGTGAGCCTGTGCGATGTATTCGATGCTGTTATTTTTTATTTCTCTTTCAATGAAGATTGTTTGTTCCAACGGCGAAAGAATCTCGAGCGCCTCTCGCAGCTGAAGTGGATAATATACACTTGTTTCATGAATGCAGTGATTCAGTTCGGCAATCGAATCACGGTAGCGTATGACTTTGTCTTTACGGCGTTTTCTTGTGTCTATTTTGGTGATGAGAAACCGCTCGAAACTCATTTCGAAAAAGCGGGTGAACGTCTTGTTGAAAGACGGATCGAACTTCAAAACTGTCTTGTAAAGAATAATAAGACCCTCTTGATACGTATCATCAAAGTCATAGGCCAGATTGAACTTATGAATTTTCTTGGCGATGAAACGATGGTATTTTGAAACCATAAACTCGAAGGCGTCTTCATCGCCTTCTTTAATACGATCGATAACTTCGTAATCATTATGGTTCCATTTTTTCATGGCCTTATCCCCTTCTACGTTTCATGATATCGTATAAGGCCACACCTGTGGAAACACTGATGTTGAGACTATTCAACTGTCCCTGCATGGGGATTTTAACCAGATAGTCGCAGTGTTTTTTGACAAGTTGGGACAACCCTTTCCCTTCGCTTCCGAAAACCATGCATAGATCCAGATCCACGTAGATGTCATCCAAGGTATCGTCCGTATCGAGTGCGGTGCCGACGACCCAGACGTTTGCTTCTTTCAACTTCAGAATCGCCTGATGCAGATTCGGAACTTGGATGATGTCGACATATTCGACCGCACCGGAAGATACTTTGACAACCGTTGGCGTGATGGTAGCGGTACGATGCTTGGGAATGATGATGCCGCTTGCACCGAGTGCTTCCACATTGCGGATGACCGCACCGAGATTGTGCGGATCCTCGACACCGTCAAGCATGACGAAGAGTTTCTTATCCGGTTTTTCCAAAGCTTCCTGCAACGGAACGAAGGCATAATCTTCAACGTTCGCTGCGATGCTTTGATGATTGGGTCCGAACTTCTTCATCATGGCGTCTTTCGATAGCAAGCTGATTTTAACGTCTTTTTTCTTTGCCAATGCGACCAGGTCCGGATGTGTTTTTTCCACATGGAACATTTCAAAGATTTTCCTGTCGGCATTGAGCGCTTCTTTGATTGGGTTGGTCCCGTAAATTAACATAGGTGAGCCTTCTTTCACTTGTATCTTAGCACGATATCTCGCAGATGGCATTTGAAAGTCTTGATTGAATTTTATCCTGAATCGACGATATGTCCCAGGAGTGTTTCAAGCCGCTTGGTATTTTTAGTTAGATGCAGATAGCCGATAAGGGCTTCAAAACCGGTGGAGAGACGGTAGGTCGAAAGCGAGGATTGTCCCGGTTTTCTACTGCTGCTGGCGTTGCGGCCGCGTTTGACAATGTCTTTTTCCGATTCGGTCAGATATGGATCAATACGTTTAAGGGCTTGAAATTGTGCCTGGGCGTTTGTATATTTCACTGTGGCTTCGTGTAGGTTGTTCACTTGTGTCAACCCTTGATCGATATGATATTCACGAATCATGAGCTCATAGACCGCATCACCGATGTAAGCAAGGGTCTGACCGTTGAGTGAAAGCATCACAGAATGCCCCGGGCGCTGAGTTTTTCCCTTAACCGGTCCGCTTTGTCGAATTCCTTGTTTTTACGGGCATCGCTCCACGCCATATAGATGGCCTTATCGGAATCCGTCAACGGGGTCACACCGGGGTAAAGACCGAGAATTTCGAAGAACGTATCAAAGAGTTCAATACATGCTTTGAGTTCTTCTTCGGTGTTTTTCTTGCGCAGGGTCTGGTTGGTGAATTTGACAAGGTTCTGTAGTTCGGTGATGGCGTTGGCGGTATTGAAGTCGTTGTCCATCGCATCCATGAATCTGAGTTCGATGGCCCTGAGATTTTCCGAGACTTCCGGGGATATGTCCAAAGATTCCGCCAAGTCGAGATGATAGAACGTCTGCTTGTATACGCGGCGCATGCGTTCCCAGTCCTTGACATACGCATCGAGCACCTCATCGGTATAGTTGATCGGACTGCGATAGTGCGTGCTCAGGGTAAACAGCCTGAAACCCATATAGTCCACATCGAGATCCTTGACCAGAATAATTCGGCCTTCGCTTTTGCTCATCTTCTTATCGTCGATGTTCAGCTGACCGTTATGCATCCAGATGTTTGCGATATAATGATCGCTCAATGCGCGATTCTGTGCAATCTCGTTTTCATGATGCGGGAACTTGATCTCCGAACCCCCGCCATGGATATCGATGCGACCACCGAAAATCTCATCGATCATCGCGACACATTCGGTATGCCAACCCGGACGACCTTCTCCGAAAGGAGATGGCCAAGTGATACCAATATCGGTTTTTTTCCACAATGTGAAATCGAGGGGGTTTTCCTTCTTGGGGTTTACCTCGATGCGTGAGCCTTCGATCAAATCATCCACTTTTCGACCGGAAAGAATGCCATAATCCTCGATTTTTCCGACACGGAAATAGACATCGCCTTCAACCTGATACGCGTAGCCTTTCTCAACGAGCTTCTCAATATACGAAATGATGGCGCTCATGTATTCGGTGACGCGCGGTGCCAGATATTTCGTCGAGCTACCCACTCTTGCAGCATCCTTGAAGAAGGCATCGATGAACTTGTTGGCCACTTCTTGCTCGTCCATTTCATCCTCTAGTGCTTTGGTGATGACTTTGTCATCGACATCGGTGAAATTGGACACGAAGTTAACCGTATAGCCTTTGTGTTCGAAATAGCGTCTGACGACATCGAAAAAGATGACAGGTCTGGCGTTGCCGATATGAATATAATTGTAGACGGTCGGTCCACAGACATACATGTTCACAGTATCTTTGTGGATCGGCGTGAATGTTTCTAGTTTGTTGGTCAATGTATTGAATATTTTCATGTTCATCACCTTTTTTTAAACTACGGGATTAAGTCAGGTATATTCTACCATAACCTGCGCCGATAACGAAAGATTATCACCGGAAATGCCCTAAAAAAAGCAGGAGGAATTCCCCCTGCTTCGATCGTTAATTCATTAAAGTTTTTCTACGTTAGCTGCTTGTGGTCCACGATCGCCTTCTACTACTTCGAATTCAACTTTGTCGCCTTCATTCAAAGTTTTGAAACCTTCTTGGTTGAGGGCGCTGTAGTGGACGAAGATGTCATTGCCTTCATCTGAAGTAATGAAACCGTAGCCCTTTTCTGAATTAAACCATTTTACTGTTCCTGTCATGTGTTAAAAAATCTCCTTTTTTCTTTTGATACTTAGCATTATACAATGCTGATGCGAAAAATGCAAATATTTTCCTAAATCATACCGATAGTTTTATCGAGACGGTCGATGAGAATCTTCTTTCCCATGAGGTTCATCATCTGAGGCAAGTCCGGACCGTGCATGGTACCGCTCACAGAAATTCTTATCGGCATGAACAGCATCTTGCCTTTCATGTCGGTCTCTTTTCCTGCTGCTTTGATATGGCTTTTAATTGTGTCAGGATCGATGTTTTCGGCCTGCTCGAGTTTCGATTTGAAGGTCTCAAGCAGGTTGCGTACCCCGTCTTGCTGTATGAAGGTTAAGGCTTCTTCTTCGATTTTGAAGGGGTGTTCGAAAAAGTCGCGGTAAAGCTCGACAATCTGGGCGCCATAGACCAGGCGATCCTTGAAGACCTTGATCAGGCTTTCGAACCAATCGTCGGTTTCGTCTTTACCAATGCCCGCTTTGTTGAGGTAGGGTAGACAAAGTTCAAGGAGCGCTTCGTCCGATAACTTCTTAATGTGGCGGTTGTTGATGAAATGTAGCTTCTCCTTATCGAACATCGCCGGTGAACTGGAAAGGCGGCTTTCATCGAACAGGCCGATCAGTTCTGCCTTATCGAGAATTTCATCATCGCTTTTCGGTGAGAAACCCAAAAGCGCGATGAAATTAAAAAGCGCTTGCGGTAGGAAACCGAGATTTTTATATTGTTCGATGAACTGGATGATCGATTCATCGCGTTTGGATAGTTTCTTGTGATTTTCATTGACGATCAACGTCATATGACCATAAGTGGGTCTTTCCCAGGAGAATGCATCGAAAATCATGAGTTGCCGTGGGGTGTTGGTGATATGGTCTTCTCCTCTTAGAATATGGGAGATTTCCATGAGATGATCATCAACGGCGCAAGCGAAGTTGTAGGTAGGTATTTTATTGCGTTTCAAAATGACCCAGTCGCCGATGTCTTCACTTTTGAATGTCACCGCTTTCTTGACAAGGTCGTTAAAGGTATATTCGGTCTTATCAGGTACTTTGAAACGGATGGTGTGTGGTTTGTCCTGATCGGGCAGCCCCAAGCATTTGCGTGAATAGTGCAATTTGTCGTGACCCGCTTTTTTCAGTGCTTCTTTTTCTTCGGCAAGTTCTTCGGATGTGCAATAGCATTTATAGGCAAGACCTTTTTCAATAAGTGTTTCGGCGTATTGTTGATAGATTTCAAGCCGTTCTAACTGTCGATATGGGCCGTGTTCACCGGGTTTATCGACGGATTCATCCCAATCGATACCGAGCCATTTAAGGTGGGAAAGCTGGCTTTCGATACCGGTTTCGACATTGCGCTCGATGTCAGTATCTTCGATGCGGACGATGAAATCACCACCGTGTCTCTTGGCAAACAGATAGTTGAACAAAGCGGTGCGAGCGTTGCCGATATGCAGGTGGCCGGTCGGACTTGGTGCGTATCTGACGCGAACTTTCATGCGGGTTCCTCCTTTTTGTTTCGGTCCTATTATAGTATGTTTTCATAAGAAGCTCAATCATCGGATAAGAAAAAAAGCACAAATTGTGCTTTTTTGTCTTTCGCATTAACGTTTTGAAAATTGTGGGGCACGGCGCGCTTTTCTCAGTCCGTATTTCTTACGTTCTGTGGCGCGGGGATCGCGGGTAACCAAACCAGCGGCTTTCAGTGGTTTACGATAATCATCGTTTACCTCTAGAAGTGCGCGGGTAATGCCAAGGCGAATGGCTCCGGCCTGTCCGGAGATGCCGCCGCCGTGGACGGTTACTTGAATGTCAAAGGTTTTTTGATTCTCGGTAAGTTCAAGGGGTTGGAAAACATCTAGTCTGGTTGCGGCCGAGGGGATATATTCTTCAAAATCCCGTCCGTTCACCGTGATTTTCCCGGTTCCGGGTCTCATGATGATACGAGCGACTGAATTTTTTCTTCGGCCTGTGCCGAGATAGCTTACTTCGTTAGCCATTTAATATTGCCTCCTAGCCTTTTAACTCAAGAACTTCTGGTTTTTGAGCTTGATGTGGATGATTCTCAGAATCATACACATACAGTTTTTTGAACATTTTACGACCGAGTTTGTTGTGTGGTAGCATCCCTTTGACTGCGAGTTCAATCATGCGGTTCGGATGGTTCTTGTTCATGGTCTCGGCATTCACTTCTTTAAGCGAGCCGGGATATTGCGAATGCGAATAGTATTTCTTTTGTTGCCATTTCTTGCCGGTAAGTTGGATGTCTTTGGCATTGATGACAATCACGTGATCGCCGCAGTCGACATGCGGTGTGAATGTGGGTTTGTGTTTGCCTCTCAAAATGGCTGCGACTTCGGTAGATAAGCGACCGAGTGTCTGGCCTTTGGCGTCGACGACAAACCATTTGCGTTCAACTGTTTGGTTGTTCGCCATGTATGTTTTCATTGTGCGTAGCCTCCTATATTTTCTCATAGTCGGGCTATAAGGGAGATTCTTAAAAATGTACCGACGTATATGATAGCTTATTTGCTGATTTTTGTCAAACGTTTTTCATGCTTTTTTTCGACTAGCTGACATGGTCTCCGGCGTTCAGTCCCTGCACGGTCAATACTTCGAGTTTTTTCTTGTTAGAGCCCGCCAGTAACATGCCTTCGCTTCTTTCACCACGTAAGGTGACCGGCTCCAGATTCACGATGACAACGACTTTTCTTCCTTTGAGGGATTCAGGGGTGTAGTCCTTCGCGATGCCGGCGACGATCTGACGTGGTTCCTTTTCGCCCGCATCGACACTTAATACAAGCAGCTTATCAGCGTTGGGATGGTATTTGGCGTTTAGAATTTCAGCGATGCGTAAATCGAGTTTGTTGAAATCGTCCAGCGTTGCAAGATTGGTCTCGTCTACGGGTTCGATGTCCTCGTCTTCTTCACCGCGGATGATGCCTTTGAGTCTTTCTGTTTCTTTTTCACTATCCAGCCTCGGGAACAGCGGATTTGGTTTTGCGACCACATCGAAGGTCTTACCGGCTCCGAACTCTAGGGATTCCCAAGTTTGTAGGCGTTCCAGGACACCGAGCTGTTTGAACAAGGCTTGACTGGCATCGGGTAGGATCGGAGTTAGAAGAATGCCGATATGACGCAATGATTCGGCGAGATGATACATGACGTTTTCGAGATCATCCTTCTTATCTTCCGATTTGGCCAGAATCCAAGGGGTGGTTTCATCGATGTACTTATTCGTGCGGGAAATCAGTGACCATAAGGATTTAATGGCTTCGCTGACTTTGAAGGAGTCCATCGATTCCTTGTATTGCAGAATGGTTTCATCAAGATGTTTTTCTAGTGCCGCGTCCGCTTCATGTGTGAAATCGGGATTACGGTTGATCGTGCCGTCAAAATACTTGTTGATCATGGAAATGGTCCGATTGAGCAGGTTACCGAAGTCGTTGGCCAAGTCGTAATTGATTCTTTCGATAAACGATTCGGGTGTAAAGATGCCATCACCGGCATAGGGCAACTCTCTTAGGAGAAAATAGCGAAGTTCGTCCAGACCGTAATGGTTGATGATGGTATCGGGGTAGACCACACTGCCTTTGGATTTGCTCATCTTGCCTTCTTTGGCCTGATAGAAACCGTGGGCATGTAGTCTGAAATTGACCGGGATGTCAAGTGCCATCAGTAATATCGGCCAGTAGATGGCGTGGAAACGGAGGATGTCTTTTCCGGTGACATGCACAACTTCGTCACCGTGCCAATATTTCTGGAACTTCTCATCGTTATCGGTGCCATAACCAAGGGCGCTGATATAGTTTGAAAGTGCATCGATCCATACATATACGACATGTTTGGGGTTGGAAATGACTTTTATGCCCCAATCGAATGTCGTACGCGATACACTGAGATCGTTTAGTCCCTGTTTGATGAAGGAGACGACTTCATTCTTCCTGGTCTCAGGTGTGATGAAATCAGGATGTTCTTCAATGAAGTTGAGCAAGCGTTTTTGATATTTCGACAAGCGTAGGAAATAGGATTCTTCCTCTAGTTGTGAGGTTTCACGGCCGCAATCGGGACAGGTGTTGTTTTCCCCGAGTTGGGTGTCCGTGAAGAATGATTCGCAAGGCATGCAATAAAAGCCCTTATAGGTTCCTAGATAGATATCTCCCTGTTCGATCAGTTGTTCAAAGATCTTTTGGACAACCGTTTTGTGTCGTTTCTCCGTAGTACGGATGAAATCGTCATAGGTGATATCAAGACGGTCCCATAATGCCCTTGTTTCCTTGGCCATCTCATCGACATGGTCAAGCGGATGCATATCGCGTTCTTCGGCGACGGTCTCGATCTTTTTGCCGTGCTCGTCCATACCGGTCAAATAATAGGTGTCGAATCCTCGCAGGGCTTTGTATCGTTTGAGAGCGTCACAAAAGACTGTCGTGTAGGTGTTGCCGATATGCAGTTTTCCACTGGGGTAGTAGATGGGGGTGGTTATATAATATGTTTTGTTCATGGTATCACTCCCGGTTGTCTGGTTCATCTGATTTTTTTTGGGTTTTATACGCCATATATACTGTGTTTTTCTTGAGATTTCTCAGTTTGGCAACCATTTTGATGGCTTCCATTTCGCTCTTGCCATCGGCGATGAGCAATTGAACGTGCTCGATCATGTCATGACTGGATAGTTCTTGTTGTTTCGCACCGTCAATGACAAGGACGATTTCGCCTTTGAGATCCGGAATCTTTTCGTGTTCGGATAAGGTGAAATGAATGAATGATTCGTACCGCTTGGTCAGTTCTCTTGCGAGACAGGTTTGCCTGTTTCCAAGAACATCATAGAGTGTTGCCAGTGTCTTGTGAATGCGATGGGGGCTCTCGAAGAAAATCAGTGTATGTGGTAAAGCGGAAAGATCCTTAAGCAGCTTCTCTTTAAGGTTTTTCTTACTTGGAAGAAAGCCGATGAAGGTAAAAGGGCTCGTTTGGAGATTCGAAGCGACTAGCGCGCTGATGATTGCGGTCGGTCCGGGAATGTTGCTGACGCCGAACCCCGCGTCTCTGACTTTTTTGATGAGCGTTTCACCTGGATCGCTAATCAAGGGCGTCCCGGCATCGCTGATCAAAGCGATGTTGTCGCCTTCGCCCAGTAGGCGCACTATTTCTTCCTGTCTTTCTTGTTCGTTATGTTCGTGGTAGCTTCTGAGTTTTGTCGTGATGTTGTGATGTTTTAAAAGGACGCCACTGGTTCTGGTGTCTTCGGCGTAGATCACATCGACGGCATTCAATGTTTCAATGGCTCTCAGTGAAAAATCTTTGAGGTTGCCGATGGGGGTCGAGACCAGATACAGGACGGCTTTATCGTCTTGAAAGGTGGTCTGTGTATGCATCACATCACCTGCTTTCCTTGTTGTCTATGTATGGTTGTTTTTGCGTTGATCGTTTTTATTGTTCGTCACAAAGTCAAGCTGGTCGTATTCCTCGATACGGAGCAGGTCTTCCACTTTGAAATGTTTTGTCGTCTCCGGGAGATTGACTTTGACGGTACGCTCGAGAATGTTGGCGGCGATCACTTGTCCTTTACCCTCCGGTGTTTCCACGCGGCTCATCATTTTCGGCATGCCTTCACGCATGTTGCTATAGGTATCGTCTTCGTAACGGATGCAACAAAGCAGTTTGCCACAAAGGCCGGATATGTTTGAAGGATTCAAGGAAAGGTTCTGGTTTTTGGCCATTTTGATGGAGACGGTTTCGAACTCGCCAAGAAAAGTGTTGCAACAAAGTAAATATCCGCATGGACCGATGCCACCAAGAAATTTTGCACCGTCGCGGGCGCCGACTTGTCTAAGTTCGATGCGTACTCTGAACTCGTTCGCCAAATCCTTGACGAGTTCCCGGAAATCAATACGGCCTTCAGCATTGAAGTAGATGATCAGTTTGCTGCGGTCCAGCGTGTATTCGGCTCCTAGAAGTTTCATATCCAAATCGTGCGTGGCAACATGTTTTTTGCACAGTTGCATGATATGTGGCAATTCTTCTTTGTTCCGGGCATCTTTATCGAGATCTTTTCGGGTCGCTTTGCGGATGATGGGTTTGAGTTGTGTGGAAAGTTCGTCGTCTTCGATGCTTTTATCACTTTCGATGACTTCACCAAGTTCCACACCTCTCACAGTTTCTACAACCACATAGTCGCCATTATCGAGCTCGATGCCGTTTGGTGAGAAATAGTATTTTTTACCGGCTTCCTTAAAACGGACACCGATGACTTCATTCTTCATTGGAAACACCTCTTTCAAGTGCCAGCATCAAATTGTCAAACGCCAAGCGCATGTTTATGAACTGATTCTTACGTGTATTCAGAACTAACAATCGCTCCAGGATGTCGGTTAAAGCGGATAAGGACATGCGAGAAGCGATGGATTCAATCGTGTTGATGTCTTCAGCAAAAATCACTTGGTGTCGATTGTTTATTTTATCATAAATCAGATCTTTATGGTAGTGGGTAAAGATGTCGAGCAAAGTTTCGGTTTGATTTTTATCGTTCAAAAATGCATCGCAGTGCTTTTGGAAAACCAGCAAAGGCGACTTGTCTTCAAGCAGACTTTCATATACCGTCTTGACCCCGTCATAGATGAGATCCAAGTCCGACTCGTTCAATCCTTGTTCGGCATCTTGAACCGTTGGATAGATTCTTGAACCGAGACGGCTTTGCCATTGCGGATATCCTTGATTGAGCAAAGCTTTTTCTATGGCGGTTTCCGGCAATTTGTGGAAATGAATCATCTGGCTTCTCGAGCGGATGGTCGGTAGCAGTTTTCCACTGTCTGTCGTGATGAGGATGCCATAGATATTCATGTGTGGCTCCTCCAGGAATTTCAGCAAGGTATTTTGGGCGTGGACATTCATGGTCTCCGCAGCTTCGATAATATATATTTTCGCACCGGCTTCTAAGGAAGTTTTGGAAAACTCTCTTTGCAGATTCAAGATATCGTCTTTGACGATCATCGTCTTTTCTGGTTGGACGATATAAAGGTTGGGGTGGGTTCTATGAATAACTCTTTTGCAATTATGACATTCATAACATGGTTTATCCTCAGCTTGACAAAGATGTTTTGCAGCAAAAAAAAGTGCCGCGTCAAGCTTCATGGTCCCAGCGTCACCTTCGAAGATATACGCATGTGATAAACGCGTTTTTCTAAACGCGTTATCGATGGTTTGGAATGCTTCGTTTTGCGCAGTCTTCAACGTGTTAATGTCCATGAAATCACCTTCATCTCAATGAATTTATCAGGGTAAGCGTATCTTTGATGACAGCTTCGATTGATTGCGTTCCATCGACTACTTTTATGCGTTCTGGATACTTCTTTATCAACGCTTTGTACCCCTCATATACCCGGTTATGGAACTGGATGCTTTCCAGATCGAGTCTATCGACATCACGGTGATTGGAAAAAACGCGGTTAAGGCCAACGGATGGCGGGATGTCGATGAATATTGTCATATCCGGCATCTTGGATTCAATGGCAAATTCGTTGACGGCCAGAACCGTGTCTAGACCGAGTTTACGACCGAATCCTTGATAGGCTAGGGAGGAATCGATAAAACGGTCACAGAGGACGACCTGACCTTTTTTGAGTGCCGGCCAGATAACTTCTACGATGTGTTGTCTTCGGGCGGCAGCATAAAGCAAAGCTTCGGTTCTTTCATCCATTTCCGTATTTTTCACATCCAGGATGATATCGCGAATTTTTTCGCTAATGTTAATACCACCAGGTTCTCTGGTGGCGATCACATCTATACCTTCATTTTGCATCGTTTCAAGTACGGTTTTCATAATGGTGCTTTTGCCAGAGCCTTCAGGCCCTTCAAAGGTGATAAATTTCTGTTTCACGTGCTGTCACTCCTCTGTAGGTTGTTTCTCATATTATCGCATATTTTTACGTCTTTTTGAATATCTAATTCATGTTTGGCCGATTTAATGTGATATAATGTAATTTAGTAAACAGGAGGATGAAATCATGCGGATTAAAGTGGATAACCTCTCATTCGGGTATGATTATCGAACTGTACTTAAAAATGTCACCTTTTCATTGGAGAGTGGCGATTTTTTAGTCATCGTCGGTAATAACGGTAGCGGTAAGTCCACACTCATCAAATGCTTGCTCGGGATTAATCGTGTGCCTGATGATAAGATTTTTATCGACGACATCGAAATCCACGACTATCGTCAATGGATAAACATCGGTTATGTACCGCAGAAATTCGATGATTTCAACTATGAGTTTCCGATTACGGTTAATGAAATCTTGACTGTATCAAAGCTGACAAAGATAGATGAAGATCAGAAGTTGTCCATTCTCGATAGAATCGGTATTCTTGAATTGCAAAACGAAAACATCAATAGCCTATCGGGCGGTCAGTTGCAGCGTGTATTTATCGCTAGAGCGTTGATGAACGGTCCTAAACTCCTGGTTCTGGATGAACCCACAGCCGGGGTCGATAGTGAAAATATCGACAATTTTTATCGTATGGTCAATGATCTGAATGCCGAGGGTGTCACCATTATTCTGATTTCCCATGATGTTAAAACAACAAAGGCCAATTTCTCTCATATCATGCATCTGGAAAACGGTAAAGCGGAATTGACACATGTATGTGAGATCGATTTCGGGGGTGATGCCTCGTGATTGATCAAATCACAGAACCACTATTGCTTTCGATGAGTTTCATCCGGGCACTGTTTGAAAGAACCTTCATGCAGCGGGCATTGATAACCGGAATTCTCGTGGGTTTTTTAGCCCCTTTGATTGGTTCTTTCGTGGTGATAAAACGTCTGAGCATGATTGCCGACACCTTATCCCATTTTACACTCGCAGGCCTTTCAATCGGTCTTTTCCTACTGAATATCATCGGACTTCCGATTGGTGATCCTCTCTATATCGGGATGATTTTCGCCGTATCGGGTGCACTCTTGATTGAAGCGTTACGAAGTTACTACCGGAACTATAAGGAAATTTCAATGCCGATCGTCATCAGTCTCGGTACAGCCTTGAGTGCTTTGTTCATTTCTCTGAGCGGTGGATTTACCTCCACTGTCTACAATTACCTTTTCGGTAGCATTTTGACAGTCAGCCGACAGTTTATATACATTATTACGATAACGACGTTCATTGTTATCTTGTTGATTGTCTCTTTTTACAAAAAAATCGTCATCGTCAGTTTTGATGAATCCTATGCGCGTCTGCTTGGCATCAATGTCAAGGTTTTCCAGTTCGTGACCACGATTATCCTAGGGTTGGTCATCGCACTTGCGATAGAAACTGTCGGCGTTTTGCTTGTTTCCAGCTTGATGATCATTCCGGTCGCGGCAGCCATGAAAATCGGTCGAAGTTTTAAAAACACCCTGATTATCGCAATCTTGTTCAGCGAGGCTTCTGTCATTCTCGGGTTGTGGTTATCCTATGTGGCCGGTATTCCTTCTGGGGCGACCATTGTCCTATTCAACATCTCCATTTTGATTCTGGTTGTGATTTTCAAGAAATTATTCAGCATTCAGCGTGTTCGCAATAAACAAGAGGCAGATGTATATTAATTATAAAGCCAATCCTCAGATTGGCTTTTTTAATATGCAATTTGTTTGAGATATAGACCGTTTGCGGGTGCAACGTGTTTAATCGCGTTTTTGTCCGGAGTATCAAGAGCCTGTTTTACCAATTGCGTGCCATAGAAGTAATCGTTGAGGGCATTACCGATGATGATGCGCATCATATAGCGTAAAAAACCATCCGCGGTAATTTCAATGTATGTCGTGGTTTTTTCCTGATTGATCTTGATGTTCTTTATCGTTCTAACAGTGTTCTTTTCGGCATCGTATTTGGAAAAACTCTGAAAGTCATGGGTTCCGATCAGTGGTTCTAGAATTTTCTTTAGCACAGAGATTTCCAAAGGCTTGGTGTAATGCGTATGATGGTGCTCGAAGGAATCCTTAATATGGCAAATCCGATATTGATAGGTTTTTTGCAAGACATCGAAACGGGCGTGAAATACTGGCGGTACAGTATGCAAATCCTTAATGAGGATGTCGTTTGGCAACATCTCGTTCATCAAGGAAACAAGTCGTGCGGGTTCCAGCTTGATATCCGCGTCGAAATGGGCGGTCTGAGATAAAGCGTGCACACCTTTATCGGTTCGACCGGATGCTTGTATCAACACAGGGTCAGAAGCGAAATGGTCAAGCACCGATTCAATGGTCTTCTGGATGGTGTTTGATGTTTTCGATTGTCTTTGGAAACCCAGATAGGCTGTTCCGTCGTAAGCGAAATCCATGCGATATCGTTGCGAAGAAGCATGTTGTTCTTCCATTACCATTGAAACTATGTGGTCATCACTCAGATTAAGTTTTAAGTAGTGTTTCGGTGGAAAGAAGATGATATTTAGGGATTCATAGTGGCTTTCAGTGGTTGATTCTGCTGGCATGAAGGGTTTTAAAGCTTGCAACATGTCTGATGGATCCACCAGGATTTCTTTATCTTGCGTGCGGAATCGTTCACATGTCTTCAACGCAGAACGCAAGGTCTTCTCGTCTCCATTTTTCAACGCTTCTATAAAAACGCGCATCACAGAAGCACCCTTGAGAGAATGGCGGTGACGAGCAAAAGGAAGCTAAGTGCGAGAACGCAACTATCCAGTCGTTTCCATGTTAAGACGTGTAGCCGGGTTCGGGGTCTTCCCGGTGCGAATGACCGTGCCTCCATAGCGTTTGCCAAGTCATCACTACGTTTAAAGGAAATGATGAACATCGGCACGAGCAAAGAGACGATCTGAACGACTTTTTCTTTCATCTTCCCTTCCTCGAAATCCACACCGCGCGAGGCTTGAGCCAACATGATTTTGTTGGCTTCATCCAAAAGTGTTGGTATATAGCGCAGAGAAATTGATATGATCATGGCGATTTCCTCTGCGTTGATGCGCAGGATTTTCAAAGGAGCCAGAATCTGTTCAAGTCCCAAATTCAGATCCGTCGGCTTTGTGGTCATGGTCAACATCGTCGATAGTGTCACGATGATGATCAGACGTAACATGATGAAAAGCGCCATGAAAAGACCTTCCTCGTATACGGCAAATCTGCCGGTGGCGAAAGTTCCCGGGAAAAGCGTCAATGAAAGTACGGTTCCGATGGCAAGCAGGGTCATGAGGAAGTATAAAAGACGAAACTTGATGAATCGTTTGGTAAAGAACCAGAATATACCGATGGCGGCTGCCAGTGCGATTGATACCGGAGAATAATAAAGGGTTTCTTCGAATAGTAGCTCCCCGTGTCTATTGAAGATGATTTGAAATGTGAAGGTGAATATTAACAGGAACAATAAGGGCCTTAACCCCAAATAGATTCGTTTGATGCTGATTTTTCCGAGCAGTAGCACGAGAAAAATGATGGCGATGGCATAGACCATATGCATGATGTGATCGATGACGAATACGCCGATCATGAGAATCAATAGCGCCAGGATTTTCGTGCGGGGGTCCAATGAATAAAGGAAACTGTTGCCGGGGATATAACGACCGATGACGATGTTTTTCATTTCAACATCCCCTCCAACGCTTTGAACAAAGCTTTTCTACTGCGGGGAGGTTCAGTGAACTTGTAGTCGAATTTCGCTTCCAGATCACGGGTAAGACCCAAGATGTCAGGAACATCGAGATTCCAGCGGTCAATATTCGATTTGGAAAACAATGCAACGGGATCCCCATCATAAACGAGTACGCCTTCGCGCATGACCATGACCCTTTTGGCATACTCATACACGGTGTTCATGTCGTGGGTGATGATGATGACGGTCTTATCCAGTTCGGTGTGAATGTTGTAAAATACGTCCAGTAGCGCATTGCGCCCGATGGGATCAAGACCGCTTGTGGGTTCATCAAGAATGAGAATTTCAGGTTCCATCGCCAAAATGCCGGCGATGGACACGCGTTTTTTCTCACCGCCGCTCAAATTGAAGGGACTGCGTTTCAGATAGGAGGCATCCAAGCCGACAACTTCGATCATCTTTTCAGCACGTTTAGCCGCTTCTTCAGTGGAAACACCGAAATTTTTCGGGCCGAACATGATGTCTTTTTCCACCGTTTCCTCAAACAGTTGATATTCGGGGAATTGAAAAACCAGACCGACTTGTTTGCGGATGGGATTCAGTTTTATTTTACGTTGTTTCTTCGTTTTATCATCCACGGTGATACCGAAGATATGAACCCTGCCTTCTGTCGGCTGTAAAAGAGCGTTCATATGCTGGGCAAGAGTGCTTTTACCACTGCCTGTTTCGCCGATCAAAGTTATGAATTCACCTGTTTTGTTAATCGATAGATTGATGTCTGCCAGTGCAAGATACCCCTTGTTATCCATACTGGTATACTGGAAACTTACGCGTTCAAACTTGATTGCCATAGGTATTGTTTCAACTTTTCGTTTTCGATTTTGTTGCTTTCCAGATGATAGAGCATTTCCAAGGGGAGAAGAAGCTCCAAGTTTGATTTTTCCAGGGTTTCCTTGTCTTTAAGAATGGATTGTGAAGATCCTTCTTTCAGAATCTCGCCGTTTTTCAAGACGATGATACGATCGCTTTCAACCGCTTCTTTCATCTCATGGGTGATGGTGATGATGGTTGTGCCTTCCCGGTTCAACTCACGCATGTATTCCAAAATTTTACGACGGCCCTTGGGATCGAGCATTGCCGTGGCTTCATCAAAGATGATGACATCGGTTTCCATCGCAAGGATTCCAGCGATGGCAGCCCTTTGTTTCTGGCCACCGGAAAGTTGGGATGGTTCCTTGTTTAAAAAGTCGAACATGTCGACTTTCTTGGAAAAGACATCGATGCGTCTCAACATCTCCTCGCGTTCTATCTGTATGTTTTCCAGTCCGAAAGCGATGTCATCGCGAACGGTGACACCGACGAATTGATTATCGGGATTTTGAAAGACGATACCGATTTTACGTCTGATATCTTGGACGGTCTCTTCATTCAAGGTGATGCCGTCGACCTTGATGGTGCCGGTTTTTGCCTTCAGCAATCCAACCAATAATTTCGACAGGGTGCTTTTACCGCTGCCGTTGTGTCCGAGAATGGTGATCCATTCCCCTTTATTTATGGTTAAATCAACGTTTTTAAGTGCAGAGATCTCCTTGGTATAGTAAAAGGAAACGCCTGTCATTTCTATCATCGGATGCATCCGCATCAGCTCCTCAAAAATCATTACCATTATATCAAATATCCCTCTGAATTGCGAAGGAAAACAATGTTTATTATTGAAAACAAATCAAAAAGACGGGCCTATGTTCAAGGCACCGTCTTTGATATTGAAAAGATGGTGGTTAGACGAGTTCGATGATGGCCATTTCAGTGGCGTCGCCACGACGTGGTCCGACTTTCATGATGCGGGTGTAACCGCCTTGACGGTCTTTATAGCGTGGTGCGATGTCTTCGAATAGTTTTTGCAGAGCGTTCTTGTCTTCTCCGGCGTCCATGAAACGGACGAATTCGGCAGCGCGACGACGGGATTCCAAAGTGTTCTTCTTGCCGTGTGTGATCATTTTATCCATGATCCGGCTTACTTCTTTGGCTTTGGTTTCCGTAGTCTCGATGCGTTCATGCAAAATGAGATGGGTGACCAAATCACGCAATAAAGCTCTGCGTTGATCGCTTCTACGGTTCAGTTTACGGTAATTAGGCATTATCAAAACCTCCTATGAATGTCTGGCAAGTGAAAGATCGAGGTCCTCGAGCTTTTGCTTGACTTCTTTGAGGGATTTCTTACCGAGGTTTCTGACTTTCATCATGTCTTCTTCTGTTTTTTGTGTCAGTTCCTGTACGGTGTTGATTCCCGCGCGTTTCAAGCAGTTGTAGCTACGTACGGACAGGTCAAGATCTTCAATTTGCATTTCGAGAATTTGTGAGTTTTGTTCGGACTCACGTTCAACCATGTAATCTTCGTCTTTGGCTTTTTCGGATAGCTCGACAATCTGATCAAGCTGGGCAATTAGCATCTTAGCCGCGACACCGAGTGATTCTTTTGGTGTAATGGCACCATTTGTCTCCAGTTCGATATAGAGTTTGTCGAAATCGGCTTGGTCTTCCACACGCGTTTTTTCCACATCGTACTTAACCCGTTGAACAGGGGTATAGATGCTGTCGATGGGGATGACGCCGACATTTTTATTGAACGCCTTGTTTTTCTCGGCGCTGACATAGCCGATGCCCCGACGGAGGGTCATGGTGATGCGAAGGTGGTACCCTTCATTGATGGTGGCGATGTGTTTATCGCCGTTGACGATGCTGATGTCGATATCGCCTTTTAAGTTGATGTCTTCAGCCTTGACTTCTTTGGGCCCTTCGATGTCGATTTCCAGTTCTCTTTCGAAATCGGGGTCGTCGGATTCGACTTTGAAGACAACATCCTTCAAGTTTAGCACAATGGTGGTAACGTCTTCGACGATGCCGTCCATGGATGAAAATTCATGCTGGACGCCGTCAATTTGGCAGTTGACTATGGCCGCACCGGGTAGGCTTGAGAGTAATATGCGACGCAGGGCGTTTCCGAGTGTGGTGCCGTATCCACGGTCAAGTGGGGTGATTTCAAATTCACCTCTGGTGTCTCCATCATGCAAAATATTGGTTTCAGGTTTTTCAAATTTTAAGTCTTTCAATGGAACAGCCTCCCTTGTTTTGCTTCAATACTAACCGCGTGGACGTTTCGGCGGACGACAACCGTTATGTGGTACGGGGGTTTCGTCTTTGATAGCCGTAATTTCCAAACCGGCGGTTTGCAATGAGCGAATTGCTGCTTCACGTCCCGGCCCTGGGCCTTTGACGGAAACTTCTACTTTTTGTACACCGTGCTCCATCGCAGCTTTTGCACAGGCTTCGCTGGCAATTTGTGCTGCGTATGGGGTTGATTTACGCGAACCCTTGAAACCGAGCGCACCAGCGCTGGTCCAGGCAATGGCATTACCATTTGGATCGGTTACCGTGATGATGGTGTTGTTAAAAGTGGAATGGATATGAGCAACTCCGGAAGGAATGTTTTTCTTTGCGCGACGTTTGGTTCTCGTTTTACGTGCCATATGTTATTTCCTCCTATTTTTTCTTCTTCGCTACCGTTTTACGTGGTCCCTTACGGGTACGAGCATTGTTACGCGTTTTTTGTCCACGAACGGGCAATTTTCTACGGTGACGCATGCCTCGGTAAGAACCGATTTCCTGCAAGCGTTTGATGTTCAGGGATACTTCGCGGCGAAGGTCGCCTTCTGTCTTGAATTTTTCAACCTCAGCGCGGATGCGTTTGAGATCGTCGTCACTCAAGTCTTTTACACGAATGTCCTCTGATACATTTGCGGCTTTAAGAATCTCCTGGGAAACGTTTTTACCGATACCGTAAATATATGTCAATGAAATGACAATTCTTTTGTCTCTGGGAATGTCTACTCCTGCGATACGTGCCATACATGCACCTCCTATTTAACCTTGTCTTTGTTTATGTTTGGGATTGTCACAGATAACCATGACTTTTCCTTTTCGTTTGATAACTTTGCATTTATCACAAATCTTCTTTACTGATGGTCTTACTTTCATTCCAATTTCCTCCTTTGGAATTCGTTTCTTATTTGTGTCGGTAGGTTATGCGCCCACGTGTTAGATCGTAGGGTGAGAGTTCTACCGTGACCTTGTCACCAGGTAGAATGCGTATGTAGTACATACGGATTTTACCTGAAACGTGAGCTTTGATGGTGTGGCCGTTGTCAAGTTCCACGAGAAATTCCGTGTTGGGTAGTGCCTCGACAATTTTACCTTCCATTTCAAGTTTTTCTTCTTTAGCCATGATTGCCTCCTTGGTCGAGTGTGGTTAAAAGTATGGGTTTATCTTCGGTGATCAACACAGTGTGTTCAAAGTGAGCACTTAATGACTGATCAACGGTTACAGCGGTCCACTGATCACTTAAAACCTTCACTTCTTTTCTACCACGGTTGACCATCGGCTCGATGGCCAGAGTCATGCCCGGTTTCAATAATGGACCTTTACCCGGGGGACCGTAGTTGGGAATCTGAGGATCCTCATGCAGGTTTTTCCCGATGCCGTGTCCGACAAACTCGCGGACGATGCTGTAGCCTCTTTCTTCCGCATAGGACTGGATGGCGTGGGAAATATCACTGAGTCGTCTGCCGGCGGTTGCTGTTTCAAGCCCGGCATATAAAGCTTTTTCCGTCACTTCCAACAAGGCATATGCCTCATCGGAGATGTTACCGATGGGATAGCTCCAAGCGGAGTCACCGTGATAACCTTTGTAGTTGGCACCGATATCGACTTTGAGAATATCGCCGTTTTTCAGGGTGCGCGTCGTGGATGGTATACCGTGGACGACTTCACTGTTTATCGAAGTGCAGGCACTACCCGGAAAGCCGCCATAACCCTTGAAAGAGGGTGTTGCGTCGTGTGACCGGATGATGTCCTCAACGATTTGATCGACCTCGGCAGTGCTCATGCCGACTTTAAGATTTTTCTTGACCGCCTGGTGCGCTAATGCGACAATACGACCGGCTTCTTGCATCAATTTGATTTCACGTTCACTTTTTCTGCTAATCAAGTCAGATCCCTCAGCGCTTTTTTGATATCGCGATATACGGCATCGAACGACTGCATGCCGTTGATGTTGATCAGCACACCGCGACCTTTGTAGTAATCGATGATCGGTTTGGTTTTCGATTCATAGATGTTCAACCGGTTTCTGACCGAATCGATCTGATCATCCTTGCGTTGGTACAGTTCGCCGCCACATTTATCACAGATGCCTTCTTTGTGGGGTGGTTTGAACTTCGTGTGGTAGGTGTGCCCACAGTTTCTGCAGACCCGTCTTCCGACCATACGCTCCAGGATGATATCCTTATCGACAACGATGTTGATGACAGCTGTCAGTTTCGAGTTCATTTCGCTTAGCATTTCATCAAGTGCCTCTGCCTGTGTTTCGGTTCTTGGATAGCCATCAAGCAAAAAGCAGCGTTCTGCATCCTTTTTGAGCAATCTATTACGAACGATTTCATTGGTGATTTCATCGGAAACAAGGTTGCCCTCATGAATGTAGGCCATGGCTTCTATTCCTAGTTTTTCACCACGTTCATAAGATTTTCTGAACATCTCGCCGGTTGAGATGTGTGTCAGATCGTAATCTTCTATCAGTTTTTGCGACTGGCTGCCTTTGCCGGCGCCAGGGGGACCCATCACTAGGATTTTCAAGGAAAACGCCTCCTAGCGGATGAATCCGCTGTAGCTTTTGCCCTGTACATCGGTTTTGATCTGTTTGGTTGTTTCAATGGCCACCCCGACCACGATAAGTAGCGAAGTTCCGCCGACTTGAATATAGGCGGGTAATCCGAAGATCACTGATGTGAAAATCGGGATGGATGCCACAACCAGTAAGTAAAGTGCACCGATGATCGTTATTCTGAATAAAAGTTTCGAAATGTAGTTTTCGGTTTCAACCCCTGGGCGTATCCCTGGGATGAACGCGTTTTGTTTCTGCAGGTTGCTCGCCATTTTGTCTGGATTGATCTGAACGAATGAGTAAAAGAACGTGAAGACAAGAATCAATACAGCATAAACGACGTATCCAAGGGGTCTTTGGTAGTTGAACATTTCGTTTAACCATGTGCCGATTGTGGTATTGGCCAGTTGGGGAAGGAAAGACAGCATCGTCTGCGGTACAGAAAGGATCGTAACTGCGAAGATAACTGGAATAACACCGGCAGAGTTGATTTTCAGCGGGATATTCGAGGCCGATTTACCTTTGAATTTGGCACTGGATGGTCTATTTGAATACTGGATGGGAATTTTACGGTTTGCGCTTTGCATATACGTGACACCGATTAGGATAAGGATAAACATGATGACCACAGTACCGAAAATGGCATAGGAGCCAAAACCGGTTCCATCAATAACATATTCGCGTGTCAACGATGTGAACATACCGGGCATACCGGCAATGATACCGGCGACAATGATCATGGATGTACCGTTCCCGACACCTTTTAGGGTAATCTGATCGGCCAACCATAACAGGAACGCTGTTCCTGCGGTCATGACGAGCGCCAAGTATGTGTAGGTCAAGAATGTAGGTTCTACACCGATATCGAAAATGGCATCATTGGTGAGCGCAAAACCATAGGTCATACCGAGGGCTTGGATGAATGCCAGGCTGAGTGCGAGATAGCGCGTGACCTGGTTGATTTTCTGTTTTCCGGTTTCGCCTTCTTGACTCCATTCTTTCAATATGGGCACAATGTCCATTTGTAGAAGCTGGATGACGATGGAAGCGGTGATGTATGGACCAATACCGAGGGCGATGATCGAGTAGTTCGATAGAGCGCTACCGGTAAAGGCGTCCATGATACCTAGAAAACCGCCTTGTCCTTCGAAAAACTGGGTGATTTGTGTCGGATTGATAAGCGGCATGGTAATGTAGGTGGCAGCTCTATAGATCAAGAATACCGCCAAAGTGAAAAGAATTTTTCTCATCAAGTCCTTGTTCTTGAAAACCGCCTTGATCGTTTCCATTAAATCACCTCGGTTTTGCCACCAGCAGCCTTGATCTTCTCTTCGGCTGATGCTGTGAATTTATGAGCCTTTACAGTGATTTTCTTTTCCAAAGTCCCGTTGCCGAGTACTTTGAGCCCTGATTCCATCTTGCGGATGACGCGGTCACCGAGCAGAAGTTCAGGTGTGATGACAGTGCCATCTTCGTATTGATTCAATCGGTCGATGTTAACCGTTGCGTATTCCTTACGGAAAGGATTTTTGAATCCGACTTTTCGCAAACGTTTGTAAAGTGGTGTTTGACCACCCTCGAAGTCGATGCGTGTGTTGCCGCCCGAACGACTGTTTTGACCGTTATGGCCACGTCCGGCAGTTTTACCGTTACCGCTCGACATACCGCGACCGACACGTTTTCTGTTTCTTGTTGAACCGGGGGTTGGTTTTAGTTCATGTAGTTTCATAGCGGTACCTCCTATTTTTCAACAACGTCCACCAGATGTGCGACTACGCGCAACATGCCTCTGGTGGTGTCAGTGTCGTTTTTGACGACTGTCTTGTTGATTTTGGTCAAGCCCAGTGCCTGGGCGGTCTTTCTTTGTTTTGGTGTGGTTGTGATCAAGCTTTTTTTCAATGTGATTTCCAATGTCTTCATTAGCCTAAAATCTCCTTGACGGATTTGCCTCTGGTTCTAGCCACTTGTTCGGCGGTACGCAAACGATGGATGGCATCGAAAGTTGCACGGACGATGTTGATAGGAGAATCGGATCCGAGTGATTTGGAAAGTATGTCCGCCACACCTGCGGCTTCCAATACGGCACGGACGGGGCCTCCGGCGATAACACCGGTACCTTCTACTGCCGGTTTCAAATAAACGCGACCGCCTCCGTGGCGTCCGGTGATTTCATGAGGAATGCTGGTTCCATACATGGGAACCTTGACAAAACTTTTCTTTGCTTCTTCAATGGCTTTTTTGATAGCATCGGGTACTTCCTGCGCTTTACCTGTCCCGAAACCGACATTGCCTTTTTTATCGCCGACAACGACAAGTGCACTAAAACGGAACCGACGGCCACCTTTGACGACCTTGGTTACGCGTGCAATACTGACGACGCGTTCTTCATAAATGTTTTCTTCTTTTTTTCTACGTTTTCTACGATTTCTTTGCATTGGCTTACCTCCTTATTAGAATTCTAATCCTGCAGTGCGTGCAGCTTCAGCTAATGCTTTGATACGTCCGTGATACCGATAACCACTGCGATCGAAGACAACTTTTTTGATGTCTTTTTCAAGCGCACGTTTGGCAAGCAGTTCACCGACGAATGTTGCGCCTTCCTTGTTGCTGTTGGTTTCCTTCTTGGAATCTTTATCCAATGTGGAGGCGGCAGCTAGGGTTTCACCGCTGATATCGTCGATCAATTGGGCAAAAATGTTTCTATTGGAACGATACACGCTCAAACGTGGACGTTGAGGGGTACCGACAAGGGTTTTTCTTGCTCGTAAATGACGTTTTTTTCGCATTGTGTTTCTTGAAGTTTTATTAATCATCTTTTGTCACTCCTAACTGCTATTTAGCAGTTTTTCCTTCTTTACGACGTACTTGTTCGTCGATGTAACGAATGCCTTTACCAAGATATGGCTCGGGTTTTCTTACAGCGCGTACGTTTGCGGCGAATTCGCCGACTTGTTGTTTATTGATTCCCGCAATGGAAATCTGTGTGTTTTTGACAACTTCAACTGTCAATCCTTGGGGAATATTCAGTTCGACCGGATTCGAGTAACCGGCATTGACAACAAGTGTGGTGCCTCTAAGTTGTGCGCGGTATCCGACGCCGACCATTTTAAGTTTTTTCGTGTAACCTTCACTGACACCGATGACTAGGTTCAATAATAGTGAACGCGCCGTGCCGTGCAGGGTACGATCCGTTTTGGTGTCGCCGGGGCGTTCCACGCGGATGGTGTTGTCTTCCACGGTAACGGCCATGGTTTCATGAACGTCCATGGATAAAGTTCCCTTTGGACCTTTCACGGTCACGGTTTTTCCATCCAGTGACGCGGTGACACCTTGAGGTAAGGTGATGGGTTTATTCCCAGTTCGACTCATGGTTAGTACCTCCTTTGATTGATTACCATACGTATGCTAGAATTTCGCCGCCAACGTTTTGTTTGCGGGCTTCTCTGTCTGAAATGATGCCTTTTGATGTGGACAGGACGGCGATGCCGAGTCCATTGAGGACTTTGGGGATTTCCCCACTTTGAGCATAGACGCGCAACCCTGGCTTCGAGATGCGTTTCAAACCTTTGACTACACGTTCGTTTTGCATGTAGCGCAAGGTTACACGCAACCGGTTGACGGGTTTGCCTTTGATAAGTTGAATGTTTGCAATATATCCTTCATCACGCAATAACTCGAGGACTTGGTGTTTGAGTTTAGACGCTGGAATATCGACGGTTTGTGCTTTCATTTGGTTTGCGTTCCTAATACGCGTTAACATATCAGCAATAGGATCTGTCATTACCATATTTAAATTGCCTCCTCCCAATACTTAGGAATTTATTTTTACCAACTTGCTTTTTTAACGCCGGGTATTTGTCCTTTATATGCCAGTTCACGGAAACAAATACGGCAGAGTTTGAATTTGCGAATGACGGCATGTGGACGGCCACAGCGTTCGCAACGCGTGTATTCACGCACCTTAAACTTCTGCGGGCGTTTTTGTTTCGCGATCATTGATTTTTTAGCCATAGATAGCCTCCTTAACTTTTTCTGAACGGCATGCCGAATTGACTCAAGAGTTCTCTTGCTTCCAAGTCGGTTTGCGCCGTTGTGACAATAACGATGTCCATGCCGCGGACACGGTTTACTTTATCGTAATCGATTTCTGGAAAAATCAGTTGTTCTTTCACGCCAAGGGTGAAGTTGCCTCTACCATCGAAGGCTTTTGGACTAACCCCTTGAAAGTCACGCACGCGTGGAAGTGCAATGTTCATCAATTTATCCAGGAAATCATACATTCTCTCACCGCGGAGAGTGACTTTGCAACCGATAGCCATACCTTCACGTAGTTTGAAGTTGGCGATGGATTTTTTCGCGCGGTTGATGACGGGTTTCTGACCGGTTAAAAGTGTTAGTTCGTTGACCGCATCATCGAGTACTTTCGAGTTGTCCACTGCATCACCGACGCCGATATTCACAACGACTTTGTCGATTTTGGGTGCTTGCATGATAGAAGAATAATCAAATTTTTCTACCAATGATTGGCGAATTTCCTCATTATATCTTTCTTGTAGACGATTCATCCACTGATGCCTCCTTTCTATTAGTCTAAAACCTCTCCGGTTTTCTTCGATACACGGACTTTACGTGTAATTTCTTGTTTTTTATCTGTTTCCTTAATGGTTTTGAAGCCTACTCTTGTGGTGCCTTTTTTATCGACGATCATCACGTTTGATGCGTGAATCGGAGCCTCGAATTCCAAAATGCCACCATCTGGATTTGCTTGAGTAGGTTTTTGGTGCTTCTTGACAATGTTGATGCCTTCGATGAGTACACGGTCGGTTTTCGGGTATGTCTTGATGACGTTACCTTCCTTGCCGCGGTCTTCACCGGAGATGACACGTACTTTGTCGCCTTTTTTGATTTTCATATGTCTTCCTCCTACTCTTTATAGTACTTCGGGTGCGAGCGACAGGATTTTCATGAAGCCTTCCTCACGAAGCTCGCGGGCCACCGGACCGAATATACGGGTTCCTCGTGGTGATTTGTCATCACGTACGATTACAGCGGCGTTGTCGTCGAATTTGATGTAGGTCCCATCCTTACGACGGACCTTTTTGGCGGTACGGACAATGACGGCTTTTACAAGTTCGCCCTTTTTCACTTGTCCACCCGGCGTGGCGTGTTTGACAGTTGCGGTGATTATATCGCCGATAGATGCGTATCTTCTACCCGAACCACCGAGAATTTTGACGGCCAGTATTTCTTTAGCGCCTGAATTATCAGCGACTTTCAATCTTGATTCTTGTTGAATCATCCTAAGAACCTCCTCTTCTAAAGCTCTATACGAGAACCTTACTCTCTACGATTTCAAGCAAGCGGAACCTTTTCGTCTTGGAAAGGGGACGAGTCTCCATAATCCGGACGACGTCTCCGACTTTGGCTTGATTATTTTCATCATGTGTAGCGAATTTTTTCGTGTGTTTGACACGTTTGCCATATTTGGGATGTCTGATATAGCTTTCGACCATGACGGCTATCGTCTTGTCTGCGTTGGTTGAGACGACGGTGCCAGTCAGGACTCTACGATCGTTACGTTCCATATAATTCTCCTCTCGCCTTATTTCGCGCTACGCTCATTGAGGACTGTTTTCATGCGCGCAATCGCTTTTTTGACATTACTAATACGAGCTGTGTTTTCTAGTTGACCGGTCGCTTGTTGGAAGCGTAGGTCGAACAGTTCCTTCTTAAGGGTAACAATTTCTTCGTTGATTTTAGCACTGTCCATTTCTCTAATTTCATTAGTTTTCACTAAAATCACCACTTTCCTTCTTGATCACTTTCGTCCTGACGGGTAATTTGTGTGCCGCGAGACGAAGTGCTTCATTGGCCACTTCTTCAGTGACACCGGCGACTTCGAACATCACAGTACCTTCTTTTACGACTGCGACGAAGTGTTCAGGCGCACCTTTACCGGAGCCCATACGGACTTCAAGCGGTTTGGCGGTCTTGGCAATATGTGGGAAAATTCTGATCCATACTTTACCTTGACGTTTCATGAAGCGGTTTAATGCAACACGTGCAGATTCGATTTGACGTGCGGTGATCCAAGCTCCCTCAAGGGATTGAAGACCGTAGTCGCCGAAGCTGACCGTAGTACCGCCTTTTGCTTTTCCTTCGTATGATACACGGTGAGGGCGTCTGTATTTGGTTCTTTTGGGAATTAACATATTAATTGGCCCCCCTTTTCTTTTTTGGCAGGATTTCACCTTTGTAAATCCATACTTTCACACCTAGTTTTCCGTAAGTGGTGCTAGCCTCAACGCCGGAAAAATCAATATCCGCGCGGAGTGTATGTAGTGGGACGTTACCTTCACTATACCCCTCGCTGCGTGACATTTCTGCACCGCCGAGTCTTCCGGAAACAAGTGTTTTGCAACCTTTGGCTCCACTGCGCATGGCGCGCTGGATAGCCATTTTTTGAACACGTCTGAATGAAGCGCGGTTTTCAAGCTGCTTGGCAATGCCTTGAGCAACAAGTTGCGCATCGAGTTCAGGTTTTTTTATTTCAACGACATTTAGAATGATCGTTTTATCGGTAAGTTCTTTGAGTTTCTCAACAACTTGATTTTTGACAGACCCTTCACGACCGATTACCATACCTGGTTTCGCTGTGTGAACAGTAATGACAATACGTTTCTTCAAGCGTTCGATTTCGATTCTGCTGACGGCCGCATTTTCATAAAGTTCTTCGAGCATATCCCGAATTTTAATATCTTCATGCAATAAATCGGCAACATCGTTCTTGTCTGCATACCAACGAGAATCCCAATCTCTGATAATGCCAATACGTAATCCGACTGGACTTACTTTCTGACCCATGTGATTCCCTCCTTTACGCTTTCTCAGCCACGACGATGGTCGTGTGGCTGGTTCTTTTCAAGATTTGTGTTGCGCTTCCTTGAGCTCTGGGTCTGATACGCTTAAGCGTAGGACCTTCGTTCACGAAAACATCTTTAATGTATAGGTTTTCGGTATCCATATTATAGTTATGTTCCGCATTTGCAACGGCCGATTTTAAAAGTTTTTCAACCATTGGTGCGGCAGCCTTCGGCGTATGCTTCAGAATGGAAAACGCCTCGCCAATGTCTTTGCCTCTAACAAGGTCAATGACGAGCTTGACTTTACGAGAAGAAATGCGAACAGTCTTCGCTTGTGCTATAGCTTCCATGATATCCTCCTCTACTTCCTTGTAGCTTTCTTGTCTTTTTCGTGTCCACGGTAAGTTCTAGTAGGAGCGAACTCTCCCAGTTTGTGACCAACCATGTCCTCGGTTATGTATACAGGAACATGTTCTCTTCCGTTATAAACCGCAATTGTGTGTCCAACGAATTGTGGAAAAATCGTAGAGCGTCTAGACCACGTTTGAATGACTTTTTTCTTGCTTTCTTTGTTCATTGCTTCAACTTTATTCATAAGGTGCTCGTCGCAAAACGGCCCTTTCTTAACTGAACGTGCCATATATGAGTTCCTCCTTTCCTATTTCTTCTTACGTCTGACGATCAAGCGTGAGCTTGCTTTTTTCTTACGACGGGTTTTAAGGCCAAGGGTTTTCTTGCCCCATGGTGACATCGGTGATTTTAGACCGATTGGTTGACGACCTTCACCACCACCGTGTGGATGGTCGTTCGGGTTCATGACAGAACCGCGTACGGTTGGCTTGATGCCACGATGACGGTTACGTCCCGCTTTACCGTAGTTGATGAGTTCGTGGTCTTCATTGCCGACTTCACCGATGGTTGCACGACAAGTTCCGAGGATACGACGCACCTCTCCCGAGGCGAGTTTGACCAGTACATACTTATCCTCGCGACCGAGAATTTGAGCACGGGCGCCGGCGCTGCGGGCGAGTTGCCCACCTTTACCTGGTGTCAGTTCGATGTTGTGGATGACGGTACCAACGGGTATGCTCTTCAATGTTTTGGCATTGCCGTTACGAATGTCAGCTGTTTCACCGGATTCGATTTGGTCGCCAACTTTCAATCCTTTGGGTGCGATGATATAACGTTTCTCACCGTCCGCATAGTGAACGAGTGCGATGTTCGCACTGCGATTCGGATCGTACTCGATGGTCGCTACGCGAGCGGGCACACCATCTTTATTACGTTTGAAGTCGATGAGGCGATACTTTCTTTTTGCACCGCCACCGTGATGGCGTACAGTTATCTTTCCTTGATTGTTACGACCTGATCTTTTATCAATTTTGACAAGAAGTGATTTTTCGGGAGTATTGGTGGTGATTTCCGAGAAATCCAGACTAGTCATATGTCTACGACCATTTGTCGTCGGTTTATACTTCTTTAGAGCCATTAGAGTAACCTCCTTTTTCCATGATTAGTTACGATGAGAATATTTCGATTTTGTTATCTGCAGCGAGGGTGACGATAGCTTTTGCTGTTTCGCTTTTAAAGCCTTCATATTGACCAACACGTTTTTTCTTGCGTTTGGTGTTGAGGATATTCACTTTGAGAACGGTTACTTCAAAAAGTTCCTCGACGGCTTTTTTCACTTGAATTTTATTTGCACGCTTATCGACGGAAAACGTGTATTTGTTTTGTTCCTCGACAAGTTGCATGCTTTTTTCCGTGATAATAGGACGCTTGATAATTTCTGAGGATAACATTATGCAAGCACCTCCTCATACAATTTGACAGCGGCTTCTGTCGTGATGACAATCGAACTGTGCAGCAAGTCATAGACACTGGCTTGTGCCACAGTCGCAACCGATGCGTTGGGAATGTTTCTCGTTGAAAGTTCGATGTTGACATCATTCTCAGGAAGGATGATCAGAACTTTGTCGCTGACTTTCAAATTGCTCAGTACTTCGAGCATAGCTTTGGTTTTTGGCTGTTCAACAGAAAGGTTGTCCAGCACAAACAATGTTTCGTCTTTGATTTTTTGTGACAGAGCCGATTTGAAGGCAAGCTTTCTTACCTTACGGTTCACTTTCAGGGTGTAATCACGGGGTGTCGGTCCAAAGACCACGCCGCCTCCGACCCATTGAGGTGAACGAATTGAACCTTGTCTTGCACGGCCTGTCCCTTTTTGACGCCACGGCTTACGACCGCCGCCACGAACTTCACTGCGCGTTTTTGCTTTATGTGTGCCTTGACGACTGTTGGCTCGAATGGCCTTTACAACGTCATAGAGCACTTGTTGATTTGGTTCGATACCGAATACGGCATCCGCCAAGTTAACTTCACCAACGTTTTGTCCACTTTGATTTAACAATGCTACTTTTGGCATTTCAAATCCTCCTTTCAAATGATGGGCTATGATTCTTCCTTGATGGTTTCTTCTTGTGCTTCTGGTTTTTCTTGTGTTTCAGGTTGTTCTTGTGTTTCAGGTTCTTCCTGTTTGATATATTGTTCGGGGTTGAGTACTTCGATATCGCCTTGTTTGATACCGTTTTTGATGAAGAGAAGACCGCGTCTCGGTCCAGGAACATTTCCTTTAATCAGTAATAGATTTTTTTCTTCATCCACTGTGACAATTTCCAGATTTTGGATGGTCACACGCTCAGCACCCATATGTCCAGGTAGATTCTTACCTTTACGTACATGCATCGGATCAATCGGTCCCATTGAACCGGGCCCACGATGATAGTGTGATCCATGTGTCATTGGACCGCGCGACTGATTGTGTCGCTTGATGTTTCCCTGGAATCCTTTACCTTTGGATGTCCCGGTTACATCGACGATTTCGCCGCTTTCAAAGATATTGACACCAATCTCCTGACCTACTTCGAAATTACCCAGTTCTTTGCCGATAATTTCTCTAATGTAGCGCTTAGGGTTGGTATTCGATTTGGCGACATGTCCGCGTTCTGGTTTGTTCGCCAGCGATTCACGCTTGTCTTTGTAGCCTAACTGAACAGCTTCGTATCCGTCAGTCTCGTTTGTTTTCTTTTGTAGAACAACATTAGGCTCACATTTAACGACGGTGACAGGGACTAATTTACCTGCATCATTGAAAATTTGAGTCATTCCTACTTTTGTTCCTAAGATACCTTTGGCCATGAGTACACCTCCTAATTATTTTAATATGATATCCACGCCAGATGGTAAATCCAAGTGCATTAAACGATCAATGGTTTGCGGGTTGGGGTCGATGATGTCGATGAGTCGTTTATGCGTTCTGCGTTCAAATTGTTCACGAGAAGTTTTGTTAACGTGAACACTCCGCAAAATGGTAAACACCTCTTTTTCGGTTGGCAACGGAATTGGACCGGAAACTTTTGAACCGGTTTTCTTCACCGTATCAACAATCTTTTTCGCTGATTGATCCAACAACCTGTGGTCGTATGATTTCAATCTGATTCTGATGTTTTGACTTGCCATTATGCAGTTCCTCCTTTCGCCTATGTTCATAGTATAGACTTGCTCCGTGGAAATTTACTTGACACTTTCAAGACAACGCCTATCGGTGTGTCAACAACCTCCCACTTCACAGCCAGACTTTCTTCAAAGTCTTTGACATAATATCAAAAAAAAAGACCCTTTGCAAGTCTTTTTAATTGATTTCTGAAATTAATGTCGGCATGGAGCTTCTGTCATTTGGAAAAAGGCTGGTTTGCCAATTTTTTATGCATAGCGATGTATTCAAGCAGACTGGCCTTAAGATTGGTGTATAGATCCAAATAATCAGTAAAGGTAACAAAGTTGTCTATCATATATACTAGCCAACTTTCCACGTATGTTGGTGGTTTGAGATTGAGAGGAAACATATGTTTTATGATGATATCCTTTTCTATAGGACCGATTTCGAAATGCGTAACAGCATTTGCGTATGCCACTTTAGCGTGTGTGAAACCGTGTTTTTTTAAACCCCTCTTTTTGGATTTCCTTCCTTCAATGTGCCAATCGTAAAGGAAAAAATCATGTAACAATGCGCCTTTAACGACTGTATCGGCCTCAATAGTCAGTTTTTTGGCAAGCCAGAAACTCATATAGGCCACAATGATAGCGTGATCATATACACTAGTCGTATCGTGATGGATATAAGCGCGTTGTGATTCGAATAGGGGATGTTCCAATACCGGGCGGGCAAGTCGAAAGAAAGCCGCGAAATCACGTGGGTTATTCATCTTTTTTTTCCTTTTTGCTCTTGCGGTTCTTTAACGCGATTCGCATCTTAGGAAATGCTTTGTAAAATCGGCTGCCCGTGATTTTTCTAACCGTGTTTTTAAGTGCGTCATGATCCTTTTTGACTATTGTTCTCTTTTCTTCCGGTGGAATTGATTTGATTTGATCGATCATTTGACGAATATACTGAATGGTTTCTTGTTTTTTGATTGTTTGTGCGATCTGTTTAGCGCGTTCGACGAGTTTCTGTCTCGTTTGACTGCTCTTTACCATCTGACTTGTGGTCAAATTAAAGCGATCCGTTCTTGTTTTAAGTTCGAGCAATAGACGATGAAAATCTATTAGGGCGATGGTGGTGAAAATATAGTCAATCAACAAGACTATTACGAGTGTGGTTGTGAGGGTTTGCATGAAAGAATAATCCAGACTTCTAATCCCAGGTACGACAAGCGGGTTATGAAAAAAACCGAAAAGCAATGTCCCCATAACTCCCCACATAATAGAGAATTGTAGACTTATGAACCCCTTATAATTGAATTTAAGATGGGAATAATCCCACCATCGAGCTTCAAACAGATGATATAAAAGTACGCCGCCTACCAGTTCGGCGAAGGTTGATAATATTGTGACAAAGACGAATAATATGCCAATGTGCCAAACGCTATTGGTGGAAAAATCCGGGATCAACCAAGCCATGTTGAGATGCAGAAAAATTGCACTAATCCCATATATGGGTAAAAATGGGCCATTTAAAAAGCCGCGATTTATGAAGCGTCGATGTTTATAGGCCTGATAGATTACTTCTACAATCCAACCGATAAAAGAATAGACGAAAAAATATAAAACGAGTTCCATATGCATCCCCACTTTAGCATCATTATAGCATCGACCTGTAAGCTCTCACAATATAAAAGTGGTTTTACCAGTGAGGTAAAACCACATATAGTGAATTAGTGATTATCACTCATGGTAGCAAGCATGACTGCCTTGATGGTATGAAGTCTGTTTTCAGCTTCGTCGAAAACCTTGCTTTGACCGGATTCGATAACACTATCAGTCACTTCCATCTCGCCGTTTTTAACCTGCTTGTATTCGTCACCGAACTCTTTTGCGATTTGTCGTCCTATTTCAGTGTCTGTCCCGTGGAAAGCCGGTAAACAATGCATGAAAATAGCGTTTTTCGAAGCGTTTCTCATCAACTTATCATCTACTTGATACCCGTGTAGTTGCCCGAGTCTAGAACGCCAGACATCCTTCGGTTCTCCCATGGAAACCCATACGTCGGTATAGATGACATCGGCATTTCTGCTGCCTTCTAGAGGGGTTTCAGTGAAGACAATGGTCGAGCCGTTGTCTTTCGCCAAAGCCTTGCAGTGTTCTATCAAGTGTGATTCAGGCCATAACGTTTTTGGTGCAACACCAGTAAAATTTATACCTAATTTGGCCGCACCAATCATAAGGCTGTTTCCCATGTTGTTGCGAGCATCACCGATGTAAGTGAAATTGATGCCGTCCAATTTTCCGAAGTTTTCTTTCACAGTAAGAAAATCAGCAAGAATCTGTGTGGGGTGGTACAAGTCCGTTAGACCATTCCAAACCGGAACGCCAGCATGTTCTGCGAGCTGCTCGACGTCGGAATGCAAGTATCCGCGAAATTGAATGCCGTCATACATTCTGCCAAGAACACGGGCCGTATCCTTAATTGATTCTTTTGTACCCATTTGTGAACCGCTTGGTCCAAGATATGTTACGGCCATCCCCAAATCGTAGGCGCCGACCTCGAAAGCGCATCGAGTACGGGTCGAATCTTTTTGAAATAACAACACAACGTTTTTCCCCTCTAAATGTTTGTGGGGTATTCCTTTTTGTTTCTCCTGTTTCAGCCTAGCCGACAATTCGATTAGGTACAAAATCTCTTCTTTTGAAAAATCAAGCAGTGTAACAAAGCTTCTTCCTTTTAGATTCATCATCAATACGCTCCTATTTTATGTTTTCTCTAATGATTGGCATACTCATGCAGCGTGGTCCGCCTCGCCCTCTTGATAGCTCGCTGGAGGGAATTTCTAGAACCGTAATGCCCTTTTTCCTCAACAGATCATTTGTAACGTGATTCCGTGAGTATGCAATGACTTTTCCAGGCTCAACAGCTAGTGTATTCGCACCATCAGACCACTGTTCTCTTTCGCTTGCCACCACATCGTCGCCACCGCACATGACGAGTTCAACTGTATGTTTCAAGTGCTTTTCAAGTATATCCTGTAGATTCGATACCATTTTTACGATATTCAATCCGTTACTTTTTTTAGTTATCTCAAATACGGTTATTTTATCCATAATACCTGGGTGGACGGTAAAAACGTGATGATCAACTTGTGTGAAGACAGTGTCCAGGTGCATGAAAGCTCTGGTTTTCGGTATATTTATTGCAAGAATCGTCTTGAACGTTTCTCCCTTGGCAAACAGTTTCGAAGCGATTTTCTCTATGGCGAAAGGATTGGTTCTTTCACTAATTCCGATTGCCAGAGTGTTTTCATTCAAGACCAGAATATCTCCGCCTTCAAGAGGTTCTGATTCGGTTCTGGTGTAGTAGGTGGGCAATGTCCCTTGATTGAACCGCGGATGATATCTAAGCATATAATCTCCAAAGATGGATTCCCTTTGGCGTGTGTCCGTGTGCATCTTGTGAATACTCACGCCTCTTCCGATAGACGCAAATGGGTCACGTTGGAAAATAATATTCGGCATGGGATCCGTGTAAAAAGGATACTCTTTTTCCAGCATATCCATAATGGAGTCTTCCTCGTCAACCTGGATTTCTCTCGTTCGGATGCCTTCGATCATTTTTCTGACCATGGCATTGGTATCCATCGTTTTCAAGTACTCGAAGATTGCGGATTTAACCTGTTTTGATTTAATGGTAGTTTCATCAATAAATTGTTTGATGAAATGATCGACGATTTCCGGATTTTCATCTAGCGCTTCACTCACCATTTGATCAAGATATAGGACTTCCACATCTTCATTTCTAAGTGTATCAGCAAAAGCGTCGTGTTCCTTTTGAGCCACTTCCAGAAAAGGTATTTCATCAAATAGTAGCCGTTTAAGTACAGATGGTGTTAAATTTTCCAGTTCTTTGCCTGGTCGATATAACAACACTGTTTTCAGTTTCCCTATTTCCGAGTAGACATTAATCATGTGCTTCACATCCTATTCTTTGTAAACCCTCGGTACTCTATATGTAATCATACAAAACACTTCGTAACTAATAGTGTCCAGCCTTCCGGCCACATCATCGATCGAGACAACACTATCTCCAAAAATCGTGATGATGTCAGCCTTGGTTATCGTATCGTCTATCCTTATAAACATCTGATCCATGCATATGCGTCCAACGATAGGATAAGATTTCCCATTGATTGAGACGACACCGTTTTGGTTCTTGCGGATGATCCCATCGGCATACCCTACCGGCAAGACGCCGATTGTTTCGTTTTCGATGGCTTCATATGTAATGCCATATCCAAGTTTCTCGCCTTTTTTCAGATGTTTGATTTCAGCAATCTGCGTCATTAGTTTGTATGTGGGTAATAGTTGGGTGATGTCTTCTTCAAGCGTGCTCCCATAAAGTCCGACACCAACACGGGCATGTGTCGTGTACTGCAATGACTCCTCTAATTTCAACGCCCCGCTCGTATTTGAAAGATGTACCATTTTAGGTCGTTCAGGTAAGCTTTCCAGGAATTGATTGAACCTTCTCTTCTGCATATTGGAGTACGTCTTATCACCATCTGAAGTCGCGAAATGTGAATAGACGCCCTCGATCGATATATGGTTGTATTGCATTGCTTCAAGGTAGACTTTCTTTGCATTTTCATAATCTTTAAAACCCAACCGATTCATACCTGTATCTATTTTGAGATGAAACTTAACACGTTCTTTCAATGTTTTTATGTAATCAAATAATGTGGCCTGCGAAACAGTAATGGTAATATTATGCGCAGCTGCAATCTTCACGTCTTCAAAAGAGACAACGCCCATGACTAAAATCTCTATGTTTTTATAATATCTACGAAGGTCAATTGCCTCTTCCAACAAGCTGACGGCGAAATAGTCTATACCTTGGTTTTTTAAATAGCCGACGACTTCGATCGCACCATGGCCATAAGCGTTGGCTTTTACTACTGGAATCACTTTCTTCGGAGCAAGCAACTTGCTGAAATAGAGGTAGTTTTTATATATGTTGGTTAAATCTATCTCCAACCATGTTTTTCGATAAGAATTATACATAGACTTTCTCCACATAAGGTGAAGTCATCAGACTAAGCAAGCTCCCGTAAGTAAGATGGAATTTGATGACGTCTCCGACTTTATAGTTATCGGCCTCGTTCATGATTCCGATAATGACATGGTCACTACTGCTACCGAGTAGTCTTATATTCTTGTCCAATGGAATCAGCTCACGAAAATCCACATCTTGTTTCCCAATGGCCAGTATCGCACGATGAATGACACCGAGGTCAACAAAACTGGGAGTTTTTCCGAATGCATCCATACCGATATCCCCTTCCGGCAGGGACGGTTTTAATTTATATTCAATGATATCCGCTTCTAGTGTAAACACATCATGATAAAGATTTTCCATCCGGTCCCCATAGGCTGTTTCACGTCCCAATACAGCGGCTTCACCGATTCTTAAGTTGTTGATTTTATCAATGTGAATATCTTTGTGTAAAAGATGAAGATGCGATGAATTACCGCCAGATACAATGTCTAGTGCAATGCTGTAAGTCGACTCGATTTTTTCCGTAATGTCCAGTAATTTCGACAATGTGTCTTTGGTTGGAATTATGCCACCGAAACACGTTAAGTTCGTCCCGACACCTTTTAAATCAATATAATCGAATTTCAAGACCTCGTCCATGATTTTTTTGAGATTTTCCCAATAGAATATTCCTTCTCGCAAATCGCCAATATCCATCATCAGTATGATACCATGTCTTTTATTATACTTTCTTCCAGCTTCATTCAGCGCACGAATTACTGACAACTCAGAATTCAGTGAAATATCGACATTATTGATTACCGACTCGACCTCGTGTATCGAAACCAGACGCAACAAGACTTTTGGAATGGTTGTAGAGATTTTTTCAAGATTTTTGACACGGGAGTCGGCAATGTAATCAACTCTTTCTTCTTTTAAGATGTCGGTTAATCCCTTGTCCGCACAAAAAACCTTTGTCACCGCCATCATTGAAATACCGTGACGGTGACATAGATTGGTCAATGTTCTAATGTTGTATCGATACTTGTTCCTGTCGATGATAATTCTTGGATACATCGTTTACACCTCGTTTATACGTAAAGATGTCTCCATCAATTTTCGGGCGATATCCTCGTAGTCCAGAGATAACACACCCATCGATGACATAATATAATCTGAATCTTTATAGATCACCACTTCATGCGTCGGTACCATTTTTTTCTTTTTCGATTTGAAATATTCCTGAATGATATTCTCTGTATTTTCAAGATATATCAGTGCTCCACCAGTAAGAATGACGCTTTGGACTTGTGTTAAATCGCGACCTTCAGGTACGATTTTTCGACCGCTTGAAGTATACACTGTGCGGTAATCGCCGATATGACGGTCTAGAGCGGTGAAGACACAATGTCTAGTCAGTTCATATACCAAGCGCCTTTCAATATCGGATTGCGGTTTGTAATTATAATTTTCAAGGATTTCATCTAGTTCAGGGACGGTCAAATTGAGTTTTGTGGCTAAAACGTTTTTCCCCATCTGATGCACAACATTCTGGTAGTTCACAAAAACACCCAAGTCACCTTCGACGGTTCTTTTTTCTTTCGGTTCACCATCGTAATGTTCTTGAAACTCTTCGTTTACATCGGTAATGGAGTGAATATCGGTGGTTGCTCCACCGACATCAATCACGAGAAGATTTCCTAGTGATTCATGCATCAACATAGCTGCTTCCATGACAGAACCTGGTGTCGGCATAATCGCACCTTCAACCATATCTTTTATGTGTTGCATGCCAGGAGCATGGATGATATGCTTTTCAAATATCTCGTAGATTTTTCTTCTGAGTGGTTGTATATTCATGAAATCAAGTCTTGGATAGACATTTTCAACCAATGTTACATAATCTTTTTGGTTGTGATTAGACATGAAATTTTTAATTCGCTCATGATTTTCAATATTGCCAGCATATATAATTGGCGTGTTGAAGTTCATTTGAGCAATGCCGATGAGATTTTCCAAGGCGACAGTTTTATCGCCATAATCCGTACCACCGGAAACAAGAATAATATTTGGCTTGATTTCCTCGATTCTTGCATAGTCACCATCCAAAAGAGGTCCGGCTGTTACAAGGTGAATGTTCGCTCCCGCATTCAAAGCAGCTTCTCTTGCCGCTTTGACGGTCATGTCATAAACCAAGCCTGAAACTGTCATTTTCAATCCACCTGCAGCGCTTGAAGTAGCATACATCGCATTGTACTTCAGCTTTTGACGATTTATCTTCGCTTTCAGATCCTTGATGGCTTCTCTTAGACCGATATTAACATCTTTATTGACGGTGGTTTGTGCCACACCTTGTCCAAGGTATGCAACTTCCTTTTTAACCGAAAATGCATTGACCACTGTGGTTGTACTTCCGATCTCGGCTACTACAAGGTTAACGTGCACGTCGGATCATCTCTTTATGTTTATCAACGATGAAACTGGCAATATGTCTTCCGGTGGTGCCACGTCCAAATCCTTGATCTATTTTATTTTTCATAGCGATTTCCGGAGTGACTTGAGTTCCTCCAGCTATAAGTATCAGTTTATCTCTTACCCCTTTTTCCACAGCATAATCATGTAGTTTCCTCATGTTTTTATAGTGGACATCATCGTGTGAAATTATCGTTGACATCATAATGACATCGGCATCCATTTCAATGGCCGCATCAACGAATTTATCAATTGGAACACTTGTTCCGAGATAGGTATACTTGATACCATACTTCTCGACGCCACCATGTTTTATGTCTAGAACTTCACGAATACCCACACTATGTTCATCGTTGCCGCCGGTACCCGCGACAACTTTGATCGGATGTTTTTTTACATAATCAAAAATCTCATCTTCCGATAATGTGTCTAGTTCCCTAGGTATTGTCAATTTGCTTACATCAATGTCGAAATTTACACGACCTTTTATTTGAACACGAGATCCTTCACTTGGATGTAAGACTTCTGAATGGATAACCTCGATATCTGTGAGGTTCATTCTTTTTCCTGCTTCTATGGCTGCTTCTTTGGCAACTTTTCTTGAAATCGGGAAAAATAAATCTACCGTAACAACACCATCGCCTAACCATTCGACTTCAGGTTTTACTAGGTTAGAATTTCTGTATTTTTCAGACTCGTCAAGTCTCAGATAGACATTATCAGACTCGTCAAGTTCATCGATAAATTGTATCATTTCCGGTTTTTCAAAAGTGCATCCATCAATGAGTTTAGCGGGATTGTCAACAAACTCAGAACCATATTGTTTGACGTTATTATAACCAAAATGCGCTGTGACCGGAGCCATATAGTCTTTATCTCTTCTGATTACGGATCCTGCACCGATACCTCCATTAATCTCTCGAGAAATACCGTCACCATTTCTTTCGGGATACTCACCACTATCAACAAACATTCCTGCTTCGACAGCTTCGTAATAACCACCGAGTTCGATAATTTCTTCCATCATCAAAATTGCCCGTTCTTGAATTTCCCTTTTTTTGTCGTAGATATATCCTTCATTTTTGATATCAACCATGGATAACAGATCATCCATGCCTATCATCGCTTGCTTGGTTGTATCAAGTGCCTCAATATTATAGATATGCCAAGGGACGTTACGACCTTCATCCGGCGTAATCGTACTTTGGATATCAGCTGAAGTTAGACGAGAAATCATCAAGTTCAACACGTGTGTCACTGTCGCTTCTCTAGTGGATGAATCCATGTACTTGGTATTCATCTGAGCACGTATTTTATACTTGTCAAAAAATTCACGTAAAGCCACCGCATAAGGTAAGTTCAGTTTTAGATCCGGTGATGGTGGTGCCGCCGGCGGTACAGATGAAAGACATATATTCTCAGGCTTGATTCCAGTCTTTTCACTAAATACTGAATTAATCGCATGCTGTACAAGCAACTCCGGCATGACTTTCCAAGCGTCCCGTGCTGTTGCGTTTGCGTTGTGTGCGCCATCGATTTGCGCAATATTTGCGTAAGCCATGACTTTTTTGCTTTCAGCGGCATCAACAAAACTTCTAATCATATTGATGTTTCGATACAAGATATTATATTGGGGATCCTGATGGGCACCGTTCACGCCTTCTTCAGTAAATAATACGGCAATTTCCGGCCCTGCTACACCAGATACATAAGAGTGATAGTTGATCGGCCTACCCACCTCTTCTTCAATGTAATCCAGCGCCTTACGTTGTGCACGTAATTGTTTACGCGTTATAGGAATTCCACCGACACCTTGGGGAGTTCCCTCTAACAAACCATCGAAATGAGACTGACCGGCCGTACGGATGACCATGATATGATCAGCACCATGATAGGCGGCCATTCTCATCCTTCTAATGTCATCTTCAAATCGCCCTGATGCGATTTCAGCAGTTATTACGGCATCCGGTTGTGGATCGATACCACCCAAATAGTTCGCGGCTTGTAAAGGGACAAATTTATCCAAAGATGGACTGGCTTGTTTATACTCAAAACCGCCAAGATTAATGGGTTGCGCCTTTCGCCAGGTCCAGCCACGTTTCTCTGGTCTGTAGTTTTCCAGATCATCCAATATATGGCGAATATCAAGTTTTTCATTTGGTTTTAATTTCATTTTGTCAAAACCTCCTTGATAAACTCAATATATTCTCCGTTTCCTAATGCGATTCCGGAACTTCTTATATCAAGCTTTTTTTCTTTCGCCAATCTATAGACACAGTGACCAGCACCTTTACGTAACAAATCATGTTCGCCAAGCATATCTACAATTTTTTTGCTTTCAATACTTGAAAATCCCATTCGTAATAAAATACTGCGCTCTATGGATTTTGACGTCGATTCGTACCCTTGCTTAACCAATGGATCGACTAGACGATCGGCAAGTTGATAAAAATAATCTTTAAGCTCCTTGTCAGATAAATCCTTCAAATGTTTTCTACGATTCACAAAATCATCGTTTCGCTCTTTCATTCTTGACCTCCTCGAATAATTCTTCAATACGTTTTACATTATCCATTCTGAACTCTTCTTTTAAGTATGTGTAGTCATATTCTGTTAAACTTTGAGATGCATAACGTTTTAGATAGGACTTTCTTAATTTGTCTAGCGAAATTTTCTCTATATGGATATCATCTGCCGAATTCGGTACAACAATATTTTTTCCTGGTATTTCTGTTTGAGGATCACCAAAAACAATGTCTACGCCATTCTGTTTTGCAAAAGATAATTGTGGCTGATGATGTTTGCCCGCACCGGTATACTCTGTCTCCTGCACTACTATGACTTTGTCTTTTTCCATGGTTTGAGCCAACTTGAAGGCAACCGCTAAACTGGTGTTACCGGCAGGGCCTCTTTCTAAGCCCTCCAATGTCGCTAATGCTTCTGTGATGAAAAATACACTACCCTGATTTACCGTATAATACTCATCTATATATTTAAGCGGTCTCGCAGCACTTCTTGGTACATCACTTCGATCGGGATTTATTGCAAATGGCATACCAAAACCCGTATGACCTGTAGTAAAGGATTTCCTGTTGAAATCGTCGTCACTAGCCATATGTAGACCTTGCAGGTTGACACTGGCCGCAATATTTCTACAACGATGATTTGCTCTTAATTCGATGCCTCTAGCTGTACCGGTCAAGTTCCCCCCTCCAGCATTCGTACAGATAACAGCTGAAGGATATCTTCCGGTTTGATTATACGTTTGAGTAACTATTTCATAGCCTAAGGTCTCAATACCCTGAATCCCGTAAGGTGAGTATAAAGAAGCATTGAAATATCCCGTGACGTCTAGTAAATGTAAAAAAGCATAAAAGAGTTCAGGACCAACGCTTAGCTGAACAACTTCAGCACCATATGCTTCACATGCCCTAGCTTTCTCGATAATTTCCGGTTGTGCTTTATTTTTTGAGTCAAAACACTCTTGGACAATAATGCATTTTAATCCATTCTTTGCAGCTAAGGCTGCAACTGCTGCGCCATAATTGCCACTTGTCGCGGCGATGACTCCTTTGAACCCTAATTGTTTGGCCTTATAAACGCTAACCGCAGCTCTCCTTGCTTTAAAAGAGCCACTTAAATTAGAAGCTTCATCCTTGATAAAGATTCTGGCACCATATCCCTCGGGAGCAAATTTTCTAGCGTAGGCGGTAATATTCTTCAGTTCAAAGAGTGGTGTATTGCCAATCATGGATTCATGTTGAATTCGTTGCACATCCTCAAACGAAAAACCTGTATCCTCCATCATTTCTTCATACGAAAAGCCTATACCTTCCCGCTCATATTGATCATAATCAATGCCTACAGAATTTAGAATGATCTCTTTTTTTCTACTATCGAGATCTTTTAAAGAGAAATCACTCATCGTCGTCACCCCAAAATTCCTTTTGGATTGATTTTTTCATCTGAAGGATTTCAGGAACAAACTCTCCAAAATTGTGTTTATAAGTAGGACTTACCTCTTTTAATGTCCCTTCGACAACACGTCCGGTAGCGGTAACAATTTTCGTTTCTTCATATAGTTCGCTTTCTTCCAATAAAACGCCTCTTATCCAAGCTTTAAGCGGCACCTTTCTTGTACAATCCGGTATGTTCTCTAATCTTTCTTCCGGCAGTAGTAGATGTTTCCTAATCCTAACGTATTTTCCTTTTGCAACTAACATATTATCACCCTTAAATTGTGAAATTTCCACACGTCATAATGATATCATAAAAACCCTTACATTGTATAGTGAATAGAGTTATTTATCCCTTATATACAAATAAAAACCCCAAATGAATGAGGTTTATAAAAAATCACTTAATTAACTTTCGAACATCACCTAGAATTGCTCTCGGGATAGGTAGATCAATCATGGTTTTTAAACCGGGGTCAGAGTTGATAACGTGCGGCAACATATTTACGCACATTGCTATTGTGCCTAATCCGCCATCAATTTCAGGCGAAATCACCATATTTATGTCTGGTTTTCCTGTTATATGGATGTAATCACCCGTTTGAGTTCCTTCAATCTCAGGTTCTATCTGCTGAGGATGTTTCATGTCAATGAACAATGATTTGTCTACATAACCTTGCGCAGTCATGTCGATACCTGCAAGGTTCCCTTTTGATGCTTCTCCGTAGCGGCTTTTTCTATCAACTGAAGTTATTATTGGTTTCATTTGTTGTTGAAAGTCATCGATATCGATACCAAGAGCATCTGACATCATATAAATACTTTCTTTAAAGCCAACATGACCTGCTAAATCATCATCTTTGATTCTTTCATGGAACTCATCAAGTGTAATACCGACTCCCTGTTCTTCCATCACTGTAGGTCCGAAAGGAGATAAGCTGTTAACCCTTTTGATTTCTAAGCTACTTACATCTACCATTGCACCCGTTAATGCAAGTGCCAGTACGTCCATAACAAAGCCAGGATTAATGCCGGTACCCAAAATGGTTACGCCATTCTCATTAGCAAGCTCATCCATTTTTGTTGTAAGTTCTGGTTCACTCGCCTTGGGATAAGACATCTCTTCAGCTGTACTAATCACATTTTTTCCACTTTTAACAATCTTTTCAATTTTAGGATATGATTTAACAGTGAATGAATCCGTTGCCAAAAAAACTAAATGTGCATCAATTGAAAGAACTTGATCAATATCGCCACTAATAGCAATGTTTTTTTGGTCTTTAGGTAAATCAACTTCTAAAACATCTGCTAATGGTTTTCCAACAATTGTTTCATCGATATCGCAAATACCAGCTATTTCCAATCCTTGTTTGGATAAAACCATTTCAGCAATTCCTCTTCCCATGGCACCAAAGCCCCAAATGATAACTTTAATATTCTCCATACATATCTCCTTATTCTATTAGAAGTGACAAACACCATTATCATAACATAAAAACCCTTACATTTTATATGAATTGAGATAAAATTCAGGATTCGGTGTGATTTCTTATTATAAAATCAGTTGCATCATCTATAAAAGGCACCATAGCTTCATCCCATGTCACCCGAAATAATAGATGAAATCTTTTCCACAGTAATCTTTTATGATGGATCCTTTTGACATTTTTCGATTTCAACCTACACATATACGCATGCATCTCAATGTGTCTGTATTGATCAGGTTTATACAACTGTTTTTTTGTATAGAAATGTCTTCTACGTCCTAATTTCTCAACAATATCAACTTCGGCATTGACTTGTTCATAAATTGCTCTTCTAACCGCATCTTCATTTGTTTCATTTTCTTTAACCATATCATGAGGAAATACCCACTGAAAACTATCCTTGAAATGTGCTTTATCATATCTTTGTAATAGTAAAAACTGATTTTTTTCATCATACACAATTCCAACAGCAACTTTCCTAGGTTCAACTTCTTCTGGATACACATTGGGCATTTGTTTGATGACTTTTGATTTTGCTGTTGTTGCCTTATGTTTGAGTTCTGTTTGTACTATTTGATTCATATAATCGAAAATCTCTTTTTGTTTTTCGTTAAGATTTGGTTTTTTCTTAGGATTCTCAAAACTAATTCCCATTATAATCTATCTCCTTTTAAAGGTATTTTAGCAATAGAAATATAACCGTTATTTATGGCAAAGTAGTCACTATTTTTTGGCATGTTATTACCAATAATTTCTCGTACAGTTTCAAAATAATTATTTTCGATTTTATATTTAACAGAGTATCTAACATAATACGTTCTCGCAGACATGAAACCATTAAAAGAATCGCACTTCTCTTTGGGAAAGTTAATATTTATCACATGTTTGCTATTCAATAATTTGTTTTCAAAAATATATTCGAATGTCTCCTTCAGATGTTCTTCAACCTGGTTAAACCCTTTATAATCAGCCGATAAGGCAATGGAAGGATAACCTAAATATGCTGCTTGTAATGCAGCACCAACAGTTCCTGAATACATCGTGTCAACACCTAGATTATACCCCCTGTTAGTACCAGATACAACTAGATCGAACGTTTTATCTAATCCTCTAATGCCGAATGATACACAATCGGCAGGGGTACCATCTACAGCATAAAAATTTTCGTCTATTTTCTCAAAATAAAATCCTCTTATACTGATTGCTACGCTTTTTCCGGATTGTTGATGTCTAGGAGCAATCACTGTAACATCACCAAAATTCTTTAAAACTTTTTCAGTATATTTTAACCTTTTCGATTCGATACCATCATCATTCACTAATAATATATTCATAGAGTCCTCCTGTTATTCTTCTCAACATATAATGGTATCTCTAATTCTATTTTTTTTCAAGCCGATATAGTTAAAATAGATATTCTTTGACAAACTTACATAGATGATTGACATTATTATTGTTATATTCGATATGTTTCTTTACGGGTTCTTTCCCTTTGACCCCTGTATATTCTGGCATTGCAATAAATGAATAGTTATGGATTTTTATCTCAGGACTTAAATAATACGACATCATCTCTTTATAAATAAGCAATTCATAGGCTTTTTTGTGCCAAATATTAGAGAGATTAGGAAATGTATTAGATATTCTTAGTTCTAATAGGAGAATTTTTGATCCATTACCTAAAATAAAGTCAACACGCTTGTTCTTAGATAGTTTAATTCTATATTCACAAAACAAGGATAGTTTACTGTAAGTTTCATAACCGTAGTTTTCCTTAAATTTATCTGCGAATTTGTTCATTAAAAACAAACCATCAACGATAGAAATTAATTCAGCAATTGATACTTGCCATCTAAAAAGATGTTTTTCATCAAATTTTTGTCTTAGAAATTTCATGTAGTTGGAATTTCGAACTTCATCTCCCCTTTTATTTACAGGTTTATCTGTTATTCTCCATTTACCAAAATAAATCAGGGCGCTATAAAAATTCTGGAAGATTTGCAAATCGTCAAAACTGAGCATCGAATTATCCGAAAACATAATTTACTCCTTACAATTGAGATAATTACATTACATAAAATATAATTCAAATATATAGACTGTTTTACTTCTATAAATTCAAATTTATTTTTTGGCAATAGAAAAACCAATTAATGAGAAAGGCTACACATTTTAGAGTAAATACCGATGAAATAGTGCCACCTGTCCGTCGATGAGAGAGCCACCAGTCCAGACAGGAGAGCCACTATATCCGGCGCTTGAGACGGTTAGGTTTTTTCAATGAATTGAGGATCCATGTGACAGTAAAAAAACTTATAATAAATAAAAAAAATGAAGCTTCATGAATCGCTTCATTAGATGATTATGGTGGCTCAGGGCGGAATTGAACCACCGACACATGGATTTTCAGTCCACTGCTCTACCAACTGAGCTACTGAGCCAAAAAAAATGGCGGTCCTGACGGGAATCGAACCCGCGATCTCCAGTGTGACAGACTGGCATGTTAACCGCTACACCACAGGACCTTTTGGTTGCGGGGGAAGGATTTGAACCTACGACCTTCGGGTTATGAGCCCGACGAGCTACCAGACTGCTCCACCCCGCGATATAGTATGATGCTGCAATTTGCTACCATATAAATATTAACAGCAAATTCAGTAAGTGTCAATGGCGGAGGAAGAGGGATTCGAACCCCCGCGACGCTTGCACGCCCTGTCGGTTTTCAAGACCGATCCCTTCAGCCAGACTTGGGTATTCCTCCAAAGAGATACTGAAATGTCTAGTGGTGGACCCGGCAGGATTCGAACCTGCGACCGACCGGTTATGAGCCGGGAGCTCTAACCAGCTGAGCTACGGGTCCACTTGGTAGCGGCGAAGGGAGTCGAACCCCTGACCTTTCGGGTATGAACCGAACGCTCTGACCAACTGAGCTACACCGCCAAAGGATAAATTAGCGCTTTTACTACGGTGGAACCTACCAATAATATTAAGTTTACTACATCATGATAAACAAAATGATTTCTTTGCAGGTTCCACCATGATAAGTTATGGTACCTAGGGCCGGACTTGAACCGGCACGGTATAAATACCATTGGATTTTAAGTCCAACGCGTCTACCAATTCCGCCACCCAGGCAAGTGGTGTCCTGTAGAGGATTCGAACCTCTGACCCTCTGATTAAAAGTCAGATGCTCTACCAACTGAGCTAACAGGACATTTTAATATGGTGCCGGAAACAGGAGTCGAACCCGTGACCTACTGATTACAAGTCAGTTGCTCTACCAGCTGAGCTATTCCGGCAGTGGTGGAGGATAGCGGGCTCGAACCACTGACCCCCTGCTTGTAAGGCAGGTGCTCTCCCAACTGAGCTAATCCTCCAAAAAAATGATGGTGGAGCCTAGCGGGATCGAACCGCTGACCTCCTGCGTGCAAAGCAGGCGCTCTCCCAGCTGAGCTAAGGCCCCAAGAATGGTGGGCCTGAATGGACTTGAACCATCGACCTCACGCTTATCAGGCGTGCGCTCTAACCGAGCTGAGCTACAGGCCCATTTTCCATCATTTAACACATAAGTGCGAGTAATATTCTACTACTTTTACTATGTGATGTCAACAATATGCCCTAATATTTTTATTATATCAGGATTGTAGCAATTTTGGCTGGGCTAGAAGGATTCGAACCTTCGATGTCGGAGTCAAAGTCCGATGCCTTAACCACTTGGCTATAGCCCATTGTGGTGGAGGGGGACGGATTTGAACCGCCGAACCCTGAGGGAGCAGATTTACAGTCTGCCGCGTTTAGCCACTTCGCTACCCCTCCAGACACGCAAACATTATTCTAAACTATTGAGGCTGAAAAAGCAACTTATTTTTTTGTGGGGTATTTTAAAGCTATTTTCGCAAGTTTCTCTTCGATAATTTTATTCAGATCGAAGTTTAAGTCGTGAACCAACGCTAATGCCAAAATTAGAACATCAGCTAATTCATCTTTGACATTTTGCTCATCGTAACTGGTTTCTCCCCACTGAAAATTCTCTAATAGCTCTGCTGCCTCAATAACAAGAGATTTAACAAGGTTCTCCGGAGTGTCATGATCATCCCATCCCCTTGAATCACGAAGAGATATTATTTTATCAATCAAATTATTCACAATTTCACACCTTAATCAGTCTAATATCTTTTTAATGCGTTTATGGAATTCTGGTCTCTCCATCATGACAAGCCTTCCACAGGAGTTGCATTTTATCTTCACATCTGCACCATATCGGACAATTGTCCACTCATTATTACCACAAGCATGAGGTTTTTTCATTACAACGATTTTACCTATTCTCAAATCCTTCATACTTTCTCCTTCGAAAGAATGTTCAAATATCTTTGTTTAGTTCTTTTAGTCTTTTTATATCTTTAAGACTAATTGTAATGCTATTACGTTTGACCACAATCTCATCATCATTTAGATTTAGGTAGTCTTTAATCTTATTTGATAAGTAATGAATTTCTTTGTTCACAGTTTTCGTATTAGTGTAGTATTGCCTTTTATAATTTTGAATTAGTGTCTCTGTCTCACGAACATTTAGATTATTACTTGTAATTTCCTGTGCAAATTTTTCTACAATATCAGGTCTACTAAGTTTACTCAATATCTTCGCATGTCCGGTAGAAATCTCACCCTCATTAACTTTTTTTATGACTGAATCGGGTAAGTTCAATAAGCCGATGATATTGGTAATATAAGATCTGCTTTTGCCGATTTTTTTTCCTAACTGGTCATGCGTTAAAGTCGTTTTCTCCAAAAGTTTCTTGTAAGCGATTGCTTCTTCAATTGAAGTCAGGCTTTCTCTTTGAACATTTTCGAGAATCGCCATTTCAGCATAATACTTAGATCCATAGTTCCTGATTAGGGCAGGAATCGTCTTTCTGTTGGCTAATTTTGAAGCTCTAAGTCTTCTCTCACCTGCAATCAGATAATAATCTTGTTGTACTTGTTTGACAATAATGGGTTGAATTACGCCGTATTGCTTGATTGAAGTAGCCAGTTCTTTCAAAGATTTCTCATTAAAAACTACTCTGGGTTGTTGTGGATTCGGTTTTATTCTTTGTATATCGATATCCACAACTTCCTCATTATCACGAAAAACTATTTCATTTTCTTGGATTAAGTCTAATATTTTTCTTCCAAGATTATCCTTCTTGCTGTTCACAGTTTATCACCACTTCTTTCGCGAGATTCTGATAACTCAAAGAGCCTTTAGATTTTGGTGAAAATTCTGTGACAGGTAACCCATAGCTTGGCGCAACGCTAACTTTTACATTACGAGGAATAATTGTTTTAAATACTTTTTCTTTAAAGTATGTTTTAACTTCATTTATGACTTCATAACCGATATTGCTCCTAGTATCAAGCATGGTGAGTAGTACACCTTCGATAGTTAGCTTTCTGTTGTTATATTTCAACTTCTTTTGAATCAGTCGAATAGTGTTTAGTAATTGAGTCAATCCATCTAAGGCCAAAAATTCACATTGTACGGGTATTAGAACGCTATCTGCAGCCATAAGAGCGTTCATGGTTACAATACCCAGAGAAGGCGGACAATCAATGATTATGAAATCATACTCGTCACGGACTTCTTCGAGTGCATTGGACAGGATGAAATCCTTATCTTCATATGAGAGTAACGAGGTTTCAATGTTCGCCAGTTCGTATCTCGCAGGAATAATGTCAACTTCAACACTTTCTACTTTTTTGATTACATTTCTGATACTAGTATTTCTCAGAAATAAGTTGGCAACTGTATAGTTCAAGGACGAGCGATTAACGCCCATGAAAGTTGTTGCGTTGGCTTGATGATCGACATCAACCAATAAAACTCTTTTTCCTAAATAGGACAAAGAGCTCGCTAAGTTAACACTGGTGGTTGTTTTCCCAACACCACCTTTTTGATTACTGACTGCTACTATTTTACCCATGGAACACCTCGTATCGAATTGCATTGCATTTGTATTTTATCATACGGACTGATAAAACGCATTTTAAGTCATATAATATTATAAATCATCCTTAAAAAAATTCTCGTTCTTCAAGAAGAAATTAATATCTTCAAAAGATAAAATCTCTCTTATTTCCTTACTCTGAAACAAAGCTTTCAACTCTTGATGACTGAGAACTTTTTGAACTCTTCCCCATTTATCTAGTTGTGTTATTTCTGTGGTTAGAAACTTATACATGATAGCCAAACCGAGAATTCTATTTGTTTTGTTGCTGAAAATTGTATCAAAACGATACTCGTATCTGTTCAGTTTATCTTTTATACCTTCTTTATGATGACAAACCGCTCTAAAAAGTAAAGAATCAAGTTCATTTAGGCTATTGATCAAATATTTTTGAAACTGATATGCGTAAGTTTTAACCTCCTCGGCTATTTTGTCTCGTTTGAGTATCTTTTGTATATCTTGCCTATGCAGGAAAAAGTAAAACTCAATCACTTCTTCAAAATCATCTTCGATATTGAAATTACCTTCTTCAATGATTGTTTTACTAATTTCTTTGATTGTGATATGAAACTGAGGATTGTCTTGAATAGGACTAAATCCATCTCTATTTTCTAAATCGGTAATATACCGATATAGATAACTTTTATATCGATTATTAGTTTTCTTCGTTCTGATATAGTCTTGATTAAGGTTTTCATTAATACTGTCTGTGAGGATGAACTGAATCAGATAAACCAAGAAAAAACCAATTAAGATTGCTTGGTAAATGGCCGGACCCACTTGTGGCAAGGAAGGGTGTGGATCAACTAGCAATGATTCACTTGCTTGAATATAATAGACACCGTAAGCCGTAAGGATTCCGCCGTAAAGGATATAAGTTGTGATATCTTGATAGAAAATTATAACAGTTAGTGTAATGAAAAACAGAAAATATCCGTAAAGTTGTCCTGTTCCACTAACATAATATATTGTCAGTCCAATGAACGTATACATGCTGAAATGCATAGCGATTCGCGATCGGTTCAACATCAACATTATAAACGTGATACCAAATAAGGATACATAGACCAAAGGTACGACTATTCTAAGAGATAAAGCTAAGTCTTCGATAAAAAACGAAATCGGAATTGTCAATAGACCAAAGAATAGTAAGAATATCATAATAAGATAGACTTTGACCTTTAGCGCCTCGTTCAGTGTTAAAAATTCGCTATTTTTTACCTTTTCCATTAATTCTCTCATTATTTTGACACCACTTCTGTTATGGCGTGAATATCAAGTTTTTCAAAATATTCCTGATTATAGATTAAGACATTAAGGATGCGATCATCAACTAGATTATAAAAATCTCTACTTTGCAATAAAGAAACGACTTCTGCATGACTCATGGCTTTTGCATAAGGCTTCTTTGCTCTTAATAAAGTATAAAACACTGAAAAAGCTATGATTTTAACTAATGGCAAATCATCTCTGTGATTCAAGGATTCAATGTTTTTTTCAAAAAGAAACTCTCGGGTTTTAGGTTGAATATCTTTTAATTGAGCGGCTTTGAAAGATAGATAAGCAATTTTTTTATAGACCTTCAGTTCTAGTTGTTTGAGTTCTTCTATATCTCCCGTTTTATATTCAGGAAAGCTTTTTTGAATTTCTTCATTACTGGATTCGGCTAAAGCTTTGATGATTTGAAGTCTTTCGGAGAAGACATTTTCTATTCCAATCTGTTCCGATAGATAATCTGTGAATTTTTCTATATGGGAATAATATAGTTCCGCATCGAGGGTTTCACCTGTATAGTATTTTTGAATATCGAAAATCATCTGTGTGTGTTTATATTCTTGTTCTTTTAAGTCAACAACTTGTCGATAATAATGACGTTTACGCTTTATTAAGATGAAAGATGTAATCGAAAGCAATGCAACAAATATCACCAATATGAAAACCATGAAAAAAGAACTAGGGGTCAGTGTGTCTACTGGTTCGAACAATATCGGAAAAAGTAAAATAAAAACTATTCCTGATATTAGGAGAATGATGTTATTTAATATGGCAACTCTAACTTCTTGATATAACGATATGATCGCATAACTGAGGAATAAAACGGTGAATATGCTGGCTGATTGGATATCGAGGATCAATGCGAAGGATATCACATATAGTCCAAATGTAGTTATGTACATCGAAAGATAGATATTTGGAAGTAAATTCCGATAAAAATAAAAAATGCTATTTATG
>SLJL01000110.1 GCA_007135105.1 Candidatus Izemoplasma sp.
CCATTGGCTTTTTGGTGTTTCCTGAGTACCAAGGGACGACGATGTTCGTCAATCCGTTTTACTCATTGATCACCGGTGGTATTGTCTTTGCGGCATTTTTCCTGGCCACCGATCCCGCTACAGCACCGCAGAACACCTTGGCCAAGTACTACTTTGGTTTCGGTCTAGCGGCATTGACGTTGATCATTAGAACGTTCGGCACCTTCCAGGAAGGTTATTTCTTCGCCATTATTATCATGAACGCCGTTGCCCCTTTACTGGATGAATGGCTCAATAAGAATAAATCCGATGCTGAAGAAAACACACAAGAAGCGGAGGGATCCGCATGAGTAGAAATATGAAGACAATTGTTTTCGTTCTAATTCTCGGTACCGCTTTTTCACTTGTGTTGATGAGTATTCAAGCTTTGACCGCTGAAAGAATCGAGATGAATCAACGCTTTGCCGTACAATCGGCGATTCTTGATGCATTTGAGGAAACCTATACGATTGCAAACTTTGCGGATGTCTTCGATGAAACCATGGAAACCGTGGAGATCGACGATCTGGTCATTTATGTCCATGAGGAAACGGGCGGCGTCGCTTTCGAATTTTCCGGTTTCGGTGTCTGGGGCCCGATAAGAGGTATCATCGCTTTTGAGAGCGATTTTGAGACAATTCTCTATGTTCGTGTTCTGGAACAGGAAGAGACCCCGGGTCTTGGCGGGGTTGTGGCCGAGGAATCCTATCTCGATAACTACGTGGGTGCCTCGATGGCCGACGGACTGGTTGTAACCCACAACGCCGATCCGAATCTCGATAACGAGGTGGATGCCATCACCGGCGCCACGAGAACCTCGGAATCGTTCCAATCAATCTTGAACAACACGTATGAAGAACATAAAACTGCCTGGGATAACCGGGAAGGAGGCGATTGAACATGAAAAAGCTCATACGCATGCGCTACACGAAATGGTTCAATATCTCCCGTGACGGTCTTTCACGCAACAACCCGATCGTCATCAGTGTTCTTGGCATCTGTTCGGCACTCGCCATCACCAACCGTGTGGATAACGCACTGGCGATGGGTGCGGCTGTAACCTTTGTCATCATCGGTTCCTCACTCATCATTTCGATGATCAGGAACTTCATTCCGACCAGAGTACGGATGATTACCTATATGGTTGTCATCGCCGGACTTGTCATTATTGTCCAGTTTATGCTGCAGGCGTTCTTTCCCGATTTATATAGCGCTTTGGGGGCTTATGTCGGTCTCATTATTACCAACTGTATCGTCATGGGACGTTCTGAAGCGTTCGCGGCGAAGAACCCTGTGAAGTTCACTTTCTTCGACGGTCTTGCCAACGGTATCGGCTATACCTATGTATTGGTTCTAATCGCCATTGTCCGTGAAATTCTCGCGTTCGGTACCGTGCTCAACTATCAGATCCTGCCTGACACATTCCCGACCTGGCAGGTTATGGCGATTGCACCTGGTGGTTTCTTCGTCCTTGGTCTTCTGATCTGGGTTATGCGGGATTTGACCAAAAACTATGATGAAGAAGCTACGGCTTAAGGAAAGGATGATACTTTATGACTTCACCTCTTGAGATATTTTTCGGTTCCATACTTGATCATAACATTGCCCTAGCCTACATTCTCGGCATGTGTCCCCTGATTGCCATCTCGACGAACATCCGCAACGCACGCGGGATGGGATTGGCTGTTGTTTTCGTGGTTACCCTGACCGGAATGATCAACTATCCGATCTATTTATTGTTGGTAAGACTTGATGTTGCATGGTTGAATCTGCTTGTTTTCATCATCACCATCGCAGCTACCGTTCAATTTCTTGAAATGTTCATCGATAAATTTTTCCCGAGACTGTATAATTCGTTCGGACTCTTCTTGCCGTTGATCACTGTTAACTGTGTCGTACTCGGTGTTTCCTTGTTCTTTGTCAACCGTGAATACAGTTTTGTAGAAACCGCGGCCTTTTCATTCGGATCCGGCATCGGATGGATGCTGGCGATCATTCTGCTTGCCGGTGTGCGGGAAAAGATGGCTCGATCATCGGATGTTCCCAAAGGATTGGCCGGCAAAGGCATGACATTTATCGTACTAGGTATATTAGCGCTCGCCGTTATCGGATTTACCGGTTTGGCGTCAATTCAATAGGAGGTATACATTATGGATGTATTTGTTCCCATCGTACTAATCAGTGTCTTGATTATTGTTACCGCGTTATTGATATTGGCCGACCATCTCCTTGGCGGCGATGAAGAGAAAATTGTAACGCTCAACGATAAAGAGGAACTGAAGATCGAAAGCAGCGACACACTTTTGAACATTCTATCGGAAAACAAAATCTTCATCCCTTCAGCCTGCGGCGGCAAGGCGACCTGCGGGCTGTGTAAAGTGACCGTGAATGAAGGTGGTGGGGAACTTAAACCGACCGAAGACCCGTTTCTGAACGCGAAAGAAAAAGAACAGGGTGTGCGGCTTTCCTGTCAGGTAAAAGTCCGCAACAACATGAATATCTCCATTCCGGAAGGCTTGATGGACGCAGTGGAATACCGGGCCAAAGTCGTCAACATCGAGGAATTGACCTACGATACGAAACTGGTCCGTTTCAAGTTGTTGAAACCGGAGACCATCGAGTTCAAACCCGGTCAGTTCTGCCAGCTCAGGGTACCTGGGCTTGATGTCATCCGGGCCTACTCGATCGCGTCGGATCCGAAGGAAAGCAATCATGTCGAATTCATCGTCAGACTCGTACCCAAAGGCAAAGCGACCACGTTTGTTCACAAGGCGATGCTTTCCGGCGATGAAATCATTTTGACCGGACCCTACGGCGATTTCTACCTAAGAGAAGAGTCAAATAGAGAGATGATCATGATTGCGGGTGGTTCGGGGAAAGCGCCCATTCGCTCCATCATGTACCGCTTGCAGGATCTGAACATGCCACGGAAGGCCACCTATTTCTTCGGTGCGGTCGCAAAACGCGATCTATACTACACCGAAGCGTTTATGGAAATCGACAAAAAATACGAGAATTTCACATACATCCCAGCTTTGTCCAATCCGGCCGAAGAGGATAAATGGGAAGGTGAGACCGGCCTCATTACCGAGGTTGTCGACCGCAAGACCGGCGATCTGAGTGAAGCCGAAGCCTACCTTTGTGGCTCACCAGGCATGATCAATGCTTGTCTGGAAGTCTTGCGCAAACACAACATCAAAGAAGAAAACATTTACTTCGACAAATTCGACTAAACAAAAAGGGCTTTTTCAAGCCCTTTTTTCATGATATTTTCTTCCTACGACAAACATGATGAACTGAAATAGCACCACACCGGCGCTCAAGAGTAAAGCGAATATCAGAAACGTCATCCATGGAAACAGGTCGAAAAGCGGATTGTGTTCGTTCATGAAGAAATAACCCCAACCCATCAAGGGATTGATGAAAGCGAAACTGATGATGAACGTTCCCAAAAGTCCGCTGGCCATCAAGAGATCTCTCATCTTTGGGATATAATCCCTTGCAGTCAGGATATATACCGCCAACAAGGAAGCGACATAATGATCGATGAAAAATGATTCATCCAGAATCCGGATGGTTTCAATCGGTCCGTTGGGAATCAGTACCGGCCAGAAATTGTTGACCGAAAGAAAGAAAATGAATCCGTCCCAAGATCGCTTGCCGATCGCCAGATAGATCAACGCTGCGATCGATGCGATCCGTGTAATGTAGAAAGGCAGCGTCGGACGGCCCTCGAGATAGGGGATGGCGTATCGGGCGAACTGCGCGTAAAGCAACGCGACAAAAGCCACGGTATAAACTAGCTTCCTGTGGCGCCTGAAAACTTCATGCCACTTGAAAAGCGCATAGATGCTGAAGAAAGTGAAAGAGACATACATCACGTAAATCAAGTAAGGATTCGCAAAATCGAACTGGATCATAATACGCCTCCTTTCATCATCATTCTAACATGTCACTTCACATATTTTGAACCGAAAACATTTCTTGCGTGTAGCGTGTTTTCCTTGATGAAATCCGTCTTGGCATCCGTATAGGCTTCGCGATTCCCAAAATGTGTCAAAGCCAGATCCTGTTTCAGTTTTGCATAGGCATGTTTGACTTTTGTGTCAGTTCTAAGCAAATCCCTGAAGTATAACTCGTCGTGATCGTCTTTTTCCCTCAGGTGTAAATGGAAGACCTTTTCGGCGTAGCCTGATAAGGTATAGCCTTTATAAAAAACCATGTTCAACGGTTTTTTCAGCGGATCCCCTTCGGTTGAAAAACCAACCGATATGAGTTTGTGTGTTATTGTTTGTGCGTCTTTTTCATCAATCTCACATAAGATATCGATCGTGGGTTTCGCAGAAAGCCCTGTAACAGCGGTCGAACCGATGTGGTTGATGCGTAGAATCTCTTTATGACACTTTGCCAAAAGCCGTTGACATTCCGCGTTGTACCAGTCCGGCCACCTTTTGTCATATGGTTTGATGATGATGGGGAATAGCGCATATTTTTCTTCAGTGGTCATATCTTTGATAGTCTTTTTCATGAGGATACCTCCGAGTCATTGTGGATTTGAAGGGTCATGTCTGTTTTTTGACTACAAGATTGTTGAGCAGGTTGATGTAGAACCCGACACAACTCAGATAATTGTCCACAGCGAGTTTCTCATCCACTCCGTGAACCGTTGCTCTTGTTTTCTTATCGAGACGCAAAGGAGAAAACCGGTAGACATGATCGGAGATATCATGATGATAACGGGCGTCGGTGCCTGCCATCATCAAATAAGGGGAGACGATGATGTTGCCCCAGGTTTGGCGGATGGTATCGACCAAAACATGATAGGAACCATCGGTCTTGGAAAGCGGTGTCGGGTCGGCACCTTTCATGATGTCACAGGTTATCCCGTATTTTTGTACGCGTTTTTCTACAGTTCGCTTGACACTTTCGACCGTTTCGCCGGTGATGATACGGTAGTTGATGAAAAGGCTGGCCTCGGAAGGCAGGACGTTCATCGCCTCGCTACCCAAGACCATGGTGAAAGACTGGGTGGTTTTGTATAATGAAGCCATGAGACCGCTTTTCTTGTTGATGAAGTATTTCAATAGCGGGTTCAAGAGACGCTCATTGGCGAAAAGACATTTGATTTTATAATCGGTGGTGTGTCTCGC
>SLJL01000114.1 GCA_007135105.1 Candidatus Izemoplasma sp.
AAAAGTGCCGTCACAAAAAGAGTACTTCAAAAACGTTTATGAAGGCTCCTTTGAATACATCGTGCTTATGCCCGCGCTTTTTTTGATCACCTTCATCGGGATCATGCCGATTCTGTTCGGTATGTTTGTGGCCTTCACCAACTACAACGCCGAGAACCTGCCACCGGGACAACTTGTCTCCTGGGTCGGTCTTGATAACTTCAGGGCAATCTTCACCTTGAGCCGTGATGGTGGCATGCCCTTCGGTTCGATGTTCTTCAGAGTGTTCTCCTGGACACTCGTCTGGGCTTTCGGTTCGACTTTCACCGTCTTCTTCGGCGGTCTGTTCCAGGCGGTCATTCTCAACAACAAACGTGTGGTCTTCCGTAAGGCCTGGCGTGGCCTTTTGATTCTGCCCTGGGCTGTGCCCGCACTGATCAGCCAGATGATCTTCCGGGTCATGTTCACCGAGCGCGGTTATGTCAATAGCGTTCTGCGCGATACCTTCGTCTATGACTTTTTGCATCGGTACGGGATGCTCGGCCGCAGTTTCAGTGAAGCCGGAGAAGGCTTGAGCAAACTGATGTATTTCGGTAACGAGAACATCCAGTGGCTCAACAACGAAGCGAATCCCTGGTTTGTCAGGATTTTCCTGATCACACTGAATATCTGGCTCGGCTTCCCCTTCTTCATGGCACTCATGACCGGTGTCATGACCAGCATCAACAAACATCTCTATGAAGCGGCCGCCATCGATGGGGCAACCAACTTCCAGCAATTCAAGTTCATAACATTGCCGCTTGTTCTCGTGGCCACCAGTCCTCTGCTCATCATGACATTCGCCATGAACTTCAACAACTTCGGCATGATCTATTTCATCACTGGCGGTGGACCGGGTGCCGGCAGATTCTCACGGGCATACGCCGGGCACACCGATATTCTGATTTCCTGGATCTACAAACTGACCACCGACCAGACCATCCGCTGGTATTCGATGGCCAGTGTATTCTCGATTCTGATATTCCTGGTCATCGGTACCGTTTCGGCCTGGAACTTCATGCGTACCCGCGCCTTTAAGGAGGATGATTAAGCATGATTTATTCTCTTACCATAATCATCTTGACAGTGTTGGCGTTGTTGTTCACCCATGCCAGACTGGTCGCCGCTTTGGCCGAAAAACAGGGCTATACCGGTCTAAGACCGTATGCCATCGGCCTCATCCCCGGTTTCGGTCTTATGTATTACCTTAAGGCCAAGACAGAAAAACCGGTCGAGAAAGCTGAAATCGTCGCCCTGTTCAAGCCTAGCGCGATTTTGAAGATTCTCTTTGTCTACGCCCAGCTTGCTCTGGTATTGTTTATCGTCCTCTTGCCGATTCTATATATCATCAACACCGACGGCAACCGGTATTTCTTCATCCCGACCATCCTCGTCTTTTTCTTCACCCACCAGTCCCTGGTGGTTTCGGTCGCGGAACGTAAAGGGTATAAGGGCCTTGTTCCCGGTTTTATGGGCTTGCTTCCCGGTTTCGGTTTCTATTATTATCTGAAAATGCGCAAATCGCTGAGAAACATCAACAAAGATTCGCTCAAATTCGTTTTCAATCCCAGCAACATCACCGGGACGCTTGTAATCTACGGCGAATTGATCCTCCTTGGCATCGTCGTTCTCATTCCGATCGTCTATGTCATCGGTGCGAGCCTGAGCCCGCTTTCCGGTATCCCTTCGACAATCATTCCGGAGAATCCGACGTTGGACAATTTCCGCTTCCTTTTGAGCGGCAGCGGCATCTACGACGGGCAGGAAGTCACGACCAACTTCACAAGCTGGTACTGGAACACCTTGCAGATCGCCTTTTTCACGATGGTGTTCGCCGTCTTGTTCATCACCGGTACCGCCTATGTGTTCTCCCGCTATAAATTCAAAGGGAAAAAGGCTGGCCTTCTGATGATTCTCGTTTTACAGATGTTTCCGAGTTTTCTCGGGCTTATCGCCTTGTTCACTCTGTTCCATACGTTCGGGCTGCTCGATCAGCCACTGGCTTTGGTGGTGGTCTACACCGCCGGCGCGATTCCTTTCAATGTCTGGCTGATCAAAGGCTATCTCCAAAGCATCCCCAAGGAACTCGACGAATCGGCCAAAATCGACGGCGCCTCGAAATTGACGATCTTTTTCAAAATCATCCTGCCGCTGTCACTACCCATCATCGGCTTTGTTGCGGTGACACAGTTCATGGCTCCCTGGATGGACTACATCCTGCCTTCCTTCGTCATCCTGTCCGAAGAAAACTGGACGTTGGCCGTCGGCATCTTCGCTTTCATCGAAGACCAGACGCGCATCAACTATCCCGCCTTCGCAGCCAGCGCCTTGCTTGTGGCCATCCCGATCACAATTCTCTACATCGCCTTCCAGAAGTACCTGATCGAAGGCATCACCGCCGGCGCAAACAAAGGATAATTCAAAAAAAAACACTTCGCGAGAAGTGTTTTTTTCATATCTATTTCAGGAAATATAGCTGATAAGGTTCAAGTTCCAATGTCTGTACAGAACCCAGTTGCCTACCGGTAAGCAAATCGGTTTTGTCGCTTTCTGGGAGCTTCAGAGTCGTTTTTTGATCCTGATTGTTCATCACGACCAGAAGCTCGTCTTTCTTGAAGGCCAGAAGACCTCCTTTGGATGCCGGCAACCAGTCAAAGCGGGTGCTTTTGAGCGCTGGCACTTGTCTGCGGAGTCGGATCAAGGTTTGAATGAACGTCTTCATCTCATCGTCCTGCCGGTCTTGATTCCAGGGCATGCACCGTCTGTTTTTCGGATCATGATCCCCGCTGAGGCCGATTTCGCCACCGTAGAAGATGCTGGGAGAACCAGGAAAACTGAACAGAAAGGCATACGCGAGTTTCACCTTGCGGACGTCTTCACCGCAAATATGCTTTATCCTGGCGGTATCGTGTGAATCGACAAGGTTATACATACTGGTGAGCACATTATCGGGATAGGCGAACAGGGCCTGATTGATCCGTTCGATGAACGTTTCGGCATTGAGCGCCTTGAAATCGGGATGTGGGCCGAAGAATTGCCAGATCGGGAAGAGAATCTCGTAGTTCATCACCGCATCGTACTGGTCACCTTGAAGCCAGGGCATGGAATTATCCCAGTTCTCACCGACGATGTAGGCGTCCGGTTTGGCGGCTTTGACCACCTTGCGAAACGCGCGCCAGAAGGTGTGGGGAATTTCGTTGGAAACATCGAGGCGCCAACCGTCGATGTCGAAGGTTTCGATCCAATAGGTCGCGACCTCAAGGAAATAGGCTTTCATCTTCGGATGCATGACACGGACCTTCGGCATGAACGGCGTGAAGGCGAACGTGCGGTAGTTCAAGGCATCGACATCGGCAAACAGTTGCTTGACTTCCCGGTAGGACATCGCCTTGATGACTTCAGGGGATACCGGCAGGACGGGCTTGGTCTCATCGATGATGTAGAAACAGTCGTAATATTCACTTTTCTTACCATTTGCCACGACATCCAGGAAGAACGGATGTGCCATCCCCACGTGGTTGAACACTGCGTCCAACATGATTCTGATGCCTTTTGCGTGCGCTTTTTCGATGAGCTCCTTCAAATCGGCCTTGGTGCCGAAAGCCGGATCGATCTCGAAATAATCCGTGGTGTCGTATTTATGGGTGCTCATCGCTTTGAAAATCGGGGTGAGATAAAGCCCGGTGAAGCCCATGGAGGCGATATAGTCCAGTTTGGTGATGATGCCCCGCAAGTCGCCGCCGAACTTGTCGGCGTTCGTGAAATCCTCGATACTGTCCCAGGCTTTGGTATCAGGATGATCCAACGTCTGATCGCCGTTATGGAATCGTTCGGGAAAGATGCTGTACCAGACCTGGTCCTTACTCCATGCCGGTGCATTGAAGAGATCTTCATCATTGAGATAGGGGAAGTTGAAATAGTTGAAAAGATTGTAGCGCAGATCGGGGTCTGCTTCAAGGTCGACGACTTCCCGGGCACCGAATAGATACCGGTCATCGATGAGAAAGGCGTATTTCATTCTCAGATGTTTCGGTCTGGTTGCGATGAAGAAAAGATCATGATGCGGACTTTGTCCACGGTGCGCCATCATTGCACCGTCCTGGAACGGCGACCAGGCGTGCCGGTTGGTGTCTGCCTGTTTTTCATAAAGGAACGGATCGCCATAGATCACTTTGACGTTTCTGGTTAGTCCTTTTTTGACCCGCAGCCGCAGATGGACGGTCTTTGCGTCATGCATGTAGGCGTCGCGGGATTTGGCTTCATGTTGAAACTGTGCGAAATCCATATAGATTACCCTCGTTTCATGTGCGTGCCCCTAACAATCGGGGCACGCATTTATGATTTTTTACTGGTGTAAAGAAGCACGCCACCGACGGTAAGCACAAGCACACCGGTGATGCTGCCGATGATGAGCGGCAGTAGGTTCATACCCGATTCTTCACGTAAAGGCAGACCGGGCGCCAAAGGATTGTCGAGGCGTTCCACCGGCCACTCGGCACCGGCGGACAAATTGAACAGGACAACGGTCTCGTAAGGTTCAACAATCAAGGAACCACTGACGGTATCGAGAACTTCAAGCCCTGCCGCATCCTTGTTCACGACCATCTGCCATTCCATGCCCATCAGATCGAGCGTTCGGGGATTGCCGGCGTTGTTATGTGCCACCAGGGTATAATCCCAGGCGGAAGTCGGGTGGTCGATCATATAGGAGACGAAGTTGGAGCCGGTGCTGGTGAAGAAGAGGTTTTCTCTGATTTCGTCGGCCGTATCCATGTTGAAGACATCCGTATGACGTCTTAAGGCTATCAGGCCTTGGTAGTATTTGAACACATCGTAATTGTCGACTTTCCAGTTCCAGTCGATCTGATTCGTCGCATCGGGTGAACGATAGGAGTTATGGTCGAAACGGTGTTCGGGGTCGCATTCGCCTTGGGGTTCATCGTCGATGACCACACACGGTTTCGTGCGCATCAGCTCCGCACCGCCGTGAATGAAGGGCATGCCTTGTGAGGTCAACACGATTGCGTTTGAGAGTTTCTGCATCGCCGTAATGTCCTCCCAAGTCACATCTTCGGTGGAAAG
>SLJL01000082.1 GCA_007135105.1 Candidatus Izemoplasma sp.
CACGTCTACCGGGTACATTCGGATCGCTTCATCATTCTCAATGCCATGGAAGAGGCAAATGATGCCTCATTCGACACCGCATTGTTGCGTGAACTCAAGAAGCCGTTAATCGTTGAGGAAGAAGAAATCGTTCTCACTGTATCGATCGGTCGCTATGATATCACCGAAGTCGCACCCCGATTCCACGAAGCCATCCTTGCTTGTGAACTGGCCCTTGATAAAGCCAAATCATATGGCAAAGACCAATTGGTAACCTATAGCGGCGATTTGAAAAACCAGCATCAAAATGCTTTCGAAATGTTTCAGTTCTTGAAAAACGCCATTGAAAACGAATCGTTCTTTTTGGAATTCCAGCCCATCGTAGAGACCCATAGCAAGAAGATGGTCGGTTTTGAATCCTTATTGCGTTTCAACGACAAACACCGGATGTTTTTCCCAAGTGAAATCATACAACATGCCGAAAAGTTCAACATGATAGAAGCCTTGGACCGACTGGTGATAAAACAGTCCTTCGAGGCCTATCGGACATTTAAGAAAAACAAGATCCCCTTTTCCTTTCTCTCCATAAACATTTCATCAAGGGAAGTCCACAACACAACATTCCTGTCTTTCATCAGCGAGATGCTCAGTGCCTATGAGATCGCAGCGGAAGATATTGTCATCGAGTTCACCGAAACCATCGACCCAGAGGGCATGGATACCGAGTTCCACTTCATCAATCAATTACGCGAGCTTGGACTCAAAGTCGCCATCGATGATTTCGGTTCCGGGTACTCCAGCATGATCAGATTATCGAAAAACGCATTGGACAGAATAAAAATCGATAAATCGTTCGTAACCGATCTAACGCATTCGGAAGGCAACAGATCTTTGATAGAAGCCATGGTGAATCTCGGTAGAGCCTTCAATCTCGACGTAATCGTTGAAGGTGTGGAAACCAAGAAGGAATATGATTTTATCAAAACACTCGATATTATGTATGTGCAAGGATACTATTTTTATAAACCGCTCACGTTAGACGCGATCATCAAACAGTTCAAACCGAAAAAAGTTAGCAAACAAACAAAATAATGCACGTTTATTACGAGCTCTAAAATATGCGATGTGCGGTGTTTTAAAATTGCCATCTTCAACCTGGTGTGCTATCATTAATGGTGAAAAGATATTTTATTTAAAAAATAAACTAATGGAATGAGGGTGAACAATGGGAATTTTAAAAAAGTTATTCGGAAAGAAGAAAAAAGAAGTCAGTGAAGAACCCAAGGAAGCCAAAGCGACAGTAGAAAACAAGGATGTATCCTTAGAGGATGTCAACAAGGAACTCAAGGATCTCGAAACCATCGAAGAGGATAAAAAGATCGAAAAAGAAGCTGTGCCCAGCAAAACCGCTCAGGAAAAAGTGAAAACCACCGCGCCACCGAAAGAAGAAAAACCGAAGCCTGCGGCAGAAAAAAAAGCCCCAGCTAAAAAGGCTGAAACGGATAAAGACGTCTACCACATCAAGAAACACGCTGAAGGCTGGCAGGTCATCAAAGATGGTGCCGATAAAGCCTATCGCGTCTTCCAATACCAAAAAGAAGCCATTGATTTCGCCAAGGACGAGAACCTTGAACACATCGTTTTCAAGGCCGATGGCACGCCGCGTGATTAATAAAACCTACGCCGTAGGTTTTATTTTTAACCAGTTTAGCGACAATCTGTCATAAAGGATGAGGACCATGCCCACAAAGACTTATAAAAATCTGCCCTACACGAAACAATCGCGCATTGAAACCGCCGCAAAAAAGGTATTCTTGAACAATCCCTATAACCGTGTGACCGTTTCGGACATTGTCAAAGCCGCCGCGATTCCCCGTGGCAGCTTCTATCAGTATTTTCATGACCTGGACGATCTTTACCACCATCTTTTTTTGAAGATGTTCGATGATTTCGCGAATCATAGCGCGGCATTGTTGGCAAAACACGAAGGCGCATCTATTTTCGACTTCATGATCATCAACTTTACCGCTGATTACACGTTCTTGGTCAACAGCGACTACGTGCAACTGCTCAAAAAATTCCATGAGAACCGCGATTATATCGGTGTGAGTGTATCCGTTATGGAAAAACATCGCAGCGATATGCTTTCGGCTATGAAATCCAAACTGGACACCGATTCGCTCAAACAGCTTTCCAGAGAAGAAATCGATAAGATCATCAAACTGATATCGCACCTGAAATTCAACTTTATCCATAAAATCATCGCCGAATCGGTCAGTTACGATACCGCACTCGCCGATTACAGATTTTATGTCGACCTCATACAAAAGGGAGCGGAACAACATCATGGGTGAAATCACAAAACTGTTTAAATTCATCAAGCCTTATAAATGGTATGTCATCCTGGCGGCGATTACCATGTTCATCCAGGTGTTCGCGAGTTTCTATATCCCTTACTTAATGGCAGGCATCATCGACAATGCCTTACCGACCAGGGCTTTTGACGCGGTTGTCAGAATCGGCGGAATCATGTTGCTGTTTGCACTGGCAGGTATCGTGAGCGGTTTGATCAACACATATGCCTCGCAGAGAGTGTCCCAATACGCCACCGCCGATCTACGGTTGGATGTCTTCAAGCGTATCCAGGCGCTTTCTTTTAAGAATGTCGATGAACTCAAACAAAGCCGTCTGATCACCAATGCGACCAATGACGTCATGCGGGTCGAGATGTTTTTCACCATGATGCTGCGTATCGTCCTAAGAGCACCCCTGATGGTCATAGTCGGTCTGGTACTGGCGCTTGGCACTTCGCTGCGCCTTTCCAATGTGTTTTTTGTGACCGTACCGCTTCTGATGGTGTCGATTGTCATCATCATGATTTTCGCCTACCCGCGATTCAAGAAAGTCCAACTTGCCCTGGATGATTTGAACAACGTATCACTCGAAAACGCCAATGCGCCGCAAGTGGTCAAATCCTTCGTGACCCAGGATTTCGAACGGGGTCGTTATGAAAAAACGAACGAGAACTACCGCAAAGTCAATACCGGCGCCGAGACCGTCATGGCCTTCGCCGAACCCGTCATCAATCTGATTTTCAACATCGGTGTCGCCGGGATCCTCTTCGCGGGTGCCTATTACTTGAATCGTGGCGAGTTGATGAGTGACGGGATCCCGCAAGTCGGTCTCATCATGGCATTCAACGCCTACAGCCAGCAAATTCTCATCGGTCTGATGATGTTCGCGATGGTGATGATCTTCCTTTCGCGCGCCAATGTCAGCGCCGGGCGCATCAACGAGATCTACCGGACAACCATTGATCTGATGAATCCGGAAGACGGACAAACCACGAATATCGACGGTCACATCACCTTCGAAAACGTACGGTTCGGCTATGGTGATAACGGAAATCTTGTCTTGAAAGACATCACCTTCAAAATCAATGCCGGTGAAAAAATCGGCATCATCGGTTCGACCGGTTCAGGCAAGAGTTCCCTAACCTATCTGATTCCACGGCTGTATGACGCCAAAGGCGGCTCAATCAAAATCGATGACATCAACGTCACCGATTTCGATATTCCCACACTGCGCAATCAAATCGGTTTCGTTACGCAAAGCGCCACCATTTTCAGTGGCTCGGTGGCGACAAACATGATGCAAGGCAAAGAGGATGCGGACCTGGAATCTCTTGAGGCAGCCGCCAAACAAGCCTTGCTGCATGATTTCATCACCGATCAGAAGGACGGCTACAACTATTTGATCAAAGCCAAAGGCGTCAATTTGTCCGGCGGCCAGAAACAACGGCTCTCCATCGCCAGAGCCATGATCAAGCAACCGAAGATTCTGATCTTCGATGATGCGACCAGTGCCGTCGATGCGCAAAGTGAACAAAAGATACTCAATCATATCAAAGCCCTCAGCTACAACCCGACGTTGCTGCTGATTTCCCAGAAGATCAGTACCGTAAGAAAACTCGACAAGATACTTGTCCTTGCCAATGACGGGACCATCAACGGGTTTGGAACGCATGAAAATCTGATAAGAACCAGTCCGGTCTATCAGGAAATAGCCGCCAGTCAGCTCGGCCTTGGAGGTGAGTACGATGTCCAAGGCTAAGATTCTCAACAAACAGGCGCTCAATGAAAAACTGCGTCAGGAGATAGACATCACCGATCCCAAGAACCAGCAGACCACGGGAAGAAGACAATCTCCGGGCCTTGCGAAACCCAAAGCCATCAAAGCGACCATCAAACGCTTGTTATCCTACATGGGTATCTATAAGTATGCGCTGTTGTTCATCGCTTTGACGCTTATCTTCGCAACAGGGTTGGCCTTGTTGGTCCCCATTCTGATTTCAACTGCGATTGATGATTATTTCCTGGTATACGATTTTACCGGCGTATACCGGATCGTCGCCTATATCTTGGTCCTCGCTCTTTTCAACAGTGTCGTCCGTTTCTTTTCGCGTTTCGTCATGGTTCGGATTTCCCAGCGTGTGATCAAGAAGATCAGGGAAGACGCCTTCAATAAACTCATGAAAGCGCCGGTGTCCTATTTCGACCGTACCGGGACCGGTGATATCGTCAGCCGTTTATCCAACGACATCGAACTCATCAGCAATTCTTTGGGCCAGACGATTCTCGAAGTCATCAACACCACGATTGTCCTGACCGGTTCACTGGTCTTCATGTTCTATTTGAACTGGGTCTTATCACTTGTCGTACTCGCCTTCATCCCCGTCATGGTTGTCTTTACCATAGTGGTCTCCAAGAAAACAAGGAAAGGCTTCAAGGAACAACAGATACACTTGGCGACCTTGAACGGCATCATCGAGGAAAACGTCTCCGGTCTTAAAACCGTAAAGCTTTATAACCAGGAACAACCGTTCTTAGAAGAATTCGGCATCGAAAACGACAAGTTGAAACGGGCCGGGTTCATGGCGCAGTTCTATTCGGGCCTCATCTGGCCATTCATCCATTTCATGAACAACCTGATTTTCCTGGCGGTCATTCTCGTCGGTGCGGCGCTTTATCTAAGGGTCGACACGCTGGTGACCATCGGACAGATTTCCGGCGTCTCGCAGTATTCGCGCCAGTTCATCATGCCGATCGCCAACCTTGCACAGCTCTTCAACAGTCTCATGCAGGGTATCGCGGGTGCCGAACGTGTCTTCGAGCTCATCGACGCCGAGGACGAGTATGCCAACGACGGTACGCAGACCATCGAGAAATTCAAGGGTGACATCGCCTTTATCGATGTCGATTTCGGTTATGAACCGGACAACCTTGTCCTTTCGGATATCAATTTCGAAGCTAGAAGCGGTCAGGTCATCGCCATCGTCGGTCCCACCGGCGGCGGCAAAACGACCACCATCAAACTGTTGAACCGTTTCTACGATGTTTTCAAAGGTGAAATCCGTATCGACGGCACACCGATCACCGCCTACAGGATCGACGATCTGCGAAAACGCATCGGCGTGGTGTTGCAAGACACACATCTTTTCAAGGGTACCGTGTTCGACAACATCCACTATGGTGATTACGCCGCCAGCAAAGAAGCCGTCATAGAAGCGGCGCAGATGGGCAATGCCCATGACTTCATCAGCAAATTACCCAAAGGGTATGACACGCTGGTTTACGAAGGTGGTCAGAACTTCTCCCAGGGAGAACGCCAACTGATCAGCATCGCCCGTACCATCCTCAACAATCCCGATCTGCTCATTCTGGATGAAGCGACCTCGAATGTCGATACCCGCACGGAAGCGAAAATCCAGGAAAGCATGAAACGGTTGATGAAAAACCGGACGAGCATCGTCATCGCCCACCGCCTGCAAACCATCAAGGAAGCCGATAAAATCCTCGTCATCAACCAGGGTCGCCTGATCGAAAGCGGCGCCCACGACCAACTGCTCGAGAAAAAAGGGTTCTATCACGATCTATACCGCGCACAATTCGAACATTAGATCAAAGACATATCCGATTTCTCCCAAGACCGCAAGCAAAAACATCGCGGTCTTGTTTTTTTTAACATTTAGCCTTTACAAAGCCATATCACTGTGGTACGCTTAAACATGTGAAGTATTTGAGCTTAACAGAAAGGAGCGGTACCGATGACTGACAAATTATTCCCGATTGCAATTTTTTCTGCCCATATTATGAACTCCAGCGAGCGGTATCGTGTGATTTTTAGGCATGCATTCAATGCCTTGAATTAAACAATCATACCATTGATCCCGCTTGGATTGATGGTTTTTTTTATGCAAAAAACAAAGAGACGAACAGGTGATCAACATGAAAAGACTCAGACAATTTACCAAATGGATGAAAGGCTATATCCACCTATACTTTATCGGTTTCGCGCTGCTTTTGGTGGTACAGTATTTCAGAAGCTTGACCCCTTTATTCCTGCAACACATCATCGACAATATCTTCGGAGACAAGGCTTCGGCCCTTCCGGGTTTCATTACCCGTTACTTCATCGCCGATACCATCCCGGGACTTTTGCTGCTTGTTGCGGTTGTTTCAGTAGCGTTTACCATTTTCCGGCTTGTATTCGTGTTCTTCAACCGCGTCCTGTTTGCCTATTTCATGGAAAACGTGGCCTACCGGATGCGCAACACGCTTTATGACCATATCCAGAACTTAAGCTTCACCTATCATTCGAACGCCGAAACCGGCGATCTGATTCAAAGAACCACCACGGACGTCGATACCTACCGCCGGTTCATCGGCGAACAGCTCGTCGAGGTATCGCGGCTATTCTTCCTTTCGATGTTCGCCATCTTTCAAATGGCGCTGATGAACCCACGCATGACTTTGATCTCGCTCATCACAGCACCGATTATCCTCACCACGGCGACCATCTATTTCACCAAAGTGAAAACAGTGTTCGACCGCGTGGAAAAAGCCGAGGGGAAGATGACCACGGCCGTACAGGAAAACGTCACCGGCTCACGCGTGGTCAAAGCCTTCCAGAACGAGAAGTTCGAAATCGATAAGTTCGATGAGCGCTCGACAGTCTTCAGGGACGAAAGCATGCACCTATCAAAACTGATGGCGTTTTTCTGGAGCGGTACCGATTTCATCATTTTCTTCCAATACACGCTCACGGCTTCATTCGGGATCTACTACACGATACAGGGTACGATGGATCCCGGACAGTTCATTGCCTTCTTATCTCTACTAGGGATGATTGTCTGGCCCTTGAGACAACTCGGCCGCCTGGTGGGCGATTTCGGCAAGACCATCGTTTCCTTGGATCGTATCGATGAGATCATGGACCAGGAAAGCGAACATGAAAACGAATCCGATTTCAAGCCGGATATCACCGGTCATGTGACCTTCAGAAACGTCGGTTTCCAGTTCAACGACGACAACAAACCGTTGCTCAAGAACATCAATTTCGAGGTTAAACCGGGAGAGACCCTGGCCGTTATCGGCAAGACGGGCTCGGGCAAATCCACGCTCATGAACCTGATGGTGCGTCTTTTGGAGACGACCGAAGGTCAGATCCTCCTTGATGGCAACGACATCAAAAGCATCAACAAGCACCATCTGCGGAAAAATGTCGGTGTCATCCTGCAAGAACCTTTCCTGTATTCGAAAAGCGTCTATGAAAACATCGGCATCATGAAACGCGATGCCGATCAGGAAAAAATCTACAGCGCCGCCGCCATCGCCCGCGTCCACGATGACATCCTCGATTTCGAGGAAGGTTACAAGACGAAAGTCGGCGAACGCGGTGTCACCCTATCCGGTGGCCAGAAACAACGGGTCGCCATCGCCCGGATGCTGCTTGAGAACAAGCCCGTGCTTGTTTTCGACGATTCCTTGAGTGCTGTCGACACCGAGACCGATATCCAGATCCGCCGTGCCTTGATGCACTACTGGCAGGATACCACCGTCTTCATCATTACCCACCGCATCACCACCGCGATGGAAGCCGACAAGATCATCATTTTGGAAGATGGTGAAATCAAGGCCTTCGGTAACCATGCATCCCTTTTGGCCGAAGATGGCCTTTACGCTTCACTTTACAAACAACAAACCAATCTCGACACCTTAGAAAAGGAGGTGGTATAGATGTACAACCTGGAAGAAGAGACATATGAGGATTATTCGCTGAACACCACCACATGGAAACGCATTTTCTCATTCATGAAACCTTTGAAGAAATACGTCATCCTGACGGTCATTTTCGCAACTTTGCTTGCGGTGGCGGATGTCGGCTATCCGCTCATCAACCGCTACGGGATCGACCATATCATCGAAACCGGTGATCTGTCGCTGCTGCCGATTTTCATCGGCATCTACATCGGCTACATGTTCTTCGTGGCGTTGCTCGTATTCGCTTTCATCTATTTCGCTGAAAAAATCCATAACAATCTGGCCTACATCATCCGCCAGAAAGCCTTCAAGAAACTCCAGGAACTGCCGTTTTCCTATTATGACCGCACACCTGCGGGCTGGATCATGGCAAGAATGACAAGCGATTCAAGACAACTCTCGGATATCCTCTCCTGGGGCCTGGTCGATGTGACTTGGGGAGGCATGATGATGATCATGCTGTTGACGGTCATGTTCATCCTCAACTGGCAACTGACATTGATCACCATAACCGTCCTTCCGGCACTCATCGCGCTTTCGATCTATTTCAGAAAGCGGATACTAAAAGCGTTCCGCCAAATCCGGAAACAGAACTCGAAAATCACCGGCGCCTTCAATGAAGGCATCACCGGTGCTAAAACCACCAAAACGCTGGTGCTGGAAGACAGCAACTATCAGGATTTCGACCGCCTGACTTCGAACATGCGTCGCCACTCCATCAAGGCAGCGGTGTTCGCCTCACTATACTTCCCATCCATCCTGTTTGTCGCCTCGATCGCCACCGCACTCGTCTTTTATTATGGCGGCATCAATGTCTATAACGAAGTCATCACCATCGGCTTGCTCTATGTTTTCGCCTCCTATGTCGGTCAGTTTTTCGATCCGATCATGCAACTGGCGAACTCCTTGGCACGTTTTCAACAAGCGCAAGCAAGCGCCGAACGGGTCATCAGCCTCATCGATGCCGAGCTTGACATCGAAGACGATCCCGAAATCGTTGAAAAATACGGGACAATTGAAAACCCGAAAAGAGAGAACTGGGAACCCCTAAAGGGGGATGTCACTTTCGACAACGTGACCTTCAAGTACAAAAAAGGCGAACAAGTCCTCTCGAACTTCAATCTTGAAGTCAAAGCGGGCACAGCCATCGCCCTGGTCGGTCATACCGGTGCCGGAAAAAGCACCATCGTCAACCTTATCTGTCGTTTCTACGAACCGACAGAAGGCCGGATTCTCATCGACGGGGTCGATTATAAACAACGTTCCGTGCACTGGTTGCACGATCATCTCGGTTATGTGCTGCAAAGCCCACATCTCTTCAGCGGGACCATCCGCGAAAATATCCGCTACGGAAAACTGAGTGCATCAGACGCCGATGTCATCGCAGCCGCCAAACTGGTGGGTGCGCATGAGTTCATCACCAAGTTCGAAGATGCCTACGACACCGAAGTCACCGAAGGCGGTTCCCGTCTATCCGTCGGTGAAAAACAGCTAATCAGTTTCGCCCGGGCATTGCTTGCCAACCCGCGAATCCTCATTCTCGATGAAGCGACCTCCTCGGTCGACACCAATACCGAAAAGAAAATTCAGGAGGCCATCAAGACCATCATGAAGGGTCGCACGACATTCATCATCGCCCATAGGCTATCCACCATCATCAGTGCCGATGACATTTTGGTGCTTGAACACGGCAAAGTCCTGGAAAGCGGCACCCATGATGCTTTGCTTAAAAACAAAAAACACTATTACAAGCTCTACACCAATCAATTCAAAGCCAGTCTTGAACCAGGGCGCCATTAAACGTTGCGAAATCGCAACGTTTTTTTGTGCAACAGGCGCCAAAAACCACCGGATATGATAAAATGAAAGTGACATGGAAGGGCTGATTATATGAAAGTGATCATCATCGGGGGTGTTGCTGCTGGCATGAGCGCGGCTTCCAAACTCAAACGTTTGAAAGAAGATACCGAAATCATCGTCTATGAAAAAGGATCAGACCTATCATACGGCGCTTGTGGCATGCCTTATTTCATCAGCGATGTCATCAAAGAAGAAGCGAGCCTGATAGCCAGAACCAAAGATGAATTTCTAAAACGTGGCATCAACGTGCACACGCAACACGAGGTCATCAAGGTAGATACCGACCAAAAACAACTCAGTATCAAAGACCTTGAAAACAACACAATCATCTATGATACGTACGATAAACTCATCATCGCCACCGGCGCGAGTGCCATCCGCTTGCCGGTTGAAGGTAAGACCCTTAAAGGGATTCACACCCTGAAAACTCTAGAAGACGCCCGCAGTCTCAAACAGCGCCTGCAAGATGAAACCGTACAGAAGATCGCTGTCATCGGCGGCGGCTTCATCGGTCTAGAAGTGGTCGAATCAATCGTCGAATCCGGTAAAAAGGCGATTCTCATCGAACGTGAACCACAGCTGATGCCGCAATACGATGCGGATATCATGGCGCCGATCACCACGATGCTCGCACGCGCCGGTGTAGAAATCCACCTTGGTGAAACCGTCAAAGCCTATCAAGGCGATGAAACGGTGAGCCGGATTAAGACCGATAAAAGAACCTTGTCCGTCGATCTTGTCATCGAAGCCATCGGTGTCAAACCGGATACAGGATTCCTGGAAGACAGCGACATCAAACGCCACGACAACGGGGCGGTCATTGTTGATAAGCAACTTAGAACAAATCTCGAGGACATATACGCCGCCGGCGATTGTGCGACGGTGTATCACCGCTTGAAGGATTCGTTCACGGCCTATGTTCCACTGGGGACACACGCCAATAAAGCCGGACGCATCATCGCTGAAAACATCGCAGGTAACCCCATAACCTTTCCCGGTGTCATCGGCTCGAATCATCTTAAGTGCCTGCAGTATGAAATCGCCAAAACCGGTTTATCGGAAAAAGAAGCAGAAGCACTTGATCTGGCTTTTGATACCGTCATGGTCAAAGCAGCCAACCAGGCCGGTTACTATCCGGATGCCAAACCGGTTCACATCAAACTGACCTTTGAAAGGCACACCCACCGTCTTCTAGGTTGCCAGATGGTCGGAGAAAAAGGCGTGGCACTCAGAATCAACATCATGGCCACGGCCATTCAGGCCGGCATGGACGCTCAAACCTTCTCCAACCTCGATTTGGCTTATGCCCCACCTTTCTCACCGGTCTGGGATCCATTACAGGTCGCGACCAACCAAATTAAATAGATTAAAAAATAAGAAAGGATGATTCACATGAATAGAAATGTCGGCCAGATTGATCAGACCATCCGTTATATCCTTGCCATCATTCTGGTTCTGATTGCCGTTTTCGGCAACAACTATTTCCAATCTCCTTACTTTTTGTGGTTGCTGGTTCCGGCGGTCATTCTCGGCTTCACCGCCGCGGTATCCTGGTGCATGGTGTATCGCCTATTCGGTATCGACACCTGTGATTTCGATAAAAAAGAGTAAAAGCCTTCGATTCGAAGGTTTTTTTCTTGAATTATAAGACAAATAGTTGTATTATAAATTTGTATATTTCCACATTGCGAGGTGAATATCATGCGGAAAAAAAGCAAAAGTGAAAAAGTCTACGACTACATTGAAGAATTGGTCATCAGCGGTGAGATCAAACCGGGTGAACGCCTGCCCAGCGAAGCGAAACTCGGTGAGATTTTGAGCGTCAGCCGTGTTTCTGTACGGGCCGGCATCGAAAAGCTCTCAGCCATCGGCCTGGTCAGCAAGAAAAAGGGTGGCGGCACCTACGTCAACAAACCGAAAAACGAAAACTATCTTTCCGTGTTCACACCGACGTTGCTGCACAACACCGATTACCTTGAGATGATGGAGATCCGTCGCGCTCTCGATTCGCTCAGCGTGCAACTGTGCGCCAAAAACATCACGGATGCCGGCATCAAGAAACTCGGCGGCATCATCACCGACATGGAAAGCATTGAAAACGACCTCGACTTCTTCGATCTCGACAAGAAGTTCCACCTGCTCATCTCCAAATACTCGAAGAACCGTTTCCTGCACAATATCCACATCATCATCTGGGATGTGCTCCAAAAGACGTTGCGAAGCAAATACAACACCGTGACATCCTCCGATTCGCACAAGGACCGCCTAGAAGAACACAAACGGATCTATGAAGCGATTGTCGGGCAGGATCAGGACTTGGCACGCATCTATACTGTCAGACATCTGGAACGCATCATCGACACCTTTGTCTGCGAATACAACGAAGCCTACCATGAAGCGAAAGACAAACAGAAACGAAAATAGCGCCAAACATAAAAAAAAGAAACTTTTCGGTTTCTTTTTTTATGATTGTTTGCTATAATACTTCTCGATGCCAGCATGGCGGAATTGGTAGACGCGCTAGACTCAAAATCTGGTGACCTTACGGTCGTGTCGGTTCGACTCCGACTGCTGGTATTTTTCTATGCAATCTATTTTTCCAGGGTTTTTTCGAATATCTCGACCAGTGCTTCGTCATATAGCGTGCCGGTCTTCGCCTTCAGTTCCTCCATCGCTTTCGTGGGATGGATTTTTTCTTTATAATGGGTCCCTCTTGTCATGACCTCGTAACTTTCGATGATTCTGAAGATTCGGGCGTTCAAAGGAATATCGCCGTTTTCAAGGCCGAAAGGATAGCCGCTGCCGTCCACATTTTCATGATGGGTCAGAATCGAATAGGCGACGCTTTTGAGTTTCGGCAAGGCGTTGGCGATGCGATAGCCGATCTCGGGATGCCGTACGATTTCTTTTTTCTGGTCATCATCCAACCCATCATCATGGGTGAAGATGTCCGGGTCGATGCTGACTTTTCCGATATCATGCAATTCTACGAGCAGCATGAGTTCCTTTGCCTGCTCTTTTCTCAGTTCCAGGGCGTCGATCATCGGTTCTGTTAGGGTTTTAAGATGGTCGATGTGTTCCCTGTTTTCATCGGTCTGCGAATAAAGGGTGTTCATCAGGGATTCGATGATCTGGTCGGTTTGCTTGTTGTACTCGTGGATCTTATCCTGATAAAGCATGTTTTCCGCTCTGGTGAAGGTATATTTTAATTTTTCTCCTTGCTTGCGCTGGCTATAGCCGATGGCGGCTGAAGGCATGATCTCTTCACCGTTGTTCTGGATGTCGGTTTTGATGTTTCTACCGATTTCATCGATGTCGTAGCGCTCGAAATCACTGATGACGATGATGAACTCATCCCCGCCCATTCTGGCGATGATGGCATCTTTGGGCATGTGTTTACGCAAGTGTTCGGCGAATGAAATCAAGAGCTTGTCGCCTCTGCTGTGGCCGAAGACGTCGTTGATAAGTTTCAGGCCGTTGATATCGGCGAGGACAAGCCCGATGTCGCGCATTCTTTCGAAACGGGTCGTCATTTCGTTATAGTAGCGGCGGTTGTATAAGCCGGTCAGATCATCATGGTAGGACTTATGGGTGAGTTCCTTTTCCTTGGTTTTACGGTCGGTGACGTCAATGGCCGTTGTGATGATGGTCTTCATGCCTTTGGAGTCTTTCCCGAGATAAGCCGAGTAAAATTCCCAATGAAGCATGTTGCCGTCTTTCGTGTGGACCTGATAGGTCCCTTCGTAAATGCGTTTTTTGATGTTGTACAGCTGTACCATGTGGTCATAAAGTTCGTCATAACGATACGGGAAAGCCTGTTCCACCCAGGCTCTGATTGTAGGGACGTCTTGTAAGCGGTAGCCGGTCAACTCGGTAAACGCATGCGAAACCGCATGGATCTGTCGCGTCTCGGTATGCAGCATCATCGGCAAAGGCGCCTGTTCGATCAGCTGATAGAGCAAGTTGATGTGTTTACGCATGGTTTTCTCGAACTGTTTGCCTTCATCGATCTGCTGGCTCAAACGTGATAGCAAGTGCTTTCTGCGTACAAACTGCACATGAATGGCGAACCAGATCACCAGCGTTGAAAGCAACACGAAAACAAGCCCTTTTATCGTAGAGTAATGGGCAAAGTTTTCCAGATCGCCATTGATCCGTAATAACAGCCAATCCGTTAAGATGATCCATATAATCCCGAATATGAAATAAATTCCGGCTATGAAATAAGCGTCGCGTCTACTGAAGTTCATCCAACCACATCCTGAGTATATTTTAGCACATGTGGCTCTCGATGCAATAAAATCCGTCCTGGTTGTAAAATCCGTGCGTTATTTGTAATATGTCCCCCAGATTATATTCTGTTTTCAAACATTGACAATGCGCTTGCTTAAGAGTGCATTATAAGCTATAATTATTAATTGTTAGGGCTTACAATTCACGGAAACGGAACCTGACAAAATTACGGGAGAAAGGATTGCCATTATGAAAAAGACAGTGCTTTATGACCACCACGTGAAACTCGGTGCCAACATGGTCGAATACGCCGATTATCTGATGCCGATACAGTATAGCGCAATCAAGGAAGAACACCACGCCGTGCGCAACGATGCCGGTATTTTCGATGTGTCCCACATGGGGGAAATCGCGGTCCTCGGTAAAGACGCCACCGATTTCATGGATATGATATTCACCAACAATATCCGCTCGATGACGGCCAACCAGATTCTTTACGGTTTTCTGCTTTATGACACCGGTGGTGTCGTGGATGATCTATTGGTCTATAAGTATAATGACGAGCATTACTTCCTCGTGGTCAACGCCGCGAATACCGATAAGGATTTCGCTTGGATCAAATCCCAGGCACAGAATTTCGATGTCGAAGTGCTCAATAAATCGCCGCAATACAGTGAACTCGCCCTGCAGGGCCCGAAAGCCGAAAGCATGCTGCAATCCCATACGGATTACGACCTTTCCACCTTGAGGTTTTTCACCTTTGACGATGTGACGCTTGAAGGCAGATCCTTCATGGTATCGCGCACCGGCTATACCGGGGAGGACGGCTTTGAAATCTACGGGGACCATACCGACATCAAGGCGCTCTTCAAAACATTGCTCATTTCGCATGAGGCCCTCAAACCCTGTGGCCTCGGCGCCAGGGATACCTTACGCTTCGAAGTCGCCCTGCCGCTTTACGGACATGAGATCAGTGAAACGATTACGCCGCTTGAAGCGGGATACAAATTCGCCGTGGCCTTCGATAAACCCGCGTTCATCGGCAAGGATGCGCTTTTGAAACAAAAGGAAGCCGGTTTGAAACGCCGCATCGTCGGTCTTGAGATTCTCGATAAGGGCATTGTCAGAGAAGGGGCCGAAGTCTTCAAGGATGCCACGAAAGTCGGCGTCGTCACCACGGGCTATCTTTCCCCATCATTAAATAAAGCCGTGGCGCTCGCGCTTGTGGATAAACCCCACGACAAACGCGGCACCGAACTGACCATCGGCGTGCGCAAACGCCTATTGAAAGCCAAAGTGATCAAACGAAAATTATACAATAAATAAAACCATAGGAGTGATGATATGAAAACACCGAAAGAACTACGCTACACCGAAACCCACGAATGGGTAAAAGTAGAAGACGGCTTCGCCTACATCGGCATTACCGATTTCGCCCAGGATTCGCTTGGGGAAATCGTCTTTGTGGAATTACCGGAAGAAAACGATCAGTTGAATCAAAACTCGGAGTTCGCCACCATCGAATCGGTCAAGGCGGCTTCCGACCTCAACGCGCCCATCTCCGGCGTTGTTGTCGCTGTCAATGAGGACTTGGAGGACGCACCGGAACTCTTGAACACGGATCCTTATGAAAACTGGATCGTCAAGATCGAGATCGAGGATCAAAGTGAACTAGACAGTCTTCTGGACAGCGAAGCCTACATCAAAGTTACTGAAGAAGAATAAGGGGGATTTTATGTTCAAGTATTTACCGCACACCCATCAGGACATTGAGGAAATGCTCAAGACGATCGGTGTTTCGGACATCTGCGATCTCTTCAAGGATATTCCGGAGGAACTCAAGGATTTCGAACTCGATCTGCCGAGTCAGATGAGCGAAATCGAACTACGCAAGCACTTCAAAGAGCTTGAAAAGATGAACCGGCCGCTCATTCCCTTCATGGGTGCGGGCGCCTATGACCACTACACACCGTCGATCATCAACCACCTGATTCAACGTCAGGAGTTTTTGACGGCCTATACACCGTATCAGCCCGAAGTGTCACAAGGCACGCTGCAATACATCTTCGAATACCAGAGCATGATCTGCCAACTGACCGGGATGGATGTCTCCAACGCCTCGATGTACGACGGATCCACGGCAACCGCCGAAGCGATGTTCATGGCCAAGGCCGCCCGTCGCAAAAACAAGATCCTCGTCAGTGAGACCATCAACCCCAACATCTTGAATGTCATCAGAACCTATGCGGCGCCGCAAGGGATTGAAGTCGTCCTCATCAAGGAAGAAAACGGCCATGTATCCCTAGCGGATCTGAAAGAAAAACTGGATGGCGATACGGCAGGTTTCATCGCCCAGACACCGAATGTCTATGGCATCATCGAGGATTATAGCGGCTTCAGCGACAGTCTCAAAGAAGAAAAAGCCCTGTTCATCATCAACCAGGACCCTTCGACCTTGTCGCATCTGAAGACGCCGACCGAATACGGCGCCGACATCGCTGTGGGCGAAGCCCAGTCCTTGGGCGTGCCCCTCGGCTACGGCGGGCCTTACATCGGTTATCTCGCCACGACGAAAAAATACATGCGCAAGATGCCCGGGCGCATCTGCGGCATCACCGAGGACGCCGACGGCAAACGCGCCTTCGTGCTCACCCTGCAAGCCAGGGAACAACACATCCGCCGCGACAAGGCGAATTCGAACATCTGTTCGAACCAGAGCCTCATGGCGCTTTTCGTGACCATCTACATGGCCACCATGGGTAAAAAAGGGTTGTATGAAGTCCAGCAGATCTCCTACAACCACGCGCATTACCTCCATGATATGCTGCTGAAACTAGCGCACTTCGAAGTGGCCTTCGACAACCAGCCGTTCTTCAAGGAGTTCACCCTGAAGACCGATCTTGACATTGAGAAGATGAATCAGAAACTCGCCAAACACGGTTTCCTCGGACCATTGAACCAAGGGCTTTTCCGTGAAGACAAAGCGGGTCTTGTCACCTTTGCGGTCACCGAACAAAGGACCAAAGAGGAAATGGACACGCTGATTCGCATCCTGGGGGGATTATGATGTATTACGGACAACTCATATTCGAAAAATCGCAGGAAGGCCGTAAAGGCTACACCCTGCCCAACAGTGAAATCAAGACATACACGCTTGATGAGAAACTCACACGCAAGGATTGCCCGAATCTGCCCGAAGTGAGCGAATTCGACGTCGTCAGACACTACACCAACGTCAGTTTCAAGAACTTCGGCATCGAAAAAGGGTTCTATCCGCTCGGCTCCTGCACGATGAAATACAACCCGAAAATCAACCAGGACATGGCGAACATGGAAGGGTTCAACCTACATCCCTACCAGCCGATCGAAACCGCGCAGGGCATGCTGCGGATATACTACAACCTGCAAAGAATGCTTTCGAACATCAGCGGTCTTGATACCTACAGCCTCAACCCCTTCGCAGGGGCCCATGGCGAACATGTCGGGCTGATGATCATCAAGAAATACCATCTGGATCGTGGCGACACCAAACGCACGAAAATCATCGTCCCCGATTCAGCGCATGGCAC
>SLJL01000059.1 GCA_007135105.1 Candidatus Izemoplasma sp.
ATGGCGGAGAGGGGGGGATTTGAACCCCCGCGACGCGTAAACGCCCTACTAGCTTTCCAAGCCAGCCCCTTCAGCCCCTTGGGTACCCCTCCGTAAAGGCCTTTCGGCCTTACGCTTTAACTATTGTAACACGTTTATGACTGAAGATAAAGCGGAAATTACCTCTGATGGTAAAATTGTCGCCTCATGGGCGTTCTTCAGGCAAAACCTGACAGCGCGGTGTTGTAGATAAAGGCCATAGACGGCACTATCAAGGGGATGATGGCCTTGTGCCATGAAGGTTAAGATCATGCCTGCGAGCGCATCGCCGCTTCCCGCTTTTGCCAAGGCTGGTTCCGGTAGATGCAGATGCCTGATTTCATCAGGACCGGCGATGATGCTCGATGGTCCTTTCAACAAGACATTCAGGTTTTTCCGGCTCAAGGCTCTAACATGGCTGAGGGGATCGGTGTTGATCTCGCTACTTGTCTTATCAAGTAGTCTTGCCAGTTCTCCGACATGTGGTGTGATGAGTACGTTTGAAAAGTCCAAAGTCTTGTTATCTAGCAACGGCTTTAGATAGTAAAGACCATCGGCATCGACAATAAGCGGTCGATTCATCTGAATCAGCGCTTCAAGCACACTGGTATATTCCTGATTATCGCGACCCAAGCCGACACCGAAGAGGATCGCATCAACTTTTTCGAGATCATCCAAGATGTCCTTGGGATCACGGAGCCGCGATTTTTGCACTTCGGGACTACAGTGATGGGTCGCATCGGCCGTCGCATCAAAAAGAATCTTGACAAGGCCACATCCGCTTTTATAGGCGGCATGTGCGCTCAAAACAGGCGCGCCTTCCATCTGGCGATGGCCACCGACAATCAACACGTTACCGTAGGCATATTTATGCGTATTTTTTTTGCGTGGGGACATGATGTTCGCGAGGCTACTGTGATCGATGAGAACCTGGTCCGATGCGGCGTGTGGTGTGATTCCGACTTCCACAAAGTGCATCGTACCATGATGGTCGGCCGCATCCTGCATGAGGTTGCCGGTTTTAAGCGGGAGGACAATGAAGGTCTGATCGGCGATGATGGTCCCTTTGAATGCTTGACCGTTACGCGCGTCCATGCCACTGGGGATGTCGATCGATAGCACTTGAGCATTGGCATGATTGATCAAGTTGGCAACATCCAAAAAGACACCTTGCAGGGCTCTATCCAGATTGATGCCGAACATGCCGTCGATGATGAGGTCGGATACTGCCAGTGTCGCTTTTAGTTCTTCCAGCGCAGCCGCACCAAGAACCTGATTGGTTTTACCGTGATCACGGCAATACTGTTTGAGAGCCGGTGCATACTTGTTTGCTTCACCGAGTACATAGGTGGTGACAATGTTTCCCGCATCCATCATCCGCATGGCTAAGGCAACAGCATCGGCACCGTTGTTGCCGGGTCCGGCAATGACGGTGATGGCTTGGACACCATCAAAACAACCGGTCCCGGCCATGGCGTCGTACAGGTTTGCAGTAACCCGTGCAATCAGGTCGGTTTCACTGATATTTTCGGATTTCATGGTCGCTTGATCCGCCGATAACATCGTTTTGGGGCTTACTACGAGTTTTTTATCCATAGGACCTCCTATTTTGTGCCAAATAAACGGTCTCCGGCATCCCCGAGTCCGGGGACAATATACTTATTGTCATTGAGCTTTTCATCGACTGCGGCCAAATAGATGGGCATATCCGGACAGACCGCTTCGATGTATGTTACACCATCGGGACTGCCGACAATGCCCAGAAAACGGATATCGGTAGCACCGGCGTCTTTCAAGATATCGTAGGAGGCTTTAACACTACCGCCTGTGGCCAACATGGGATCGAGCAGGATGACCGTCGCATCTTTTACCACAGGTAGTTTTGTATAGTACTTTGCCGGTTCGAATGTGGTTTCATCGCGATAAAGACCGATATGACCGATCTTCGCGTGCGGGATCAGCATATGGATCGCATCGGTCATACCGAGACCAGCTCTGAGAATCGGGACGATGACGATATCTGTGGCTAGCGCCTCGCCGGTAGTCTTCGCCAGTGGCGTTTCCAGATCGACAGTCGTTGTCTTCAGATCCTTGGTGGCTTCATAGCACATCAAGCCGGCAATCTCGTTGATGGTCTCACGAAAAAGCTTTGAATCGGTATTCTTGTTGCGGACAATGGTCAATTTGTTCTTGATAAGCGGATGGTTGATGATTGTTGTGGACATAAAGCACCTCTTTATCATATATTTTTATTATAAAGTTATCTCAGTACATAAACAAGTCATTTGACTGCATAAAAATAACCGGACAGTAAAAGACCGGTTATGATGTCTGTAAATGTCGCCGATATAGCGACAGGATGGTTTTTGTGAGTTTATCGAGGCTTGCGGTTTCATTGTTGATGATGTAGTCGATATGCTTCATGTTTTCTTTTTTGAAGCGAATCGCGTCCTTTTGGATACGGTTTTCGATGTCGGCCGGTTGATCGCCGCGGGCGCTCATTCTCAATCTTCTCAGGTTTTCGGGTGACTCGATGAAGAAAAGGACGACCGCACCGTTCAGTTTTTCATAGAGAACGTTCGCACCGCTTGGATCGACGATCAACACCTTATCGGGACTGGTGTCTTTGAAGGCCGTCCCATAAAGATGCTGATTGTAGGTGACGGTCTCGATGAAATCACCGGCTGCTTCTTTTTTCAAGAAAGCCTTTTGTGTGAGAAAATGATAATCAATGCCGTCATGCTCCATCGGACGGGGGGATCTTGTTGTGTAGGTTATCATCTTATGAAAACCGTGCTGGTCGATCAATTTTTTTGCGATTTCCGTCTTCCCACTGGCGCTGGCGCCGATCATCACTAACATATGCTCACCTCTGCTCTTAGGAAATTGTACCAAACAATGGCCGGGATTGAAAGGGGGAACTAGTGGTTTTCTATAATTTCATGAAAATCAGATAATCATCAGGATTCAATGTAAAGAGCGTTTTGTGGAGCTCACCGGTGAATATTTGGACCTTATCATTTCTGATGATGCCGATGGGGATGACTTTCTTGTCATAGGCATGGTATAAGGACGCAACCAGCGATTTGACATTCGCAAAGGTTTGCGGCGGTCCTTCTTTGAATACGGCCGTGACTTGTTTGACGGAAATCGCCTGTGCGTCTTTGCCGTCTTCATGTGGCATGATGGTCAACAGGTCGTCATAAAATTTCTCGGTACGAGGGAACAATGCCAGTTTCGACAACAGGAGGGAGATGATCTTATTGCTGATGATGGTGTTTTCGATTTTGAAATCCTTGATGAGAGGATCGTTTTTCGGATCAAGCAACTCGACGATGATGTTGATGCCCTTACGACTCAAAAAGCGCTTGAGATAAAGCAGGTTATTCAACACATTGGCATCCATGGCATCGTTGGGTTGTGCTTCGTCTGAAAGTAAGAGGATGGTTGCTGCTTCATCGGTGGCATTCAGGTTCTCCACCAGGATTTCGATGTCATCGTCGTTGACCATGTGTGCCTTGAACTTACTGTGGTATAATGTTTCATATGCTTTGAAGGTTTCTTCGATGAACTGTCGTTTGTTGTTGGTACCGACGATATAGACACTACGATCGACTTGTTCATCTAAAGGGTTCACCTCGAGTTTTTCTTCCTTGATGAAGGGTGCGTTCGTTTTATGTTCCTTGGCGAGATTATCCGGTGCCAACACATACAAATAGTCTTTCTCCTCTTCTATCGGAATCGCATGTGTATGTTGGTTCATGCATGTCTCCATGGTGGTGTTTTCCAGGACATAGATCTCCGAACCTTCGAAAGAAAAAAGTGAAAGATAGATGTCCTCCATATGCTTTTGGATGATGGTCTGGGCCATGATCTGACCCAGCCGCCTGTCAAAACAAATCGGCAGGAGCCGATAGTTCGATAAAGAGGTCACTTCATGGTTCAGGGTCCTAATCTTCTCTTTGGTATCCAGGGCTTTGACCTCGGCGACAATCGGAATGTCGTCCCGAAGATCCAAGTGGCCGAGGCTGAGAATGATCTTGATGACGAAAAGATCGCTTTGATTGATGGCCATTTTCTCATTCAGCGTCTTTTCGGGATTCATGATGATGATGTTGTCGCATTTTTCAATAGAGGCGTCTTGCAGTTCGGATTGGTTCAAGGGATCGGCGGACTTGACCAGAACGTTCAAGTTGCTCAACGAAGCTGCTTTACCCTGTTTTTTTATCAAGGCATTCTTGATGCGGCGTTCTGCAAAGTTCTTATCGATGTCGGCAAGCAACAAGACAGTCACTTTGCGGCTTTTCACATGTACGAGATCGGCGATGAGTTCCGGTACCTTGTTGTTCCAGTTCAGGATGATGACATGCTTTTCGATATAGATTTTCCCCGAGGATGTCTTCTTTTTGTCAAAATAGTCCCTGATGGTGTTCGTGGTCAAAGCGATGATGGTCCCTGAAAACAGGACCAGACCGACAACGAGGACCAAAACCGCTAAAAACAGCGTCTGGGGATTATCGATGTCCAATATGGCGTTGGGTGCAAGCATCCAGGTAACACTGCCAAGGGCGAACGCATCGATGAAATTGGTGTAGGTATCATCGATGATCAGGACGATCAATGCTGCAATCAGTAAAATGACCACATTGATACCCACCATCATCAGGATGACAAACAGTCTCGGTGTCTTATACGTCTTCACACTGAGAGCGTTGCGCATGTTGGAAAGTTTCTTGCTAATTTTTTTGAACATGGATCCACCTCCACCTATCAAGCTTTATTATAAACGAAAACAACAGTTTTGAAATATCGAATTGAATAATTGTTTGTTTGTTAAAATGAAACATATTATAATATGAATAGAAAATACGAGGTGATGGTCATGGCAGATTTACAAATCAATCATACAAAGATTGCAAACGGAGAAAAACTGCATGTTCGTAGTCGATCCGGAAAAGGGATACCGCTTGTTTTCATACACGGGAACATGTCATCAAGCGCGATCTTCATCGACTTGATCCGTAACATGAACATTGACAACCCCGTCATCGCTCCCGATTTACGCGGATTCGGTCAATCCAGTTATGAAACCGTGGCTACCGATATCAAGACATACGCCAGTGACGTTAAACAATTACTCGAGTCACAAGGACACAAGCAAGCGATCCTCATCGGACATGGGGCCGGCAACGCTGTAGTCATGCGGCTTGCTCTCGATGAACCAGGTCTGGTGGAACGTTTTGTGATGCTCGCATCGTGCTCCGTGGCCGGCCATCCGATTCGAAAACGCATCTTCTTCAATCTGATCAAATCGAAAACACCGATCAGATCACTGGAAGGCATGAAGGTGCATGTCGCCCCGATGGAATCCTACAAGGAAAATAATCAGCGCTGGATCATAAGACAGATGCTCAACAAATTATTCTTCAACATCGATAAACCGTTGGACAATGAAATCGAACGAAACATTGAAGCGGTTTTGAATCAAAGAAACCTCCCGGATTTCAACCTTGCGATATCCCGGTTCAACATCTATAGTGACGACAACGGTTTGGTCGACGGCAGCAATGAAACCCGTAAATTCAAACAAGAAAGCATCATCATCCACGGCGACAAGGATGCGGTCATGCCGGTCGGCATCGCCAAATTCAACGAACGTGTCATGGCGAAAAAGCCAACGACACACATCATCAATGGTGCCGGGTACGTGCCGTTTGTCGGCTACATCCGCAAAGTTACCAATCTAATCGAAACCTTTATCGAAAACGCCAAATCATGAACCGATTTGGCGTTTTTCTTTTGCGCTAGAAAACGAAACCGGCAATGGTAGCAGCACATTCGTCGTTTCGGCGTAGCTTCGATAGTCCGGTTTGTTTTCAAGTTGTCTTTTCTCCATCAAAGGAATGCTTACGGTTGTAAAGAGAATGACCATCACCGACGGAAACAGGATGCTCCAAAGATGTCGGAAATCAAGGGAGAGGTACATGAAAAACAGACTGAACCAAAACAGAATCTCTCCGAAATAATTGGGATGCCTCGATAAGGACCATAAGCCGCGATCCATGACCTGATTGCCTTGCTTGTGCCTGCGGAAGCGATGCATCTGGATATCGGCGACCAGCTGCACACCGATGGCAATCAATCCCGTCAGGGCCGCACAAACAATCAGGATGGATAGCGACGCACCGGCTTGTACGAACAAAAGGGCTGGAATCATGGCGATATATACCATCAAAGTCGGCATGAGCTGGATGCCGAAGAGATTGGTGAGGGGCCAAAGTCGCGGATGTTTCCTGCGGTAGTGCTTATAGCGCCAATCCTCATGATCGAAGCCTTTGAACGTATATGCCCAGTTCACCGTCAACCGTATGCCCCAAAGATAGACGATGATAAGCATCAACACTGTGGCCGAGCTGTAATGCTGGGTCGCTACCGGCAAGATGACAAGCGGTTGGATACTCCAATAGGGATCATAAATCGAACTGTTCTTGAATAGCACAGAAAAAGTATAGATGACAAGCGTGGCCACAACGGTGCCGAACAACAATCGAACGAACAAATCCAGGCCAGTGAAAGTATGGTAGGTCAAGGCACCAGCCAAAAATGCCAACAGGTAGATGCCGGTTATCGCCAGGTACCCTTTCAATCTTTTCATGTGGAACCTCCTGTCTTCTTTATCAGCATAGAGAGCATTGTCTCGTGAATCGCACCCGTCTCAGACAACGTCGAACGCATCAAACGAATCGTGTCGATTTCACCTTCGAATGGCAGAGTGTAAATCTCAGGCAGCGTTGTCGTTACGACTTTGCGCATCAGGGTGACGTGGGGTCTGAACCCTTGTTTATCTTCGATAATGTTCTTGTCGGACAAAGATTGATTGAGTTGCTTGAGGTAATCATGCACCGTTTCATCTACACGCACATTTGCCCATATCATGTTTCCGAACCGGCGATTGACTTGATGAAGACCATCAAAAATGATAGTGGCGTCGGGTAAAGCCAGATTTGCTATAATGCCTTCAATGGTATCTATTTTGTTTGCGTCGACGTTACCCAAAAAGCGCAAGGTAATATGAATCTGGTCATGTGGCGTCGGTCTTCCTTGAACCTTTTTCGATAAACCCTCCTGTATTTCATGCAGCTTTTCTTCGGTTGCTGCATCGAAATAGGCGGCGATAAACAAACGCATCGAATCACATCCCCTCTTTTTAGGTCATTATAGCATGAAAAAAGTCCGCCGGAAAAAAGATTCCGGCGGACTTTCAAATTTTATTCGGCTTGGGCGAACATATCGAGGAAACGATCCAGTAAATCCATAACTGCCAGATAGACATTGAAATTCTCATCGTCTATGCGTTCAATGATTTCCAGAACATCGGTGCGAACTATCGGGCCGTCCATGTATATGTAGTATTCGAGGGTTTCATGTTCAATCGGTGCCTTGTAGACAGGCTGGTCGTTATGCAGGTAGTATAGATCCACCCATACTTCCCGTTCGCCGTTTTCGATGATTTCCACAGTACTTAGTGCCGTATTGATGAATGGCATGTCATAATAGACGCCTTCAGCGATCAGCTGATCAATGGTATAGCTACCGGCTGCGATATCGGTGCGCCATTCCATTAAATTTCTTGTCAGGTCGTGCGCGTGCAATACCAATGCGATTTTGATGACTTCTTCTGCAATTTCATAGATGTCTTTGGCATCATCCGGAACAAGAATCGTCGCTGTGGTCTCCATGGTGATACTCAGAACCATGTTTTGCACAGGGTCGAATGTAACATGTTCATCTTCAAACTGGCTCAAAAAGCCGAGAATATCAACAACCATTGTCATCTTGTCGTTGTAATAGGGTTCGTAGATTGTGGTTATGACCAAAGGATCGATCTCAGCGATCATATTCATGGCTTCAATGTATTCAGGCATCTCGCGAATGGTTTCCAGCGGTGGCAGCTCACCGGTTTCATCAAACGGTGCCATCAAGCCGTGAATATCTTCAAGCAGATCCTCTAGCAAGGCAACCAGCATATCGCCGGTAAGTTGAATATCGGTGCTGATCTTCGTATCATCCACGATGGCGGCGGTAACAACCATGTGCTCATGTGCGTTTAAGTAGTCTAGGGTAAAATACTTTTCAAACCGTTCGAGATCGGTAAGAAACTGATTGAGGTCGAAAGCATCCAAATCAATCTCCCCGACCATTTCACTGGCCATCTCTTCGATTAGAAGACCAAAGAGGTTTTCGAGTTCGGTGTCAAGTTCGTCGATCAGGTCTTTTGCGATGGCCAGATACAGGATGTCATTCTCGATGGCGAACGCATTTCTGACTTCAAGTTCAGCCACTTCGTTTTCGATTTCATCGAGTAACCGGGATGCATCGAAATAAAGTTCGATGAAGTTTTCGGTTTCATGAACAATAAAATGGAAAGCAATCGTCTCATCAGGTGTATTCAGATCGATGAGCGTTTCGGTGGTGATGGTCGTGCCGACAGTCAAAATTCTTTGCGTGATGTCAATGTGATAGTCATGGGATAGTTCCGGGTTGTCATAGTCCGATTCCGTGACGTCCAGGCGCATGTTCAACGTCTGGGTCTCACTAGCGGCCATTTCTTCCAGCAAGGCTTCCATATGCGTCAAATCTGCGGAAAACAAGTTCATGACGTTTATGGCTGCCTGTTCCGGGGTATCGGTTGCCTCATATACGGCGGTCAATGACAAATCCTCTGTAGCGATGAAGGTGTAGGGGTTGTCCGTCGAGATGATGGTGTCATCTGCGTCCAGCCAGTGCAAGAAGGCATGACCGGCAAGTTCTGGTGCTTGTACTGTTACTTCGGTATCCAGCGCGACGGTAGATTCCGGTGAAACCGTGATGGTAAGTCCGGTAGGGTCGCTGGCGGTGGTGATAGTCACGGTGTCAGCATCTCCGTTGTCACCGTTATCACCGTTGGTCGGTGGTGGTGTGGTACATGCGGCCAGTGTAAAAACAAGCAAGGACATGCTGAGAAGCGTTAGCAATTTTTTCATAGAAACACTCCTTTCGGGATTTTTAAATCGATTTTATGTCATAAATCCCCCTTGAGGCGCCACATGACGCCTCAGGAGGTTAAGCACCATTAAGAAGCGATGTTATCAAGGTAGTACTCGATACCTGCCTTGGTAAGGAAGTTGTCATAATCGTTTTCTTCATAATAGCTTTCATCAATCGGATAACCAGGATCGCCCGGCGACGTACCGGTTTGTGTTTGGATTTCCGCCTCGATTTCATCGGTCAAGGCGTTTCTAACGATCATGGTAGATAGAATGGTGTCTTGTTCATTTTCATTAAGCGTATTCAGGGTCGATAGATTGATGGAGACGGACGCGAAGTCCTGACCGAGGGTGTCTGCGGCTTTAAGGAAGGCTTTGATCTCTTCGCGGGTTCTGACATCGGTAATGCCGTGAACAGTACCTTCAATGGCGAGGTCGGGCGTGTTGGCACTGATGTAGGCGTTTTGTTCCATCATGTTGTCGATTGTGACATAGATCGAGTCGCTGGCGAGTAAGGTGTTGAGATTTTCATCATCTTCATCATTCGGATCGACCAGGTTGGTGATTACCGAAGCGTCCATGTTGCCTTCAAAGTCAGCAACATCGAGCAGGAGCAAGCCTTTGAGCAAGGCGGATAATTCAACTTTCTCGATTTGCTCTTCGCTAAGTCCACCAATCATCACAGATTCACGTAAAGCTGAGGGGACAATCAGTTTGTTAAGGTCACTGGTGTCGAGTTCATTTTGTGCATGTGACAGCAGAAGGTCACTGATGGTCGCTTGGATCGCCTGACTTGCAAGCAAGGTGTCGACGTCTTCTTCTTCAAAGAGCGTCGGATCGATGGTAGTGGCGCTATCCACATCGGCAAAGCCCATGATGACAAACGCATCGATCAATGATTTGATTTCCGTCTTCGTCACGAACATATGGGCATTGACTGTGTCTTTGGTGGCATCCGGCATCAGAAGGACGCTATCATCCAGATCGTCGATCGATTTACTGATGGTCGCATGCATGATGGCTGACAGCAACAAGTCGTCCTGGTTCGCTTCGGTTTCCAACAAGGCCATCTCGAAACTACCATCGTAATTTTGAACATCGTCGAGGCCAAGGATCAACAAGGCATCGATGAAATAGTCGAGCTCGACCCTGCGGATATAATGTGATTCGTCATCCACACCACTGGTGATGGTGATGGCGATGTTGCGGGTATCATCGCTGTCGCTATCCGGTATGACAATGGTTCCACCGGTCTCGAGATCGAACATCTGGTCACTGATGGTGGCCTGGATGACACTGGATGATAGAACTTCCAGGCGCTTGGTGGCGTCTTCCAGGACTTCCAGTTTGACAGAACCGTCGAAATCATCGATATAGAAGGTCACAGCGGTCTCATCCACGCTTAAGAGTATTACAGCGTTAATAAGCGCATCGAGTTCATCAGCGTCGATGTAGTCGGTTCCATCACCGGTGGTAAAACGGATGAACAGGGTATCGTCTTGGTCTCTGAATGGTACCTTGACAGTTCCTTGAAGCGGATCTTCATCCATCTCGATGACCTGCTCGCTGATGGTGGCTTGAATGATGCTGGAACTGAGGACATTCGCCCGATTGGTATCGTCTTGCAGGACGATAAGATTGACATTGCCGTCGAAGTTCTCGATGTTTTCGCTGATGCCGAGAATGTCCATGGCATCGATCAAGGCGTCGAGTTCATCTCGCGTAATGTACTCCGTGGTTTCTGCACCACTGCCCACCGTACGGCGAACAAGTGTCGCATCGTCAGCTGCGAGGATCGGGACCAGTAATGGGTTTTCAGGTTTATCGCTGTTGTCGATGATTTGTTTGCTGAAGGTAGCTTGAAGGATGCTGGATGCGAGAATATCGGCTCGGTTGGTTTCGTCTTTCAAGACGTCGAGGTCGATGTCGCCACCGTATTGATCGATGTTGTTTGCCAAGCCCAGCAAGACCAGGCCGGTGATGAATTTATCGAGTTCATCTTCATTCACATAATGACTTTCAAGACCACTCGTTTCCAAGGTATAGCGGATGACCGTTTCACCCACGTCATCTTTATGATATGGTACGACCAAGACATCCTGATCTGTTTCGAGATCGAAGAGTTGCTGGCTGATCGTGGCTTGCATGATGTGCGAGGCCAATACGTCGGCCCGTTTTAAATCATCGGAAAGAATACTCAAATCGACCCCACCGTCGAAGGTATCGAGGTTTTCGGTCAGTTCAAGGGCGACAAGAGCAACAAGCAAGCGATCGAGCTCATCAGCGGTGACATATTCGGTTTCCTCAGCACCACTACCGATGGTTCTACGAACCAGAACATCTTCACCGGTGTTGTTTTCCTGATATGGTACGACGAGAATGTCATTGTCTTCTTGCATATCCAAAAGTTGCTTGGTGATGGTCGCCTGCATGATGCTTGAAGAAAGGACCACGCTACGGTTGGCCGCTATTTCCATAGCCGCCAGGTCGATGCCGCCGTCGAAGTTTTCAAGATCATCGGCCAGGCCGAGAATGAACAAACCGTGAATCAGGGCGTCGAGTTCATCGAAGATGATGTACTCCGTCGCTTCGCCGCCAGAACCGATTGTTCGGCGGATATAGTCGTCTTCATCCGGATTGTCCTTCAGATACGGTACCTTGATGACGCCGGTATCCAGCGGATCATCCTCATCTATTTCCATGTTCAGGAGTTGCTTGGTGATCGTAGCTTGCATGATGCTTGAAGCAAGGACTTCCTGACGGTTGGTTTCATCGCCAAGCGCATCCAGGTTGACGCCGCCATCGAATGCGTCGAGGTTATCGGTAAGTCCCAGTATAACCAAAGCGTTGATCAAAGCGTCAAGTTCCTCCAAAATGATATATGTTGTCGCGTGCGTACCGTCTGTCACTTCGATGCGGATGTATTCGTCCTCATCCGGATTGTCCTTGAGATAAGGCACGACAAGCACATCGTTATCCTCCTGCATGTCCAAAAGTTGTTTGGTGATGGTGGCGCGCATGATGTGAGAAGCAAGGACTTCACCGCGTTGCGTGTCATCTTCCAAGGCATCCAGGTTGACCGCCCCATCGAACGCATCGATGTTCTCGGTCAAACCGAGCACAACCAGTGCGTTGACCATGTCGTCGATTTCAGTACGGTCGATATAGCTGCTTTCCTTATCGCCGCTGCCGATTGTTAGACGCAGCGGTGTCAACGTAACTTGATCGTCTTTATAATGCGGCACGACCAGAACGTCATTGTCGTCGGCCATTTCAATCAGTTGTTTGCTTAAGGTGGCTTGCATAATGAATGATGCCAGAATGTCTGCGCGTTTTGTCGTGTCTTCAAGTACGCTCAGATCCAAAGAACCATCGAAATTGTCGATGTCTTCTGTCAAACCCAGGATGACCAGCGCGTCGAACAGTTTGTCGAGTTCATCTTTTAGGATGTATTCGGTTGCTTCATCGTTTTCGCCGACCGTTCGTCTGACAAGCGTTTCTTCTGTCGGGTCGTTTTCATAATGCGGCACGGCAATGATGCCATCAACGTCGCTCATCTCTATCAGCGTCTTCGATACCGTCGCCTGCAGAATGCTGGATGCTAGTACAGCGGCTCGCTTATCGGGGTCTTCCAAGGCTTCCAGACTGAAACCACCTTCAAAATCGTCGATGTCCAATACATCGAGCGCTTCCAGTGCATTCAAAGTGTTTTTGAGTTCACTCTTGGAGACATAGACGGTTTCCTCATCGTTTTCGCCGACCGTGATGCGAATCATTTCAACATCGTCTTCCGCATAAAAGGGGATGACGATGAAATCATCACCGAGATCGAAGAGCTGTTTGGAGACGGTCGCGTGAAGAATCGCTGAATCCAGAAGCGTGTCGATGTTTTCGTTGATCAAATTCAGATCGATGTTTTCCAGGTTATCGAAATCATCGGTAATATCCAAAGCCAAGAAACCGCGGAGGACACTGGATAGTTCGCTAACGGAAATATATTCCAGCTGATCATCCTGGTCGAAATAACGGATACGGGATTCGCTTGACCCGTCATCGCCCGTTTCATCAAAATAGGGAACGACAAGGAACGCATCCTCACCGAGCATGTCCAATAGCAATTTTGAGATCGTTGCATGGATGATTTTCGAATCGAAAAGCTTATCGATATCCTCATCGGCCAAACCATCGAGAATCGATGCACTAAAGCCGTTTTCGAAATCGGTTATGTTCAAAAGCTGAATCGTTTCTACCATGGTGATGATTTCTGATTTCATGACGATGGTCCTATCGGTTTCCTTGACCATGACCGTTTCCAGAACACTTTGCGGAATGGCCAGAACATCTTGATCCTGGCTCATTTCATAGACGAATGCTCCTAACGTGGATGCAAGCACACGGGATTCGAGAACGGTCTCGACCAAAGCGCCATCGAACTCGGTAATCAGAAGGTTGATGTCGATATCATCGAGATCGATGTCGTTTGCTTTATCGGCAATGGCATTCAAGGCTTCCAGTATTTTTCTCAGTTCCCCTTTGTCTTCCTGGGGAATATTTTCAGCATCATAAGCGAAATCATCAAGCCAGACAACATCATCGGGTACGAGAATGTCATCGAAGCCTTCGACATCCATAGCCCCGCTCATGACGTTGATCATCGCTTGTGAGACGATTTTTGATTCAAGCAAGACTTCAAAGCGCATCGTTGAAAATTTCGTCATGATGACATTGTAGTCCTGTTCGCGTAATTCACCAACCGTAATCTCGGTATCCAGAATCGAACCGATGATCTCGCCGAATGCCCTGAACTCGTTTTCCCATACAATATCTTCAGGCAGTGCAAGCACGGCACTCATGTCTTCAGACATATTATCGATCAACGGCTCCATGGCCGTGTAGGCGGCCAGTGTAATCAGATTGGAATCGCTGATATTGTTGAATAGTGTTCTGAAATCGTCGCCATCGAACACGTGTGTTTCATATTCGGATTGCTCATCGAAAACCCCGGCCGCTTCCAAGATATCAAAGGCCGTCGCTGCGATTTCACCGAGTTGGGCGATTTCGTGATTCCAATCAATGGCATAAAGCTCATCGCGATCAATGGAAATTTCCGTATCGAGATAGTCGGTACCGACTTCAATAGCCAACGGAATAATGACAGCGAACAAGTCGCTGGCCGATAGCGCGTTGAAGACATCGCGGACCTCGGTGCCTTTTAAATCACTGACTTCACCGGAGTTGATGTATTCACTGCCCACAGCAATCCCGATGATCTCACTGAAAATCGCAATTTCGTTTCTAAGGGCGATTTTCGTGTCACGATAATCGATGGAGAAGACCGAATCGAACAAAACCATCGTCAGTTCGGTTTCGCGTCCGGTATCCTCATCTTCCACTTTCAAACGTTGCATAAAAGCGACGATAGGATTGCTGTTGTAAGCCGAGACGGCGTCCTGCAACATCGCCAAATCGTCTTCCAGTTCGGCAGGAACATCAAACCCGCCGTTGTTCAGCGGGCTACTTTGTTCATAGGAAAGTTCTTCGGCGTCACTACCGGTATCCAGAACAGCCAAGAAACTTTCGGTGATGTTCATGATGCCACCGAACAGAATCAAGAAGACATAGATGCTCAACGCACCGCTTAAACCACCGATACCAGCGCCGACAAGACGTTTTTTACCTTTGAATTTCGCATCTTTCTTATCACGGAAGAAAATGATACGAACAATGAAAAAGATGAAAGACCAAACCAGTTTGAACACCGTGAAATATAAAAGCGTATAGACGAGTTTCACCACGAACATGCCCAAAGCGGCAGCGAAATCCAGAAATTCCTGATTCGTAAGACTCGCTTCCAGATTATCACCGAGCATGCTCTCAATCAAAATAGGCAGTGCCTCTGATAGTGAACCGACTTGGGATAAAGCCGGATCAACCCCAGCTAAAACACCACCCAAAAAAGGCATCGGTGCGGTCCATATGATACCGACCATCACACCGAGTGTGGCGAAAAAGAAGATATAGAACATCAGTTTGACAACCAACGCATAAAGACTTTTTTTCATGCCACGCAGCAAACCGACTAACATGCCCAAGCCTATCAACGCAGCGAAGAAGATATTCAAGTACAAGGCGAAATCCATACCACCCATAAAAAGACCCCCAACTGTAATAGTATATAGTGCTTTGAATTTAAAAGGATATTAACTTAATTATAGCGCTTTATTATGTAATTCCTGTGAATAATACTAAATTTTTTAAAAAATAGTCAATGCAAAGCATCAACTATTGGTCTAATGAAAATATACCTGGTGGATAAAAAGGCGTGATAAGCTCGTATCACACCTATATTATAGTATAAAGCATGCTTGCACGCAATAAAAAATCAATCATGATAATACTCATCATAAAGGATATTGAGGGCAATGTTCTCGCAATGATCACCGATCCGCTCGATATTGGACAAAATATCCACAAAAAGCGTGTCATCAGTGGCCTTGCCGTTTTCATTCACTCTTTTGATATACTGCCTTCTTTTGGCACGGACAAGCTCGTCGATACCGTCTTCCAAATCCAATACTTTTTCCGCTTTATTGCGGTCTTCTTCTTTAAAAGCCGCCAAGGTAATGGCGATGATGTCGTTGGTTACGGCATACAGATCCTGCAGATCGCGTTTGCCGCCTTCGGAGAGGATATCCCGGTTTTCATGGCGGTGCTCAAAAAAGTCGAAAAGGTTTTGACAGTGGTCGGCGATGCGTTCGAGGTCACGAATGGCATCGACGTAGGATGCCTGAAGATGCGCCAGTTGTGCGTTTAAGTCATCCTGTGATATTTTCACGAGATAGTCATGTGTTTTTTGATCGAGGGTATCGACCAGTTCTTCCAGTGTTCGTCCTTTTTCAAGGGCCTTCTTGTCGGCTTTAAACGAATAGGATACACTGAGCGCAAACATGTTCTTGACCAGATCACCCATGGAAAGAATGATCTTCTTCGCGCTTTCAAGCGCCAAGGGCGGCGAGTCTTTTATCAGACGCTCCTGCAAGGTATCGACATTTGTCAAATCGTCCGTATCTTCGCCGGGAATGATTTTCTTCGACAAACCGACCAGTTGATTGATGAAGAAGAACATGACGATGGTGTTGAAGACGTTGAAGAATATATGCGCAAGCGACAAAGTCATCGCCCGGGGTTCACCGCTCAGGAAAACGTCCTGGAGGATATTGATGAAATACGCGTAAGGGACAATCAGCAATAAAAACAGCAACGAGCCGATGAGGTTGAAGACAATATGAATCACAGCGGTACGTTTCGCGGCCACCGAGCCTCCGATGGCGGCGATAAAGGCTGTAATCGTGGTTCCGACGTTACTTCCGAGTACAATCGCAATCGCGCTGATCAAAGGAATGGCACCGGTCTCATAGAGATCCTGCAGGATACCGATGGTTGCGGTTGAGGATTGGACCATGAATGTCAGTACCGCCCCCGCAAGTAGACCGTAGAGCGGAGCGTCTTCGAAACGGACGAACATCTGTTCGAAAGCCGGTAGTTCTGTGAAAACCTTCAAAGCACCGCTCATGGTGGAAAGACCGAAGAAAATAAGTCCGAAACCAAGCAAGGCGCTCCCTGCTCGTTTCCAGCGTTTATAAGACAAGAAAAACGCCATCATGCTCCCGACCCCGATCATGGGTAAAGCGATGGCAGAAATATTAAGACCAATCAAAAAACTCGTGACAGTTGTTCCGATGTTGGCACCGATGATGATGCCGGCGGCTTGTGGCAAAGTCATCAAACCGGCTCTGACCAAGGAGATGGTCAAAGCGGTGGTCCCTGAACTCGTTTGCAACAAAACGGTGACTAAAATACCCATGAAAACACCTTTCAGGGGTGTGTTCGTGGTTTTCTCGATTAAACGCTTAAGTTTGGTCCCTGCTAGAAGTTTCAACGATTCGCCGGTCAGGTGAATCCCGTAAAGGAACAATCCCAACCCGCCGATGACCATGAAGATCGTCTGTGTCCAATCAATGGGTGCATTTACCAACATCAAGAACATCACCTCTTAAGTTTTCACACAGTTAAAGTTTAGCATAATTTATCACAATGTTCACGCCAATTTAACAAAAACGTCCTCGAAGAGAACGTTTTCAGAAAAATCAAAGATTGTTTTTTGCATAGGCTTTTGCGACGTGTGCAGCCAACAGGGCGTTGTTATAGACCAATGCCAGATTCGCTTCGAGCGATGCACCCTTTGTCATCTGTTTGATTTCACCCAAAAGATAGGGGGTGATGGCTTTTCCGGTAATACCTGCTTTGTCTGCCGCTTTCAAGGCGTTTTTGATGATGTCGTCTATATAGGTTTTATCAAGCGAAGCCTTCTTTGGGACCGGATTTGCGATGACAAGGCCGGTTTCAAGACCAAGCGACCAGGTCGCATGCATAATGCCGGCAAGCTCTTCTGGTGTATCCACGCGATAGTCCAAGGGAAATTCACCGCTGCATGTATAAAACTCCGGCATGGTATCGGTTTGATATCCCAGCACTGTCACACCGCTGGTCTCAAGATATTCGAGTGTTTTTGGAATGTCAAGAATGCTTTTGACGCCGGCGCAGACAACCGCGACTTGAGAAACGGCAAGTTCCTGAAGATCCCGGGAGATATCGAACGTCCTTTCGGCTGCACG
>SLJL01000089.1 GCA_007135105.1 Candidatus Izemoplasma sp.
TGATTTATTGCACCATCACAAAAATGTAACGGTTCATCTGCTGTTCGTACGAACTGAGGACTTCGACGGGATAACCGATTTTCCTTACCGTCCCGAAGACATCGACACCGAGCGCTTCCGGTGTTGGTCTGGCTTTATCCTTTTGGTGACAGTTTTCTGCTGTTACCGCACAGGATTCACAACGGGAGCATATCGTGGCTGGTAGTGCCATCACCTTGTGATACCCTTTGTAGAAAAGCGCTTTTTCAAGCGAAAGAAGATCATCATCCAGGATTTTGAATTTTTCACTGTCTGCATCTCGATGGTGGGCTTTCTTAGCAATCCGGATGATGAGTGCATGATCGTATTCCTTGAAAAACCGTTCACATTCGGGAATCGGTGGCATGTTTGGTGGACAGACGGGTTTTGTGCCATATGTCGAACACATCAGACGACATTTGAATCGGACCCATTGTCCAACAGCAATATCCTCACCGCGTATCCATTTGAAATCCGTAAAACCATGCGTTTCTACCAATTTTTCGACAACCGCTTTATCCATACTCGAGCCACCACGCCTTTCTTTTAAGGACTTCACCTCCATATTATCATATTTTATCATTGTAGAATTTTGTTTCGATACGATTTTCACCAGTTTGCTTATGTTTTGATTGCTTCGAACTTGTATTCGATGTAGAAGACAATCATGATAAAATCGTATTAATACGAGAATGCTCTAAAAATATAAAAAAAATAGTCACTTAGGGATTTAACTTTTCGGTCAGTGTGATATAATATGCAACGAAAACGTTTTAGTTTTTGTCGGTTATTTTAGATTATGGGGTGAGTACGATGCGAAAAATTTTGTTGATATTAACTTTGATTCTTACAGGCAGCCTTTATGCCTGTGGTATTTTTAATGGCAGTGATAAGGAGACTTCTGAATGCGGCAATCCCGTTATCGGGGATTATGTGATCACATGGTGTGATGAATTTACCGGAGAAGGCGACAATTTGAACGACTTCGGGGTGGATTTGGACAAATGGGGTTTTCAAATCGGAACCGGTGCGGCCTACGGACTGACCGGCTGGGGAAATGATGAAGCACAGTACTATCGTGAAGAAAACGCACGTGTCGAAGACGGCAGGTTGATCATAGAAGCGCGAAAAGAGACTTTCGGTGGGATGAGATATACTTCGGCCCGCCTTTGGACAAAACCGACGTTCCATCAGACATACGGCCGTTTCGAGGCGAAAATCAAACTACCCGTCGGGGATGGTTTATGGCCGGCCTACTGGATGATGCCGCAAGAAGATGTCTATGGTGGTTGGGCGGCTTCGGGCGAGATCGATATCATGGAAGCCAAGGGTCGTTTTCCGAACCAGTCCACTGCGGCTTTGCATTTTGGTGGTGCGTGGCCGAACAATACACATACCCATCAGACCTATCAGTTTCCCACTAACCTGAGCATTGCGGATTTCAACGTCTATGCCGTTGAATGGGAAGAAGAGGTCATTCGCTGGTATGTGAATGACAGGCTCATTAAAACCAGTACATCATGGTATACCGAGGGTCATGATTTTCCGGCGCCTTTTGATCAGGACTTCTATTTATTGCTGAATCTGGCGATCGGTGGTTCGTTTGACGGTGGGGTATTGCCACCGGACAGTCTGTTTGATGAACCGGTCTTGATGGAAATCGAGTATGTCAGGGTCTATCAGAAAGACTAGATAAAGAAATCCCGCCAAAATGGCGGGATTTTTGATTAGTAGCGGTAGATGGCGGCGATGCCTGTATCTGTGGGCATTTTGTCCTCGGGTATGACATGGACCTTGCCGCCGTTGTTGATGACGATATCGGTGAGATCATCCAGTGCGTCTTCGAACTTCTCTAAAGCGTTGTTGCGGTCGATAACGCGGCCACTGTCGGTGTCGATCCGGCCGGGAATCTCCCGGTAGGCTTCGATGAGGATGGTATCGACACGGCCGCTAACAGCCGCTTTGGCGACGGTGTGGATCTTATGATCGGCACTACCCTTTTGATTGGCTTGCCGGTAGGTTTCGGTGAGTGTATCGATATGGGATTCATAGCGGGGTTCGATGATGTTCCAGGCCAGCTCTTTCAAAGCATCAAGTTTCAGCTCGTGTGGGGATTGTTTGATGCCTTCATCAAGAAGGTGAGGGTTGTGACTGTGTTTTCTGAATATCGTGTGATATTCGGGCAGTGCAAAGAGAATGAGCGGTTTTTTTGACACATTCGAGTAGTGTTTCATCACATGTTGGTCAACGAGTCTGAGATAGCGCTCGATGTCCTTGTCGACCTCATCCTTCTTGGATTTATGACCATGGAACATCGCTTTTGAAGCAGCGCCGCCGTATGAGCCTTGGGATAGATATGATTCGGTGTATTCGTCTCCGAGGAAATCCTGGATGGTCTGGGGTTCATCTTCACCCAACGGAATTTCCCTGAAACCCGTCCGGTTTCCTTCATATAGGGAATAAGCATGGCGGTCAAGCGCGAGAATCTGGTATTCATCCAGTCCTTGCAGGTCTTTGATGAGCGGTTTTTGATGGAATCGTTGTCCGACGATTGCCATTTCACGTACCGGGTTTTGCAGAATGTAGACGACTGTCTGGTTGGCGTTGGCGAAAATACAGAAGCCCTCCAGGCGCTGATTCCAAAGGGTACGATCGTCCTTTATGATTTTCAATGAAGAGATGATGCGCTCCTTGATGTCTTTGTCCGTAACTTTTTCGAGTTTTTTCTCGATGGTCCGTATGAGGTTTCCAATCCGGATCTTGAACGCTTCATTTGCGTTTGCCTCACGGCTTGTGGGCACATAGAGGGTCACTTTGGGATCGGTGTTGTCAGATAGGATGCCGTGCGGAAAATCCTTTGCGATGATATAGTTCATGTAACGCCTCCTTAGAAATTTTGGCTTTCATGTCATGTATCTACTTATAGTATATCTTTCCTTCAACTGAATTTCAAAGTGTATGACTTATATTCTTAGAAGAAAACGCGCAAGTGCAGGGGTATTCTCAAAGTGTTAAGAACGTGTATTGTTCTATAGAACACCATAATCAGATGCTTAAGGGATTTCATTGAAGCTTGTTCTTAAAAGAAAACCCTTTGTCAATCACCCTATATAGAGGTCGATCCATGGTATACTGATATATATACACTGTTTTTTCTATGAGGAGGTACTTATGAAAAAACTATTGTTTATCCTGATCGCGTTTTTGATCATCATCTTTGGTGTGGTTACCTATGCGACCACAAGAATAGAGGATGAAGTAACGGCCGATGATCTACCCGAAACGGTTTATGCGGGGGATAAAACCCCTAGCCAAGGTATAGAAGATACAATCATCGCCCTGTTCGATCCATTGAATGAAGAAGACCGTTATACTCTGGTCGAACTATTCATCAATTATGTGATCTATGATTCGATCAAGGAAAACATCAATGAAGACTACGATCCCTTGGGCGACTGTGATGAGACCGCATGTTCGACGATTATGGAAACACCGCACATCAGCATCAAGTATGCTTACGCTCATTTGAACGATGCCAATCAGATCATTTTGACCGTCAGCGCGCACCGTTTCAACTACCCTGCCTTCAATTCGGCTGTTCACCTGACTTTTGACGTGTCGGTGAATATCTTGGAGGGCAGTCTTGTTTTGACATTGAATCAGACGCATTTGGCGGATGATGAGATATCCGAAGCGTTTCTCGATCGGATTCTCGGATTTGTCGACACGGGTGCGATTGAAGCGAGTGTGACTACCGGAACGCTTGATTTGGATGACAAGACCTATACATACACGTTTACCGATTGACCTCGGCTGTGAAGAAGGTCTGGTCTGGGTCGTGATGATTAGATTAAGGTTTTCCTTAAGGATACCACAAGAAAAAGATAAGGATTTCAATGTAAAGAGGTGATTGAAGATGCATGTGATTGAACGTCTGCTGCAAGAAAAGCTGGTTGCCGTCATTAGGGCGGATGATCCGGAACAAGGATATCGCTTGGCTGAAGCCGCGTATAAAGGCGGCATAAAAGCGATTGAGATAACGTTTACGGTGCCTAGGGCCGCTTGGTTGATCTCAACGTTGAAAGATGCCTTCAAAGAGGACATGTTGCTTGGTGCCGGGACGGTCATCGACGAAAGAACTTGTAAAACGGCGATTGAACACGGGGCTCAATATATCGTGTCACCCGGTTTTGATGAAGCGACTGCGCTTTATTGTCATGAAAAGGATGTTCCCTATATGCCGGGGTGCATGACTGTTACCGAGATGATGTGGGCGCTTAAACACCACGTCAGGATCATCAAATTGTTTCCCGGCAGTCATTTCGGAACGAAGTTCATCAAAAGCATCAAGGCGCCACTGCCGGATATCAAGGTCATGGTCACCGGTGGGGTCGATATGACGAACATCAAGGACTGGCTTGTCAACGGTGCGGATCTCATCGGTATTGGCAGTGATTTGACAAAACCGGGCAAACACAATGATTTTGAAGCTGTCACACAAACAGCACGCAAGTATAGAAACCAGATAGAGGAGTTGCGCACATGCCGAAAATCATAACACTTGGGGAAATCATGCTGCGATTATCACCCCCCGATCATCAACGCTTCACGCAAGCAAGCACGTTCGAAGTTGTGTATGGCGGCGGCGAGGCCAACGTCGCGACGGGTTTGGCCCTGTTTGATCAGGATGCTCATTTTGTATCCAAAGTACCAAATAATCCCATCGGCATCTCGGCCATCAACCACTTGCGCCGTTTCGGCGTCAAGACGGATCACATGGCCTTGGGTGGTGAGCGTCTGGGTATCTATTATCTGGAATCCGGTGTGAGCATGCGGCCGAGTCAGGTCATCTATGACCGAAAGACCAGCGCCATCAGCGGTGCGACCGTCGATGATTTCGATTTTGAAACCATTTTCAAGGATGCACACTGGTTTCATTGGAGCGGCATCACACCGGCTTTGAGTGAACAGGCCAGCGCTCTTGTCTTGGAAGCATGCAAAGTGGCCAAAAAACACAACGTCACCATCAGTGTCGATTTGAA
>SLJL01000011.1 GCA_007135105.1 Candidatus Izemoplasma sp.
AAACTTGCATGATTTCTCTGTACACGGCCTCAGTTTTGTTCTTTGAAAAAAGACTCCACGTATCCCGGGATAAAAAAAGTTCCACATCGGATCGATGCGGAACTTTCTGGTTAATCTTCTTTTTCTTCGGAATCCGACTCTTCTTCGTCGTCACCTTTTTGCTTAATGGCTTCAACTTCGATTTCTTCTTCATCTGTCGGTACTTCTTCTTCCTCTTCTTCCTCTTGTGGGTAGGAGATGGAGATGACGATCTTGTCTTCAGGGTCGAGTACTTTGAAACCTTCGGGCAGATCGAGATCACGCACATAAAGTGCATCGTTTCCTTCCAGACCTTCTACATCGAGTTCGAAGTGGCTGATACCGCTACCAGCGGGGAATTCGGTGTTGATGGTGTTGCTGATGAGTTCTACAATCAGACCGCGTAGTTCCACTTCGCGTTGGTTGAGGACTTCAACGGGGATGTCCGCCGAAATGGTATCGGTAGCGCTGATTTTTTGTAAGTCGAAATGAACGACATGGTTTTGACGAATCGGATCGACTTGGACTTCTTTGAAATAGACCATGTGTGTTTCTCCTTCAAGTGTCATTTCAAAGGTCATGGACTTACCGTATTGCTGGTAAGCGTCGACGAAATCACGGAAACTGATCTTGATCGGTGTGGATTCGATGTCGCGTCCGTAGATGACGCCGGGGATTTCCTTGTTGGCGCGAGCGACTTTGCCGGCTTCGCTTCGTTTTACTGCTTTCATATGAAAATTCACTCCTTAATGATTACGAAAAACGCCGTTTTGGCTTGATTTCCTTAATAGTTTAACATAGTGCGTTTGCTTTGTCTATTCATTTATCGTTTAACTTGGATTTGTAAAAGCGTTCCCGGTCGATGACTGCGAGGGGTGGTGTGAATTCACCGGGTTTGACCTCATCCAATGCTTCGCCGAGAACGGCGAATTTGGAATCGATGTTGTCGATATGATGCAAGGCAAGCGCTTCAGGGACATTCGGTTTTTTCGGTGAACCGAAGTTACCGTAGTAATGGTGGGTGAGCACCATGTGCTGCAGCAGCATCCGTTCTTCGGTATCGTAGAATCCGGTTTCCCGTGCTGCGGTCGCGATCGCTTCAGAGCCCATGCTGATATGGCCGATCAGGCGGCCTTCGGTGGTGTATTCCGGTGCGTGGTAGTTGGACAGTTCCACCGTCTTGAAGAGATCGTGCAGGAGAATGCCGGCGATCAGGAGCTCGTGGTTCAAAAACGGGTAGGTCTTGACAAAGCTGTCCGATAGTTTGAGCATGGTGGCGGTGTGGTGGGCGATGCCACCGATATAGGCGTGGTGAAACCGCGTGGCCGCAGGATAGAGATAGAAGTTCTGTTCGTGCGCTTCGAAAAGTTTCATCGTGATGGTCCGGATAGGACCATCCTGAAGTTTTTCGAGGTAGCTATCGATGGTCTTTTTGATGTTTTCGATGTCTCTGGGGGCGAAGGCGTAGAAGTCGCTCATGATGCTTTCGCGTTCTTTCAGGGGGAGCGTAACGTCATTCAGATGTTTCAGCTCTTTGACCAGGTACTGGTCACGTTCCTTGAAGACGATTTCCTCGACGGTGAACAAATAGACATCCCCTTCGTTCACATCGATGGTTTCGTCGATTCTCAACGTCAGGCGCGTGTTGTCTTTCAGGAACACGCTGATGGTGTTGGTATCGTAGGTTGTCAGATTGTATGAATCGATTTTCGCATAGAATTGTTTCATGGTATCACGCCTTGTCATTCAGTTTTAGTATTGTGGTCGATATGGAGAACAGCGTCAGGGATTTCACGTGTTTTCTTCGCGGTTTCCCGTCCGATTGATAGATTATATCAAAGGCATCATCGAAAGTAAAGGCCTCTTCTTTTTCGCTGTTTTTAAAGAGGACAATCAGATGCGTGGCATCGTTTTTGAGTTCATAGACGAGCGTGCCGGTCTTTCTTTGGCGCACGTAGGTTTTGTTTTGGATTTCATAAGGGGTTTTGAGTCTGAAGAGATCGTGTTCTTTGCGGATCGCGATGAGTTGCTTGATAGCGTCGATGTCGTTTTTATGGGCATCGACCAGGTTCCAGTCGATCTGGTTGATGGCATCGGGACTTCTGTAGCTGTTGCCTTCGCCCTGCTTTGTCCGGTAGAACTCCTGTCCCGCATGGATGAAAGGCACACCCTGCATCAGGATGATCATCGCCGTGGCCAGTTTCTGGGCTTTTAGTCTGATGGCCTCCGTTTCGGCCTTCAAAGCGTGCCTGGCTTTGTCATAAAACGTGTGGTTGTCATGACATTCGACATAATTGATGGATTGGGAAGGGTATTCGAGCGCCTTGTTTTGATACTCGGCCCGGATCAGACGGGCGGTTTCCTTGCCGAGGTCTTCGCCCATGGCGTAGCCTTTGGCTTTCAGCTTGAAGGTTTCGCCCTTGATGGTCTCGCGGACGGTATCGTTGAAAAAACCGATGTTGAAAAGACTGCGACGGTTGTTCATGTGACAAAGCTGGTTTTTCGGCAGTGGCGCGGACATCTCCCAACCTTCACCGTAGACGAGGATCGCCGGATCGATGAACTCGCATTTCTGTCTGATGACATGCATCGTCGTACAATCGATCAGACCCATGAGGTCGAAACGGAATCCGTCGATGTTGAAGGTGTTGACCCAGTAAAGGACGGCGTCGACGATGAGTTTGCGCACCATGCGTCGTTCGGTCGCCAGATCGGAATCACAGCCGCTGCTGTTGGTGAGCACACCGTTGTGGTCGACCCGGTAGGCATACCCCGGAATCATCATATCGAAGGGAAAGGTCTTGATGTTGTAGATGTGGTTGTAGACGACATCCATGATGACACCGATTCCGGCTTCGTGGTAGGCGTCTACCATCGCGATTAGTTCATTGATTCTCGCGTAGGGATCATCGGGTTTGACGGTGAAAGACCCTTCGGGGATGAAATATTGCGAAGGGTTGTAACCCCAGTTGTATGCCTTGAAACGATCGGTCTCGTCCACCCCTTCGAAATCGTAGATCGGTAGAAGCTGTACATGGGTAATCCCAAGATCCTTGATGTAGTCGAAGCCGGCAGGATTGTGCTTCTTTGTTTTGAGACCGGTCTCATGAAAAGCCTTGAAGGTGGCCCGTTCACTCGGATTGATGGTGTTGCTCACCGTGGTATCCCGCACGCTGGCTTCATAGATGACCGCATCGGTCGGATGGATGTTTTTGAAAGGGCGCGGGTGTTTTGGTTTCTTGATTTTGTCGGGATCGATGACGATGTTCTTTTTGCCGTTGGCCGTCGAAGCGCGTCCGTATATGTCGTTGAACCGGTTGGTTCTACCGTTCACACGGGCTTCGAACAAGTATCTTGTCCCCTCAAGATCGCCGCTGATGGTTGCGGACCATACACCTTGATTGATATAGGACAAGGCGTGGGTTTCCTCCCCATCATCCTTGAAAAGGATGACATTGACCGCCTTGGCGACGGGTGTCCAGAGCTTGAAGGTTGTCTCGTCTTTCGCATAGGTCACCCCGAGATCCTCACCGTCATAGTGGAAGAGTTCATCGAACAGTTCGCTTCTGACAACCTCGCCGCTATAGAGCTCGATCTTGTTGCCGAGGGCATCATGGACATGATAGATCCGGTTCAGATAAATGTAGCCTTTGAAGTCCAGGGTGTATTTTATCATATCACCCCATGTCTTTGTGCTGGCAAGGTCGAGCGGAATCGTCTCGTCGGCGCTTTTGACGTGGAAAGTCTCCAGGTGACGGTACTTCTCTTCATCGGGATAAAGAATGGTAATCTCATGGAATGCTTCTAGGTATGCTTCGATATTCGGCATGGTTTTCACTCGCTTTTTATGGAATTAAGGATAGTAATGGCAGCTGTTTTCAAATCGGTGTAGCGGTTCGGCAGGGAACGGTCCAGCACCTTATTCAATAAAATGTCCTGGACGATGGCGATGTGACGTGAATGATCGGGATTCAGTTCGTTTTTGATGTGTCTGCCTCTGTAGGCAAGTTCCTCAAGCGTATGTATCGGCAATGTATCGGCCAGGTTTCGAACGTGTTTTCTCTGGTCGGAAAACCCGAGAGCATGTATCAGTTTCGCGATGCGTTCGCATAACTTGAAGCCGTAGTCGAACAAGTCACGGGCTTCAAACGGTTTCGTCTTTCTCCGGTTGAGCAGGGCGGCGCCGTCCTTGATCGTTTTCACGAATGTCTTGGATAAGCGGTAGTAGGTTTCGTCGAACTCGTGTTTGCTGTGCATGACGATGAAGAAATCCGTACTATCAAACGACGAACGCACCTCAAGAAAGGTTTTTAGTGTTTCGGAAAAACCAAGGGTTTCACCGACGCCGAGGACGAGCATCTTTTCAAGTACGGGTGCTTTTGCTTCGGCATCGAAGAGTTTCACAAGTTCCTCTTGCACCCGTTCGCTGGAAAGATGCGCCAGTAGTGCGCGGTTCTCCTTGATGGCGATTTCGGTTTCGGGGTGGATGCTGAAAGAAAGTTGCGCCGCAAAACGTAGGGCGCGTAATATTCTGAGCGCATCTTCTTGAAAGCGGCTGTTTGCATCGCCGATAGTACGCACGATTTCGGCTTCAAGATCATCCAGTCCCGCATGGTGGTCGATGATCTTTCCTTCATGATTCATGATGAGCTGGTTGATGGTGAAATCGCGACGCGACAGATCCTCTGCCACCGTTTCGGCAAAACGGATCCTATCGGGATGGCGGTGGTTGTCATAGGTGGTTTCCTTGCGGTAGGTCGTGATTTCGAAAGGATGGCCTTCAAGAATAACAGTGATGGTCCCGAAGGCGGCCCCGGTGGGCACGGTCTTCTTAAAAAGCGTCGCAACGATATCCGGTGTGGCCGCGGTGGTGATGTCCACATCGTTCAAGGGTCTTTTCAGAAGTTTGTCCCGCACAAAACCGCCGACGAAGTAGGCTTCATAACCGGCGGTGTTCAAAGTATAAAGAATCTGTTTTCCGAGACGTTCCAGTGAAGTCATAGGTATCACCACAGTTGAATTATACAATAAAATGCGCC
>SLJL01000109.1 GCA_007135105.1 Candidatus Izemoplasma sp.
AAGCCACGGATACCATTCCTTACGGTGCCAAGAAGCTTCATTCAATCTATAAAAAGTTTTTTGCAAATAGAACGGTTGCATTGTTGCATGGACAAATCAGTCGTGACCAGCAAGACGACATGCTCCGGCGCTTCAGGGATAAGAAGATAGATATTCTCGTCGCTACAACCATCATCGAAGTCGGCGTGGATTTCCCGGAAGCGACCTTGATGATCATCTATCATGCGGACCGGTTTGGATTCGCTCAGTTGCATCAATTGCGCGGTCGGGTTGGACGAGGAGCAAAACCTGGCCGGTGCATCATGGTGTTCAAACCATCTGAAGAAGCGCAGACACGCATGGAAATTCTCAAAGAGACCAACGACGGATTCGTCTTGAGCGAGCACGATTTGAAAACGCGGGGCCATGGCGATCTGATCGGGACGTTGCAAAGCGGATATCTCCCGTTTGAATTTGTCGACTTCGAGAAAGACATCGCCCTCGTCAGACAAGCGAAAAAAGATGTGGAAGACTATTTCAAGGCTGTCTTCATCGATGAGGAAAAATCTTATGACCTTTTACGTAGACAGCTGTTGGAACCTTTGGAAGACTGACAGGATTTTAACAGGAATAATGCAGAAATTATGCTATAATGATACTACGAAATCAACGAGGTGATCACAATGATTAAAATTGCAGTAGACGCCATGGGTGGGGACTTTGCGCCTAAAGAACAAATTCTCGGTGCCATGAAAGCAATCAGGGAAATTCCCGATATTGAAATTACGCTGTATGGGGATGAAAGCGCCATTAAAGAGTATTTGACGCGTTCTGAGCGTATCAAGATTGTTCAATCCGAAGGGACAATCGATATGGGCGAAAAAGATCCGATTCGGGCGATCAGAAGCAACAGGAAGAGCTCCATGGCCTTGAGTCTTTCAAGTGTCAGGAACAAGGACAACGATGCCGTTGTCTCCAGTGGGGCAACCCAGGCTTTGATTGCGGGTGCGCATATCCTGGTTGGACGGATGAAACAATTCAAAAGGACAGCGATTGCTCCTGTTCTACCAACAGCTTCCAAAAAACAGTTCATATTGCTCGATAGCGGTGGAAACCTTGAGATCAAACCCGAGTTCATGGTGCAACAAGCCTACTTCGCAAGCATCTACGCCCAGGAAGTGTTGGGCATCACAGACCCGAAAGTCGGCTTGATCAATATCGGCACAGAAGAAGGCAAAGGTCGTGAACTTGATAATGAAGCTGCCAAACTATTCAAAGAAAACAGCAACATCAATTTCTACGGAAATGTCGAACCGAAGCTTATTTTGGATCCACCGGCCGACATCATGATATCCGACGGCTTTACGGCCAATATCGTCATGAAAACAATCGAAGGTACCGCAAAAGGCATGGGCACGATGCTTAAGCAGGAGTTGTCACGTGGTATTCTCGGTAAGTTGGGCCTATTGCTGTCAGTGAAAAACCTGAAAAGGTTCAAAAAACGCATGGCTCCGGATGAAATCGGTGGTGCGATGATCTACGGACTTAAAGGCGTCGTCATCAAGGCCCAGGGATCCTCGAAAGCGAACGGCTTTTACAATGCGATCAAACAAGCGGCACATGTTGTACGTCAGGATGTGATCGGCAAAGTGAATGCCATCATAGAATCGGAGGCACCAACCAATGAAAAACAGTGATCTGCTCGAAGCTTATTTCGACCTCGACTTTAACAACAAACAACTCTTGAGAACCGCGCTGACGCATTCTTCCTATGCGAATGAAAACAACACCGAATCCAACGAAAGACTTGAGTTTGTCGGTGATGCCGTGTTGGATGTGATGATGGCCAAATACCTGTATGAGGAAGACAAACATTATAATGAAGGCGATTTGACAAAAAGAAGGGCCAAGTTCGTATGTGAAGCCGCTTTGGTGGAATATGCGAAAGTCTGTAATCTGGGTGATTTCCTTTTGCTTGGCCATGGTGAGGAAAAAAACGGTGGTCGAGAACGCGGCGCATTGCTTGCGGATGCTTTTGAGGCATTCATCGGTGCGATCTTTTTGGATAAAGGTCTCGAGGAATGCTACAAGGTAGCGACCAGAGCCGTTTTTCCGTTGCTGGACAACGAAGAAGAACAAAATTTCATCGACTTCAAAAGTCACCTGCAAGAGCTTGTTCAATCGGATAAACGTCAATTGTCGTACAAAGTGATTGGTGAAACAGGCCCGTCACATAATAAAACATTCACGATTCGCGTCTATATGGATGACATTTTGATGGGCGAAGGCGAAGGACACAGTAAAAAAACAGCAGAACAACATGCGGCGGAGATTGCATTGAAAAAATTGGCGAAAAAAAGCATTAAGTTTTGAGGGGGATTCATCCATGCGACACATTCTGAAAAAACTGATCGATGACAATGTCCTGGACTTCAAAGGTCTCGTTTTGAAATACTACCATAAGTTCGATTTGAACGAACGTGAAGCCATCGCACTCATTAAGCTCCATACATTGTTGGAAGAAAAACAGCAGATCATCAAACCCAAGAAGTTTGCCCAGTGGTTGGCCACTTCCCCCGCTGAAACCGAGAAAATATTGAATAACCTCATAACAAAGGGCTATTTGAATATTCATCTATATGAAGATGATGATGGCAAGGAACGAGAGTCTTTCAATGTCGATTATTTCTTGATCAAGGTAGTAGAGCATTTGAAACATGATTACGAAACGCAACAGAAAAACGATACCAGCATCGTTATCGATTTTCTGGAAGACATGTTTAAACAGCCGCTTTCACAACTGGATTACGAAACCGTGAAGCAGTGGATTTTCGAAGAGGAATTCGACATCGACATGATTAAGGATGCGACGTATCAGGCATTTGAGAACAAACAGCCATCCTTGAGACAAATCGATCACATTCTTGTTAATCAACTGAAAGATGCCGAGAAGAAACCGGCATCGAACAAAGACGCCCTGAAGGATTTTCATCGTATATGGGAAGAGTAGAAGCGATCATGACAGCGCTTGAGGCAATGTATCCGCATGCACAATGCGAATTGAACCACACCAATGCCTTGGAATTGCTCGTTGCGGTGATGTTGAGTGCCCAAAGTACCGATGCAGCGGTGAATAAAGTGACGAAGCGCTTATTTGAAACTTATAAGGACGTCGATGATTATATTGCGGTGCCTCTAAAAACGCTCGAAGATGATATCAAACGCATCGGTCTTTACAAAAACAAGGCACGACACATCAAAGCAACCGCGAAAGCCATCAAGGATCGCCATCAGGGAAAGGTTCCTGATACACAAGCGGCTTTGGAAGCCTTGCCGGGTGTTGGCAGGAAGACGGCCAATGTCGTACTCAGCGTATGGTATGAGGTGCCTAGAATCGCGGTGGATACACATGTTGAGAGAGTATCAAAGCGGTTGAAACTCGCCTACAATCCGGATTCCACTTTGAAAGTTGAAGAGAAGTTGATGCGGAAGTTCCCCAGACATAAATGGTCGCAACTACATCATCAAATGATATTTTTCGGACGCTATCACTGTACTGCCCGCAAGCCGAACTGTGAAGCGTGTCCTTTAATATCATGGTGTCGCTATCCGAACATCTAAAACCACAAACGTGGTTTTTTCTTTATCAGCGAGTTCTTGTTTTTTGAAATGAAAATCAATCCAAGATTTCAAACCATACCCCTTGAAAATATGTTTCTTTTTTTATATAAAGAAATAATGGCTATGAGGAGGAAAAATATGAAAGAAAAACTGGATACGATTTATTTGGATCTTGAACGAAAACGCAAAATGTTAGCAAAGTACAAAAGTGCTCATATGACGGAGATACTGAAGACAAGACGCAGTGATCTTGGTATGACACAAAAGGATTTGGCCGACCATTACTGCAATACCGGTCTTTCGAAGTACGAAAACCGCCATATCGAGGGAAACCCGATGGTTATTCGCGAACTCGGTAGAGCATTGGATATGGATGCGGATGCTTTATTGAGCCATTATATGAATGAAGACCTCATGAAGAAGACCATCGACGCTTTCTATATGTGTGACCGCGAGGTCCTTGTGGCGAGTCATGAAAAAGCACGAAAAACGAATGTGGCTTTTTTTCATGGTATTTATGAGCTCTTCGTGTGCGTCTATGACCGTCGTGTCGATAAAGCGCATGAAATCATACATGATGTTACCGATGGGCTATCCCATCTGGATCTTTTATCTACCATCGCATATCTGTATCTTCAAGCGGAGGTGGCTTATCTTGAACGTCGTTGTGTTTTATGCTGTCAACTGCTGAAATTGTTGAAACCGGTCGCCGACCATCATCCACGGATTCAGTCATTGTACCATCAGCTGAGTTTCAAGGTGGCTTTGGAAAATGGCTTGACACTGAAAACAGCTACGCATGTGTTGGCTTCATGTTCCAATGGTTTGTCTTTTCAAAATCACATCAGAGAAATGGAGATTCCTTTGTTGCTGATGGCTAAAGCGTTGATTAAAGAAGAACCGATTGAAAAGGAATTGATTCACTTCAAAACTCCAGATACTGTTCCCGATCGACTTTACAATCTATATCTCTATGTTTATCTTAGGACAAAACAAAATGAAGGGATGATGCTTGATGAAAAGGATTATGCCTTGATTTCAAAAGATACGTATGATCCGTACTATTATTTGAGTCTATCATTGTTCTATCACATAACAAGTCTCGAAGATGAACTGAATCATGCCATGCGAAAGGTTCCTGGCTGGCTAACGTTGGAAAAAGTATATCTACAGGTTAAGTGTCAGAAAAAAGGGGTGGCATTCATCCGTGACATCGCTTTGCCGCTCGCGTATCGCCATAAGCATATCGAATGGATTAACTATTACAGCGATATCTGTATGCAGGACGCTTCGAAACGCAAACGTTACAAGGAAGTTGCAGAACGTCAAGAGAAGATGCGACAGTTGAAAAAGACGTATGTTTCACTTTTTTGAGGG
>SLJL01000027.1 GCA_007135105.1 Candidatus Izemoplasma sp.
GGGTTCACATCCATAAGCTCGATAGAGACTTCTTCTATCTCTACAACCGCTTCAGCTTCAGCGGCGTCCATCTGACCAAGATAAAGCACGAACTTGGCCGCATCGATGGTGCGATCTGATTCGAAATAGAACGTATAGGTTTCAAAATCATCACTCAATGCTACCGTGTAAGTACCCCCGGCGATCATCGCATAGCCGGCTGTGGTATCCTCAAACCCGATACCGAGAGTCTTACCCGCTTCGCTACGCGCGGTCACTTCTACCTTATACATATCACCCTCGAAAATCTCAAGCAGCTGATAGATCTGCAGTTGCCACCATTCGCTACCCGGATTGGTGATATCGACGGTCAAAATCTCATTGTCTACCGCCCAAGAAGCTTCTCCACCCGGTTGATCGAATGTCCAGCCTCCTGTGCCGAGTTCGAAATTGCCATTATAGACCTGATAAGGTTCATCGGTTTCGAACACAACCGTAATGTAGCGGTTGACCGTCGTGGTCTGATCTTGATCGTCCGTCACGGAATATGTCAAGTTGTGCTCTCCAAGAATACTGGAGTTGACAAAACCGTCAACTTCAATCTCATCGGTTAAATCGTTACCGTCATAATCGTAGGCGGTGACACCCTCCATGGGATCGAAGGTCGCGCCTTGCATGATTTCGGTGTCATCGGCCCCCTCGATTACCGGCGGGTCATAATCTCGTGCACATGCTGCCAAAATGAAAACAGAAAACAAAAACACACTTACTATACCAATCTTTTTCACAATGCATCCTCCTAGGTAAAATTTTACTTTCTTTTACCTATATTTTACCATTTTTGTTCCAAATCGTCAACAGAGATTGTAAGCACTATCATGTCCAAATACACGCATAAATCTCTAATGATAGCTCTTTTAAGGGCTTTAAAGAAACGGCTTACAGATGGTAAAAAAAGAAAAACGTGCATCACGTTTTTCCATTCATACGGGCAGTGCTCTTGCGAACGACCAGTTTTGTCGGGGTAATCAACCTTAAGGGGATCACACGGCCCCTGATTTTATCAAGGACCATTTCCATGGCTTTTTCACCCATCAGTTCCGTGTAGACTTTTACCGTGGTCAACGGCGGGAGACTGTATTCCGCGTTCGCGATATCGTTGTATCCGACGATGCTCAAGTGTTCGGGCACACGGATACCCGCTTCGTACAATGCGGTCAATGCCCCGATGGCCATCGAGTCATTGCCGATAAAAAAGGCTGTTGGCAGGTTGTCCTCATCGATGATGGCTTTCATGATGCGATGACCGTCCCTATAGTTTCTACCACCACGATAGACATAGGTGTCGTCATAGATTGCTTTTTCCTTGAAATGTTTCTCCACCAGTTCATACCGGTTTTCCTTCAAGTCGATGTGTTTCTTCTCCCGGATCGCCTTGACGCCGATGAAGCCGATGTTGCGGTGTCCGAGATCATAAAGATGGTCGGTGACCTTTTTTACCGCGTGTTCACCGTCAAATAAAATCGCGTCATGAACGTGGGGTTTGGGATCCGCATTGACAAAGACGATCTGATCGGTGATCTTCTCGAATTTCTTGATTTCGGTGTCGGTGAAATGGCCGATGGCGATGATGCCGTCGACATTTTTCAGTTTCGCATAGTCGAATCCTTCAGCCGTATCGTGGATGACGGTAAGGGACACGGTGTTTTTGTTGAGGTTTTTCTCGATACCCAGTCGGATGGACAGATAAAACGGATCCTCAAGTTCCTCCAGAGTCGTATACATGCTGACAACGCCGATGTTATAGCGGCGTTTCCGGGTGTTTTTCCTTTTTACCTCGTATTGCATTTCCTCGGCGATCTTCAAGATTTTTTCACGTTTTTGATCGCTGACGCGCAGACTCTCGTCGAAATTGAGCACTCTTGAAACGGTTCCGATTGAACAATCGGCTTTCTTGGCGATTTCCTTTATCGTTGCCATTGGTGCATCCTTCCCTTCACTTCGTTTCACTGGTTCACTTTGTATATGGTTGTACGTGTTTTGGTCTCACCCGGTTTGATGATACTTTTGGGTTCAGCCATCAGATTGATGTCATTGGGCACATGTTGACACTCGAGACAGACCGCCAGATGATCACTGTCTTTTTTGCCGGTTTCAAAAGTGTGGTCGGTGAGAATGTTGTTGGTGTAGACGACCACGGCGTCATAGTCGGTTTCCATATGTAGGTTGCGACCGCTTTTCGGATCTTGCAACACAATCGTGCCTTCGTGGAGGATAAAGGGATGGTCGATACCCTTTTGTGGGGTATCTTGTAGAGGCATGATGCCTTCTTTCAATGGTTTCGGGTTTGAAAAGTCAAATGGCGTGTTGGCGCTTTTCACCACCAGCGTTCCGATATAGAAACCATCCAGTTCCACATGTTCATTCGAAGGCAACTTCAATGTGTGTTCCCGAATGTCCGATTTCAATTCACCGCTGAGATTGAAGTAGCTATGATTGGTCACATTGGCCACCCCGAGCGCATCGCTTGTCGTCTCGTAGGTTACGCGCATGGTGTCTTCAGTGAATGTCACGATAATCCTGAAGGTCATATTCCCGGGAAACTCATGGTCTTTTTCCGGTTTGAGGGTCTCAAAAACTACCGTATCAGGATCCACCTGTTCGACGTGGAAGTTATGGGTGGTGATGTTATCGGGGCCGCTGTGCAAGTTGGCGTGATCCATGAAATTTTTGCTTAAGGGGTAGGTCGTATCCCCGAAGACGAGCTCGCTTGGATAGATACGTCCGGCATAAGGACCGACTGTCGCGCCGAGAAATTTCGTGTTTTGCAGATAGTCCTCATCACGGGCGTAGGTGATGACGATATTTTCGAATCTACCGTTTTTATCCTTGGTCTCCCATCGTTTGATGGCTGCACCGAGGCTGAGAAGTGTGATTTTTTGTTTTGCGCTTGTGTACTTGACTTCCTTGACTTTTTCAACACCGATTGTCTTATTCAATATTTCAAGTGCCATGCCAGAAATCCCTCCAGAAATTGTTTGAATTTGCGCCGGTGCGCATCTGTTTGCTTGAAGATGCCACAATCCTCAAGCCCCCGGATGAATATTTCTCCCGCCGATCGTTCGATAAGGCCACGGACGTCATCAACGGGCATTTTCGCTTTCAGTTCATCAAGCCATGGTTGATAGTCTTCCATATTTTCAAAACTTTCGCTTTCTTCTTTCAGGATTGTTTCGATATCCGTGAATGCATCATGCAAGCGTCCGGGAAGAATCGCCAGTCCCATGACCTCGATCAAACCGATGTTTTCTTTTTTGATGTGGTGTCTTGATGGGTGGGGATGAAAGATGCCATCGGGATAGGATTCATCTGTCCGATTGTTTCTTAACGCGATCAAAAGCTGATAGCTCGAACCGGTACGGCGGAGAATCGGGGTGATGGCATTGTGCGGCTGATCGGTCTCATGTAACAAATCGATGCTTTCATCGGCATACGTACTGAAATATTGTCTTAATGCCTCGGCGGCGTTGATGAGGCGTTCCCGGTTTTCACTACGCATCTTGATTACCGATAACGGCCAGTTCAATAGTTCATAGGTGATCCCGTTCATCCTGGTGGTGTAAAAACCAGCGGCTTCATCGATCGGAAATCTGGCTCTACCCCCTTGGTAGTGTTCGTGGGACAAGATGGAACCGCCGACAATCGGCAATCCGGCGTTCGAACCGAGAAAATAATGCGGAAACTGATCGACGAAATCAAATAGACGATAAAACGTGTGCTTGCCCACATCCATGGGAATATGGTCCTCATGAAGCACGATGGCATGTTCGTTATAATAGACATAGGGTGAGAACTGGAAATAGAACGGTTCGTCGTTCAGTGAAATTTTAATGATGCGGTGATTGGTTCTGCCGGGATGGGCGGCATGACCATAATAACCGACATTTTCCTTACAGAGAAGACATTGAGGATAGGCTGTGTCTACAGGTTTTTTCGCGATATCCTTCGGATCTTTTTCCGGCTTCGACCGGTTGATGGTGATTTCAATTTCCCCGTATTTCGAGGGCACCTTATAGAAATGGTTCTTGCCGATGCGTGCCATTTTGATGTAGTTGCTTTTTTTGCTGCGGCGGTAGAAATCATCCGTTGCGGCGATGATGCTTTGCTTTTTGAGGGTGTCGAACTGTTGTTGGAGCATACTGGGATTGGGTGTAAAGACATTCATGATTTCGCTTTCGAACAAATCACGCATCTGGACGGTATCGGGATCTATCTTGCCTTTATCGACCGCATGGTCCAATAAGGGTTTCAAAATCTCATCCACCGTTTTATCGGTTTTGTAGGTTGCCTCATAAGGTTGGTACACGATATCCAGATCCAGAAGATGGAGCAAGCGGTTGAACACATAATCGTAATCGATGGTATCTATCAGTCTTTCCCTGATGGCATAATGGATCAACTCAAATAGCGCGTGCATGCTATCGCCTCTTTTCGTAATAGTGTGCGGCGGATCTTATCATGTCTTCAAGTTTGTAGGTCGGTCGCCAGCCCAACACTTCTTCTGCTTTGTCGTGCGTCGCGATCAACACCGGTGGATCACCGGGTCTTCTTTGATGTTTTTCAAAGGGGACGGTTTTGTTCAACACGGTTTCTGTGGTCTTGATGATATCCAAAACGGAATACCCTTCGGCACTGCCGAGATTGAAAACATCGGAGACGCGGTGGTCCACGATATGGTTAAGAGCCTTGATATGCGCGTCGATCAGGTCCTCGACATGGATATAGTCCCTGATGGCACTGCCGTCTTTTGTGTCGTAATCCGTACCAAAGACTTTGAGCGTGTTCTTTTCGGATAAGACGCTTTTGATGACATTGGGGATCAGGTGGGTTTCGGGGTCGTGGTTTTCGCCGATGCTGTGGTCATGATA
>SLJL01000041.1 GCA_007135105.1 Candidatus Izemoplasma sp.
AATGTCACCATTGGTGGTGGCAACAGCCATGCTGAATTGATTCAATTCAGCTACGCGTTTATGGACGCGGATTTTGTACCTGACAATCTCAGCGTCGTTTTGGGTGTCGACCACCCGAGTTTCGATGTGGAGGAAAACGGATTTCGTTTCGACGTGACTGTGCGGGTGCATCTGGGCCTTCCTGAGGACAGGGAGACCTATGAGGCCATCGTGTCGCAGGCACTCGAGTTCGATCTATTTTTCCGCATGCATGAAATTGAGGACACGGAATAGAGGATGCGCATGAGGAAAACGAATGGAAAAATGAATCTTATGTATAAAAGCTTCAAGGTGGTGGTCGTGTTGCTCCTGGTTTATGTGATCGGGACACTCCTCTTTGAAAACGTGGCGTTTTTGAACCGGTATCAACACTATGTCATCGTTTCAGACTCGATGACGCCGACCATTGGCGTCGGGGATGTTGTTGTCATCGACAAAGGAATTGACCTTGCCACGCTGAGACCTGGTGATATCATCGCCTTTGATGTCACCATCAACAACCAGGATGTCGTGGTGGTCCACTACCTTGAAGGCATTACCAGTACTGCTGAAGGGTATGAGATAACAACCATCGCCGAAGGCGCCACCAGTTCCGATGCTTGGGTGTTGAGCGCCGAGGATGTCATCGGCATTCACTGGTTTACCGTTCCCTTTGTGGGACGTATCTTGTTGTTTGCAGGGTCTCCGGTAGGCCGACTTGTTATTCTGATTGATATTATCCTGATTTATGTCCTGTATCGCATTTTTTTCAAAAAAGATTAAGGAAAGGTGGTCGTGTTCATGGTGAAAAAACTGTTTATCGTCTGGTCACTCGGCATGGCGTTTCTTTTGCTTGCGATTACCGCACGGCCCGCTTACGCGGTCTTTGACCATCTTAATGCTACAAACACCCCGAACATTCCCATCGGCGAATGGACGCTTTTGAGTGACGTCGATCCCAAAGAAGAGTTCGACAACGCCTTCTTAAGCTTTTTCGGTGAAGCTACGCTTGCCGGTTTATACAACAACCAGGACTTTCTCGATCTACTAGAAGCTTCAAGCACCACCGGTAATTTCAATGGTGGTGCCACCTATTCGATCGAGAATGTTTTGATCGACAGCATCCGTTTTGATGTGACGGGTATTTATGAAAGAGCGAGCCGGACGTCACTCGGGTTTTTGCGCCCCATCGACCGGACGCTTGAAAACGGGACACCGATCTACGGCCTTAAAGGGGCATTGCCTTCATCCGAAGCCGATGATCCATTCAGTGCCTATGATGTCTTGAATACCGTAACCGACAACAACAGCTCCATCAGACTGGATAACGAGGTCATCGTCACGACCCATCTGCCGGTTGCGAACTTGACGGCCATCGAATTCTACGAAATCATGGGCTTGATTGAAGACAATAACGACGGTACCGAGCCACGGACATTGACGATTTCCATCGCCACCGATAAAGCCGGTCCCTTCGAAACCGTGGCCAGTTTCACGGTGACAGCCTATGGCGTCACTTATACAGGCAATCCTGTGTCGACGGCGTTTACCTTCCGCCAGTTCAATCTCACCACACAACAAATCAACGACCAGCCCGCAGACGGCTATTATGTCCGTTTCGTTTACGACGGCGGTGTTCGCGGTCGTGGGAACAACATCACCCGTTCACGCGTCATCATCGATGACTTGACCTTTATCACCGATAACGATTAAAGATTGGAAGTGATGGCATGGCCATTGAAAAAAAACGTATGAATCACAACTTGATCGACACCCTCAAATATTTCGACGCTACGCTTATCTGTCAGCTGTTTGACGAACTTGGCGCTTCCTTGCCGCGCACAGTACGCATCGAGGCACTAAGAACGACCCTGGCACCCGTTGTGAAAGCAAAACGGGAAGCAATTCATGCCAAGGAAACCAAGGACGATGAAGAAATCAAATCACTGAGTCAGCTCGATAATTTCGGCCTTTGGACAGAAACCCAACTGGAGGATTGGTTTCTTTCAGCGAAAGACAACAGCCTCTATGAGACATTCATCGTTGATTTCTGGACACGGGTTCTAGCCTGGTTGGATGAAAAAGCGGTGGACGAAGCCCTACTGGAATCGTTTGTGGCCAAGGCGGCCACCGAACATGCCTTTGATGCTTTACCGGATTTCAAACGTCTAAGTACGGAGACCTTTGGTTGTTTTTACGACGAGTCTGGGACTTTGGAAGGTCTGGACTATCAGACATTTCGTAACTCGATGCGTGAAATCGGCCAGATGGCCTTGATGGTACGCATCGCTAAAAAGTACGGCTTGACCTTGTCGCGGACGATGAACAAAACGCACATGCGCACGACGATGAAGACATTGTTAGAACAATGTCGCCAACTGACCGAGACTCTGAGTGCCGAAATCGACGCCGCCAGCATCAACGAACTGGAAACCCTGGCCACAAAGTACAAACTCCCCCTCAAAAGCTATCTGACGAAAATCGACATGGCCGATCTTGTGGTTTTACATGTTCGGCTAAAGGATAAACCGCATAAAAAAACACTCAAAGCGGTGAAGAAAACCGAACCGCATACGGATCTGATCGAACGTCTCGACAGATTGGAAAACATGATATCACGTCTCGAGAAGCGCTTTGACGCCGATCAGGATACGCCCGCGAAACAAAAGACCGGCGAGGCTATTCCGCGTCCCTCACGCTCCGTATTGCTCGATGTGGTGGCCGGCATGTTCATTTTCTTTCTCTTCATCGGTCTCATCAGTTATTTCCTGGACGGACTCACACCGTTCAACGCACTCAACAACCTGTTCAACCGGGTCACATACCGGGAGTACGGCTTGATGGAACTGTATCATACGGTCATCGATTTCATCATCCGCGGCTAAGGCCGCGGATTTTCTTTCTTTAAGGGAAGATTTGTTGACACTTAAAGCCCGTGGCGCTATAATAAAGACAACCGTTAAGGAAACTGCGTGTTCACCGGTATCCCTAGAGAAAGACGTATTGGCTGGAAACGTCTGATATCCAAGGCACTTGACCTTTCCGAGGGCTTTTCTGAAACCGTAGTAGGAAAAGACGTACGACTGCGTTAAAGTCTAAAGGGCCGGTTCATGTTTGACCGGAACTAAGGTGGTACCGCGGATTATTCGCCCTTAGCTATTTAAGGGTGATTTTTTTATTATTTTGGGAGTGATACTTATGATCAAACGCATGAAAGGCACCTACGATATCACGGATGATATCGGATATTACCAAGCGGTGGAGACCCAAATAAACAAAGTTTCGAAACTGTTCGCCTATCAGGAAATCAGGACACCGCATTTTGAGAACCGTGACCTGTTTCATCGTGGTGTCGGCGAAGACAGCGACATCGTCAGTAAGGAAACCTATGATTTTGAAGACCGCGGTGGTAGAATCAACACGCTAAGACCCGAAGGCACCGCACCGATTGTGCGTGCTTTCATCGAGAACAAACTCTACGCCAACCCGGTCGTCCCGCAAAAAGTTTACTACTACGGGTCGATGTTCCGGTACGAACGGCCGCAAAAAGGGCGGTTCCGTGAATTCAGACAGTTCGGTGCCGAAGCGTTCGGTTCGGCCGAACCGGCACTGGACGCCGAAATCATCGCCTATGCCCATACGCTCTTAAGAGCATTGAAAATCAATGATGTCACGGTGCATCTGAACACTTTGGGCGATAAGAAAAGCCAGACGGACTACGCTACAGCGCTCAAAAAACACTTCAAACCGCATCTTGATACCTTATGCGGTGATTGCAACAAACGCTTCAGCGACAATCCCTTGAGGATTCTCGACTGTAAAGTCGATCAGGACAAGCCAATCATGCAAACGGCACCGAAGACCCTGGATTATCTGACCGAAGCAGCGAAAGCGCACTTCGACGCTGTTGTTGATTATCTAACGGCCATGAAGATTCCTTTTGAAATCGATCACAATCTGGTTCGTGGTCTGGATTACTATACCCACACCGTCTTCGAACTCAAAGTAAGCAAAGAACTTCTCGGCAATCAAAACGCAATCTGCGGTGGCGGTCGTTATGATAATCTTGTTGAAACCCTGGACGGACCACCGACCCCCGCAGTGGGCTTCGCTTTCGGAGTCGAACGTCTCATCGTGGCCCTGAAGGCGAATGATTACCCTCTTGTGGATCCACACGTCCATGCCTATTTTCTCATCATGGGCAAACAGGCGCGTCTAAAAGCAATGGAACTTTCGCAGAAACTGCGTCTTGGCGGTCTGCTCACCGATCTTGATTATATGGATAAGGGCATGAAAGGCCAGTTTAAGCAATCGGCGCATAAAAACGCCCGTTTCGTCATTATCATCGGTGATGCGGAGATCGAAAACGAAACCGTCAATGTCAAAGACCAACTGAATAACGAGGAATGGACCATCGCCATGGATAACCTATACATCACCCTCGTTGAGAAACTAACCGCAAAAAATTATGACTGTGAAGATTGCGACCATAAAGGAGAATCACAATGACCTATACACATCACAACAACGAACTGACGATGGCCGATATCGGCACCACCGTAAAACTCAAAGGCTTTGTCAGTAAAAAACGGGATCTCGGAAATCTCGTGTTCATCGATCTAAGAGACCAGGAAGGCATCACGCAACTTGCCTTCGATGCGGATAACCCCTTAAAGGCTACCGCAGAAGCAATAAAAAACGAATTCGTTCTTTCCGTGCAGGGAACCGTGCGTGAACGCAGCAGCAAAAACCCGAATCTGAGAACCGGCGACATCGAAATCGATGTCGCGACCATCGAGGTCCTTTCGACCGCGAAACAACCACCGATGATCATCGCCGATGAGACCGACGCTCTTGAAGATACGCGTCTTAAGTACCGGTATCTGGATTTGAGAAGACCGCGCATGCACAAGATCCTCAAAACCAGGCATCACATCACCCGCGTCGTCCGCGAGTTCTTAAACGGTGAAGGCTTTTATGACCTCGAGACCCCGATGCTCACCAAAAGCACACCGGAGGGGGCGCGGGACTATATCGTTCCCTCGAGAAACCACAAGGGATCCTTCTACGCGCTCCCCCAATCCCCACAGCTTTTCAAACAGCTCTTCATGATCTCGGGCTTCGAGAAATACTATCAGATCGCCCGCTGTTTCCGCGATGAGGACCTGCGTGCCGACAGACAACCGGAATTCACCCAGATCGATGTCGAAATGAGCTTCATCGATCAGGAGGCCGTGCTCGCCATGAGTGAACGGATGATGCAGCGTCTTTTGAAAGAAATCCGTGGCATCGACATCAAGACACCGTTTCCACGGCTTACTTATAAAGAAGCCTTGGAGCGCTTCGGCACCGACAAGCCCGATACCCGTTTCGGGATGGAACACATCACGTTGAACGCTATTTTCAAGGCAACAGCCTTCAAGGTATTCAAAGCCGTCAGCGACACCGGTGGTCTTATCAAGGCCATCAACGTCAAAAACGGTGAAAAGGCCTATTCCCGTAAAAAGATCGATGGACTCACAAAAGCTATCGCCAAGTACGGTGCGAAGGGTCTGGCGTTCTTCAAATACGACGGCAGCTTTTCGGGGCCGGCGGTCAAATTCCTGAGTGACACCGAATTGGAGAATCTAAAAACGAAGACAGGCATGGAACAAGGTGACTTGCTGCTTGTCGTTGCTGATAAGCCGTCCGTCGTCAACGCCGCACTGAACTATTTACGCAATACCATCGCCAAGGAAATGGAGTTATACGACGAAGATACGTTTGATTTCACCTGGGTTGTCGATTGGCCCATGTTCGAATACAACGAGGAAGACAGAAGATACTACGCACTGCATCACCCCTTCACCCGGATCCACGACAGCGATAAGACCAAGATCGAAACAGCACCCGACCAGGTTCTCGCTTACGGTTATGACCTGGTTGTCCAAGGCCAAGAGCTCGGTGGCGGGTCCTTGAGGATTCATGATCAGGACATGCAAAAAGCGATTTTCAACGTTCTCGGTATGGATGAAGCCGCCCAGAACGCACAGTTCGGCTTTTTCCTGGAAGCCTTGCAATATGGTACGCCACCACATGGCGGCATCGCTTTCGGCCTCGACAGAATTGTGATGCTTCTTGCCAAAACCAGCAACATGCGCGATGTCATCGCCTTTCCGAAAACCGCTTCGGCCCATTGTCTTTTGACCGATGCGCCCAGCCACGTCAGCAACGCGCAACTTTCGGAACTCGGCCTTCAGAAGAAATCCCGTGATGAATGAGGCCATTGAACGGCTCATCCCGCTTTATGGTGACACCGCGCTTGAAACACTCAAGCGGAAAACCGTACTCGTTGTCGGCATCGGCGGTGTCGGCTCGTTCGCTGCGGAAGCCCTGGCACGCATGCAGGTAGGCAATCTCATTTTGATTGACGGCGATACCGTTCAAAAAAGCAATCTGAATCGCCAGCTCATCGCATTGCATTCGACCATCGGTCAGGCGAAAGTCGATGTCATGAAAGCACGGATTCTGGATATCAACCCCCTGGCGCATGTCAAAACGCATCATATGCGTTATAATGAAACTGTAGCCGAAACGATTTTCCATGAATCCATCGACGGCGTGATCGATGCCATCGACTCGCTGAAGGACAAGGCAGATCTGATCGCGCGTTGTCACCAAGCCGGCATTCCCTTCATCAGTGCGATGGGACAAGGCAACCGCACCAACACCGACCAGGTTGTCGTTACGGATCTGTTCAAGACCTCAGGCGATCCCCTGGCGCGGAAATTGCGCAAGCTCCTGCGCGTGCGCGGCATTGAACAGGCTGTACCTGTGGTGTTCAACCGTGCCGAGCCGTTGAGACGGCAGCGCCCGGCTTTTGTCGCATCCACACCGTTCGGACCGCCGATGGCCGGACTCAAGGCTGCACAGAACATCATCCACCGATTATTGAAGGAGGTCTCATCATGAAAAGCATTGTATTCGCCGGCGGCTGTTTTTGGGGTGTCGAAGCCTATTTCAAACAGCTGACCGGTATTGAAGATATCACCGTCGGATACATCGACGGCCAGAAAGCGAACCCGACGTATGAGGAAGTCTGCATGGGTTCGGGACACGCCGAAGCGGTCGCGATCACCTATGATGAAAGCGAACGAACGCTCGCATCTTTGCTCGAGCACCTGTTCAACATCATCGATCCGACCTTGATCAACCGTCAAGGCAACGATATCGGCGCGCAGTATCGTACCGGCATCTATAACTACGATGCCGCCCAAAAGAAGATGATTGACGCCTTTTTGGAAACAAAAAGACCAGCGTATGGCAAACCTTTACGGCTGGAATTGAAAAGCGGTTTAGCTTTTTATGAAGCGGAAGCCTATCATCAGGATTATCTCGATAAGAATCCGAACGGCTACTGCCATGTCAATTTACGTTCCGTAAAAGACATCGAGGAGTGATGCGATGAAACGCAAGGACTACATCAGTTGGGATGCCTATTTCATGGGCGTAGCGAAATTATCTTCCATGCGAAGCAAGGATCCGAGTACGCAAGTCGGCGCTTGTATCGTCAATGAAAAAAAGCGTATCGTCGGCATCGGGTATAACGGATTTCCGATCGGCATCGACGATGATCTTTACCCTTGGGAAAGCGACGGGGATTTTTTGAGCACGAAATATCCGTATGTCGTGCACGCCGAACCGAATGCCATCCTGAACAGCACGGTATCCCTGGATGCCTGCACGCTTTATGTGACGCTTTTTCCCTGTCACGAGTGCGCGAAACTCATCATTCAAAGCGGCATCAAGGAAATCGTCTATGTTGAAAACAAATATCAGGAAAAAGCCAGTGTCAAAGCATCGATGCGGATGCTTGAGGATGCTGGCGTCGTCTTGCGACAGATGAAACCGGTCACGGTGGCGCTACAGCATGCGTGAGATGTTCAGACGCTTTCGCTACTACCTGATCATTCTGGCCCTACCCTGGCTTTTTTTCATGTTCATGCTCACCTACCGCATCAACTACCAGATCACCACACCGGGAAACCTTACCAATATTTCCAGTTATATCGAAGTCGCAGACGAGTATGAACAGGAAAACCCCATCTATTCGGTCTATGTCATGAGCTTTCGCAACCCGACATTTTTCCAGTTTCTCATCGCGACATTGAACGACCATCATCATGTGCGCCAGCTCACCGAAAGAGAAGTGGCCGATGGCATCGGCGATTCTGAACAATTCGAAAGCGGCCAGGTCGATCGCAACACCTCGATTGACGCTTCGTTCATAACTTCGCTCGAAGCCCTGGGTCTACCGATTGAATACGAAATCGAATACATTGTCAGACTCTATTACCACTATATCGACATCAAAGCGGATCAAACCCTCCACATCGGCGATATCATTCTCAGCGTCAACGGCAACGACGACGTCATGGCGGCCCTTGGCGAAGCGTCGTGCGATGCATACCACAGTTTCCTCATCGAACGGCGTGAGGGCACAACCGAGACCCTTGAAATCAAGCGTCAGATCCGTAACAGCACCTGTGTTTTCGGTCTGAACGTGACCGAATTCTACCGCATCACCGATGCGGCCGTGGAGCTGATCACCTACGATTCGCTGATCGGTGGTCCTTCCGGGGGTTTGATGCAGACGCTTTACATCTATAACGCCCTGAGTGACGTGGATTTGACCAGCGGCATCAAAATCGCCGGTACCGGTGGCATCAACCTCGATGGCAGCGCCATCAGTGTCGGTGGTATCCGTGAAAAGGTCATCACCGCCGAACGAAAAGGTGTGGATGTCTTTTTCGTACCGCGAAACGAAAACATCACCAACGACAACTATACCATCGCCACGCGAACGAAAGCAGACATCGGTGCCGAGCTCACCATCATCGGGGTGGAAACCTTCGCCGATGTGATCGACTACCTTTTAAGAGTGCAGGCAGGTGACATCGATGAGTAGGACGTTTAAGGACTTTTACGCGCAGTTCAGCACGAAAGCCATCGTTTTATCGCTTATGACCGGGCTATTGCTTGCGCTTTTCATCATGGTTCCGATCATCGCCATCCTGATCAATCTGTGGTTTTTGTTCATCTACCGCATCTATCTGGTCAGTACCGGCATCGTCCTTGCGCTTGCGGGATTCGGTTATCTCTTTGTCTACCTCTTCGGCCGAACACTGTTTTTCTACCGGCAAACACCGCAGGAAAACGACCATAAAGTGATTGTCATCACCGCCGCCACCATCGGCGGCATCATCTTTATCATCGGTTTGACCCTAATGCTCATCCTGATTCCCACATATCTTTAGGAGGCTGCTTCAGATGAAAAAACACCCCTATACCATAACCGTGGTCACGACTTTGTGTCTTGTGGTGCTGGATCAAATCACGAAACTGTTAGCGGTGCGACATCTCACCACCATCATAACACCGCAGGGACCTACCGGCATCAAGCATGAAGTGACGTTGATCAATGATTTTCTTTATTTCACGCTTCACTATAATGAAGGTGCCAGCTGGGGCCTATTTCCGGGAAGACTGACTTTTTTCATCATCATCACGCTTCTGGCTCTGGCTGTGTTCATCTACCTCGCCAAAGATACGGACTTCGAGCACAAACCGCTTTATTCTCTGGCGATACCGCTTTTGATCGCCGGTGCGACCGGGAATTTCATCGACCGCATCACCCCGTTCATAAGCGACATGGGTTATGTGGTCGACATGATCGACGTGCTGATTTTCAATTGGGATTTCCCGATATTCAATGTCGCGGATATGGCCCTCACGATCGGCTGGATCGCCCTTGCCTTCGATCTGGTGTTCCTGGACCATAGACGGGTGGATGCCTTGTGAAAACTTTCAAATTTGAAGTGGAAACCCCCGGCATCCGTCTGGACAAGACGATTTCCGACAACTTTCCGGAACTGTCGCGCATGCAGGTTAAGCAACTGCTTGCAGATGGGATGGTCCTTGTGGATGAGCACGTGCATAAAGCTTCCTACAAGGTTAAAGCCGGTGAATCCATCACCGTGAAAGTTCCAGCGGAAAAACCGGTGGAAATCAAACCGAAACAGGTTGATTTCGTTGTGGTCTATCAGGACGCGCATCTGATGGTCGTCGACAAACCGACCGACCTCATCGTCCACCCTTCAAGCACCTCTGAGGAAACGACCCTTGTACACGGCTTGCTTCAGTATCTCGATAAGGACGTTTTCACCGAACCCTTAAGACCGGGTATCGTCCACCGGCTCGACAAAGACACGAGTGGGCTGATGCTTGTGGCCAAGACGCAAGCGGTTCTGGAAAAACTGCAGGCAGATCTGCAGGCCAGAAAAGTGAAACGGAAATACCAGGCCATCATCGAAGGTGTCGTGCCCCATCAGACCGGTAAGATAGACGCACCAATCGGGCGTCATCCCAAAAAACGTCATCTGATGAGTGTCACCGCGGAAGGAAAACCGAGCATCACCCATTTCAGGGTCATCAAGCGCTTTTCCGAGCATACGCTAGTCGAATGTGAACTGGAGACCGGCCGCACCCATCAGATCCGGGTTCATATGCAATACATCGGGCATCCGGTGGTGGGCGACCAGACTTATGGCTTCAAGAAACGCTCGGAGGCGTATGGTCAGTATTTGCATGCCACCGAGCTTTCCTTCGTGCATCCGATCACCGCGAAAGCCTTGACATTTACCTCGGCATTGCCTACAATATTTGTGGATAAACTCAATAGCATAAGGTAGGATACCCATGGCTGATATATACATGCACCAACAACTGGCGCATGACGTCTATGAATCACTTGATACATCCATTAAAGACAGGCTGGATAAAGCAGCCTTCTTTGTGGGATCGCAAGGACCCGATCCCTATTTTTATCGCATTTTTTCATCCGAGGAACACGCCGCGAAGGCCCTTGGTGATACCATGCACACCCATGATATCAACAGCGTTTTTCTGACCATGGCCCAAACGGTCCGAACAACCCCGAGCAAGACCGCGTACGGCTTTCTTCTAGGCTATGCGCTACATTTCGCACTGGATACCGCCATTCATCCCTACGTCTATCATCACGTCGGCATCTATGATAAAGCCGACGCTGGAACCGAGCATCTACGAGGCCTACATCTCAAGTTCGAACGCCGCATCGACGCGGCGTTGATCAAAAGAGACCACCGGATGAAACCGCACCGCTTCCCCCTTAGGAAAAAGGCTTTGCCGCTCAAGCAGATACCCACGGCAATCAAAACTGTCATGGATACCGTCACAAAAGCGGTCTATGATGTGGATAACGGTGGATACAGCTACCAAAGAAGTTATCAAGGCATGCGCTTTGTCATTGGTCATATCGTCCGGGACCGCTTCGGTCTCAAGAAGACTGTGTACCGGTTCATCGACCGGTTCCAGAAAAAAAGGGACCTGCACTACCGCGACCTTTCCTTTCACGGTGTGGACCTTTCCTTCGATTACTTGAATGAAACCAACCGGACCTGGAAACACCCCGTCACCGGAGAAACATCGCAAAAAAGCGTCACCGCGCTTTATGAGGACGCCAAAGAAGAATCAAAACAGTTGATCGACGCTCTGCATCAATATGTTTTCTTCGACAAGACACTTGATGTGTCGCGTCTCTTCGGCAACCGTTCCTACACCACCGGTCTCGATTGCTTGGATAAACGCCCCATGCAACATTTCAATATTTTCACCGAACCGCGATTATAAAAATTATAAAGTGCCGTTAGACAAGACGGCACTTTTATTTTCGGCGTGCCGCCGAATTGTCAACCCTAAACATTAGAAATTTCCTTGGTATAATGAAAGAAGAAAGCAAGGAGGGGTTTTCATGGAAGCGTACAAGATCCATCGTGATATCGCCTGTATCGACTTGAAGAGCTTCTACGCATCGGTAGAATGTGTCGAACGCGGTCTTGATCCGTTCAAGACGCCTTTGATTGTCGCCGATGCATCCCGTGGCGGCGGCTCGATCATTTTGGCCGTCAGCCCCTTTTTGAAAGCCCGCGGCATCCCTGGTCGGCTGCGGCTGCATGAAATGCCGCCGATACCGGATCTCATCATCGCCAAACCACGGATGAAGAAGTATCTGGCATACTCTCGCATGGTCATCGGCGTCTATCTCGATTATGTCTCGAAAGATGATTTGCACATCTATAGCGTCGATGAGGCCTTTCTCGATTTGACCCCCTATCTGCGATATTACGATTGTGATGCCTTGTGTCTGACCAGACGCATCATGAAAAGCGTCTATCAGAAGACAAAAATCCCCTCAAGTGCCGGCATCGGCGATAATATGCTTTTGTCGAAACTGGCGCTTGATCTCAAAAGCAAGAAATCGAAAAGCCATATCGCCGCAATCCGCTACGCCGATGTCGAAAAAGATCTGTGGCCCGTCAGACCGCTTTCGAAGATGTGGGGCATCGGCAAGCGCATGGAAAAAAGGCTTAACCTGCTCGGTATCTATCGTGTGGGCGATCTGGCCCAGGCGAAAACGGGTACTTTGAAAAAGCTGTTCGGTGTGATAGGAGAAGAACTGTATTACCACGCCCATGGGATCGACCAGGCCATCATCAGTGAAAAACATCGGGACACGAAACCCGTGATCAAAAGTGTCGGGATGGGCCAGACCCTTTTTAAGGACTACGATGCGACGATGGTTTTCCCCATATTGCTGGAAATGGCCGATGAGGTATGCGAAAGACTACGGTTCATCCGCACAGAAGCGCAAACCATCCACCTGTCGGTCGGTTATTCACAGGAGACCGGCGGCGGTTTTTCAAGACAGATGAAACTGGCACACCCGAGCGATGTACCACACGAAGTCCTGGATGCGGTTTTGACCTTGTTTGACAGGTTTTATGACGATGCGCCCATCAGGCGCATCACCATCCGGGCGACGAAGCTACAGGATGCCCGCATGATGACACAGCTTTCCCTGTTCGAGAAAGTCGAACGACGTCAAAAGGAAAAAGCGCTGTTTGAAAGTCTGGACCATATCAAACGGCGTTTCGGCAAAAAAAGCGCCATGCGGTTGACCTCGTATCTTGATCATGCGACGGCCAAGGAAAGAGCCACGATGATCGGTGGGCATCATGGTTAGCCGCTATCATGATCGCAAGATGCTCAAATGGTTGCCGTTTGATGCGTTGGAAACACACGGCGAGACCATCAAATCGCTCTATCGTGAGCGTGAATTGACCGAGAAGCCGCTTTTATCCGAAGATACGCTCGTCCAGATGCAGTATACGCTCGAGACAGCTTATATGCAGCAGCAGACGTTACGGTTTACCGTGTATGATAACGGACGCACACGCGCGTACGCGGGCGTTATTGTCGGTTATGATCCGCAAGCGGGGATGATTTTACTTGAAACCGCCACCCTTGCGGCCGATGCCATTGTCGCTATCGAAGTCATATGATTGATAAAGCCCTTAAGAAAGGGCTTTATTTATTGTTTATCACTAGACTTGACAAACTGACAACCTTAGTATAAAATATAGGTTGTAAAGATGCAACACTGAAGAGGTGACACCGATGACCACAAAAGAAGCCCGGTATCAGAACATTGCCTACGAGATTGCCAAACGCATCGTGGCCAAACAGATCAATGAAGGCGATAAACTCCGCGGCCGCAGCGTGCTGGCGGGTGAATTCGAGGTTTCGAGTGAGACCGTCCGCAAAGCGATGCGTCTGCTTGAAAATCTCGGTGTGGTGGAAGTTGTCCCGCGTAGCGGCATCTACATCACCTCTGAACAAGCGGCACAACTGTACGTCGAACAGTATCGCAAGCAAAGCGAATCCTATCGATTGTTCCGCGATACACTCAATTTGCTTGAAGAGGCCCAGAAAAACCAGCATCTACTGGAAACACACATCAAGAAATTGCTGGAAACCTCAAAAAACGATGTGTTTCCCTTCGAGTTTTTCACGTATAAACTGAGTGAGACCGATGCGAATATCGGAAAGTCTCTAAAAGAAATCCGATTCTGGAATCAGACAACGGGTCTTGTCCTGGCGATAGAATATGACGAACAACTGTATCAGGCCCCGAATCCCACCATGCCTTTGGAGGCTGGTATGATTCTGTACGTCCTTGGGGACGAGACAGTGAAAAAGAAAACACTTTCATTGTTCAAACCGGAGTGATTTACGGTTATAACCGCCTTTTGTAGGCGTTTATAAGGATAAAATGTTTTCGGGTGTCAACCTTGAAAAACTGACAACCCTATGGTAATATAAGGGTTGTAAAAAAACAAAAGGAGTGAAATATTATGAAATTGTTCAAGAAATTATCATTATTGTTCGCAGCTCTTGCCTTAACAATCACAATTGCAGCCTGTGACTTGGAAGGTGATGAGGATTGGGATACTGAATATACATCATTGACCATCGCCCGTGGCGACTGGCCTAGTGCCGAATTCCATTCTCATGTTGCCAAGTTCATCGTTGAAAACGGCTGGGAGACTTTCGATGTCGAGATAAGTACCCTGGCAACCGCGCCGATGCTCGTATCCCTACGTGCCGGTGAAGTCGATTTTCACATGGAGATGTGGACCGAGAACATGGCGTCCTATCAAGACGATCTAGCTGAAGGGCTGTATGAGGAAGTCTCGGTGAACTTTGCCGATAACGCTCAAGGGATCTACATTCCTGAGTATGTTGCCACTGAGTATGGCATCGAAACCATTCAGGATCTTGTAGATTACAAACATCTGTTCCCCGATCCTGATGCTTCCAACTGGGATCCCGACCACGATAAAGCTGTTTTATGGGGCGGACCTTCCGACTGGGAAATCACTGAATTCCTGATGAGAAAATTCGAGAACACTGAAGAATATGGTGACTTGATCGACGCCTTCGAGTTCCGTCCACTTGAATCGACCGCGATGCTGAATGCACAGCTTGTGGCAAACTATGAAAACGAAGAACCGTGGGTCGGCTATCACTGGGAACCTTCCTACATCATGGGTACCTTAGATATGGTACTGCTTGGTGATGACCTGCCTTATGACATGGAAACCGGCGCCGGAAATCCGCCAGCGCAACCCGTGACGATTGCCGCACGTTCAGGCCTTGATGAAGATCATCCTGAAATCTATAGTTTCCTCAGCAACTATCAAACATCGGCTGCAATCACTTCCGAAGCGGAAGCTTATATGACCGATAACGATCTATCGGCGGAAGAAGCGGCACAATGGTGGCTTTTGAACCATCCTGAACTTTGGGAAGACTGGGTGCCATCTGAAGTGTTCGATAACGTGATGGATGCATTAGAAGAGTAAACGATACTTTTTGACATCATCGCTTATAGTTGAATCAACAGAAGATGATGCAGCGCAGACTTCTGCGCTGCATTTGTCTTACTTAACACCCGAGAGGAGAAATGTACTATGTTTATCTTTCCCGAATGGTTGGAATTTAATGCCGCGGACATGTTCGACAGTGCCTGGACATGGTTTGAAAGGGTATTCGGTTGGATTTTCACCGCTTTCAGAACCGTGCTTCTATGGATGTTCGACATTGTCACAACCATCCTGACGCAAACCCCGTGGTGGGTTTGGATCATCGCTTTGGCATTGATCTATGTCTTTTCCTACTTACAGAAGAAAGACATCATTCAAAAAAAATACTGGGGCGGTCTTCTGGCGGTATTCGTCATTCTGCTTTGGACGTCCTATTTCAACCGTGTATTGAACAATCCGACGTTTGATATTGCGTTTCTGGATTTTCTGAAACTCTTTTTGACACGCGATAATACGGTAACGCCTTGGTGGATTTATGTCGTGCTCGTTTTCTTGGCGGCTTTCCATCTGGATAACTGGAAACTGGCCACCGTGCTAGCGGCGATGGTCTTCCTGATCGGTGCGTTCGGCATGTGGGATCAGATGACGCGAACATTGTCCATCATCATGATCGGTGTTGTCCTCAGTTTCTTCATCGGCTTACCGCTGGGCATCTTGATGGCCAAAATTGACGTCGTTGAAAAAATTCTGAAACCGATCCTGGATATGATGCAGACGATTCCATCGTTTGTCTATTTGATTCCAGCGGTCATGGTCTTCGGAACCGGCCGTGTCGCAGCAACTTTCGCGACATTGATCTATGCGATCCCGCCACTTATCCGCTTGACTTATCTTGGAATCACCAATATCAATGAGGAAGTCATAGAAGCGGGTCAGTCCTTCGGCTCGACATCGATGCAGATGCTTTTTAAAATCGAGATTCCGCAATCGCTTTCCACCATCGCCACCGGTTTGAACCAGACGACGATGATGGCTGTAGCGATGGTTGTCATCGCCGCACTTGTCGGTGCTGGTGGTCTCGGCCAGGAAGTCATCACCGCGACGAACCAGATTCGTATCGGACAAGGTTTCGTCGGCGGGTTCTCGATTGTATTCATCGCCATTATTCTTGACCGTTTGATGCAAGCCTTGGCGAAAAAAATGGAACTTGCAGAGGGTGATATGGATGGCTAAAGCAGTCAAAGTAGATAACTTGAGTGTCGTATTCGGTACAGCCAGACAAAAAGCAGCGGCGATAGCCCTGCTTGATGATAAGAATTTTACCGCAGAGCAGATCCGTGAAAAAACGGGTGCGACTGTCGCGGTACGAAATGTCAGTTTCGATATCGAAGCGAACGAAATGTTCGTCATCGTCGGTCTTTCCGGTAGTGGCAAGAGTTCCTTCATTCGTACGCTCAATCTTTTGAACAAGCCCGCTTCCGGTAGCATCGTCGTCGGTGATGAGAAGTTGACGGAGATGAGCAAACAGCGTCTTCGTGACTATCGCCGTAATGATGTGTCGATGGTGTTTCAACACTTCGGGCTTTTAAGCCACAGAAGTGTCATCGGCAATGTGGAATATCCGCTTGAAGTGCAAGGGATGGACCGTGAAGAACGTAGAGAACAAGCGAAAAAATCGATTGAGCTTGTTGGTCTTGATGGTTGGGAGTATCACCTGCCGTCGCAACTATCGGGCGGTATGCGCCAACGTGTCGGTCTAGCACGCGCACTGACAACCGATCCGGAATTGTTGTTGATGGATGAACCGTATAGTGCCCTAGACCCGCTGATCCGCCGCGAAATGCAGAATGAACTGATGAAACTCGAAGACGAAATGGAGCGGACGATCATCTTCATCACCCATGATA
>SLJL01000053.1 GCA_007135105.1 Candidatus Izemoplasma sp.
GATATCGATTCCATTCGTTTCGTGACCAGCTCCCCATATCTTGAAGATGCTTTTGAACCGGTATTCTCAAGAGTGACAACCGCAATGGCTAATGCAGATGCGGATATTCAAGCATTGCTCGATGATGCCGAACAAGAAGGTATTGAACTTGCAGACGAAGCAATGGGACGCTAGAAGCATCGCAAGCAAGCTTTTGCCGGGCGCATTCTTTCTACCGCATCTGATCATTTTCTTCACATTTTTCATTTTCCCGTTCTTCTATGGTATTGTCATCAGTACCTACAATTGGAACCTGTTCAATCCGGATCTGCGGGAGTTTGTCGGTCTGGACAACTTCCGCAGAATCCTCATTGATTCCGATTCGATTTACTACCGGTATTTCTGGAACGGGTTGCGCAACACCTTCACTTTCGTGGTGTTATCGGTTCCGCCACTTGTCATTACGCCCTTTTTGCTAGCGAGTTTGATGAATGTAGAACCCAAAGGTTATAAGGTCTTTCGGGCTATTTTCTACTTGCCCAATTTGTTCTCGATTGCAACGCTTGTGCTGATCTGGCGCTGGGTTTTAAACACCAATGTCGGGATTCTCAACTTGACGCTGGCGCATGTGGGCATCGACAACATACCCTGGTTGAGCCAACAACCTTTCGCCTGGGTCGCGTTGGTCATGATGACTGTCTGGTGGACCATCGGCGGGAACATGATCATTTTTACCGCTTCGTTGAAAGAAGTGCCCGAACACCTGTATGAAGCCAGTGACATCGAAGGCGCCAATACCTGGCAGAAGATGATCTATATCACGTTGCCTTCGATCCGCAACCAACTGATCTACATCACCATCATGACAACCATCGCTTCATTCAATGTCTTCGGCCAACCGCAACTGGCGACGCAAGGCGGTCCCGAGGAAAGCACAACGGTTCTGATGATGTACATCCGTAACATCGCCTTCGGTGGTGGTCGTCCGAATCCTGGCGTTGCCACTGCGATGGCTATCGTGCTTGGTGTCATCATGATCATCATCAGCGTCGTCCAAGTAAAAATCATTAAAAGGATGGGGGATTGATTATGGCGTTAAAAGCTGTAGAACGACGTAAGAAGCGTGTATCATTCATCTTGCTGTCAATCTTCTCCGTTGTGTGGATCGTCCCGATTCTCTGGGTGATTTCCACATCCTTTAAAACTGAAAACGAAGCTGTAAGCGGTGGTTTGAATCTGATTCCCCGCGAGTTTACCTTAGCTTCATACCGGTACTTACTGCAGGATGAACAACACAATATCTTCATGTACGTCTGGAACTCCTTTCGGGCGGCAGGCTTGCATACGATTCTTTATCTCGTCGTGGCATCCATGGCGGCCTACGCTTATGGTATCTTGCGTTTCAAAGGACGGGACAAGATGTTTTGGCTGCTTGTATCGACAATGATGATTCCGGTGGTCATGAACCTGGTACCGCTATATGCCATCATGATCCGTTTCGAGTGGCTCAACTCCCTGCAGGCACTCGTCGTACCCGGCCTTGGCGGCATCTTCGGGATATTCCTGTTGCGTCAATTCAATCTCGGTATACCCGATGATATCATCGACAGCGCAAAAATCGACGGTGCGAACCACTTCCAGATCTATTGGAAACTGGTGTTGCCGCTGACGAAACCGGCACTGGTTGTCGTGGCGCTGTTTGCTTTCATGGCAAACTGGAATGAATATCTATGGCCCTTGATTGTTCTTAACGACGCGACGTATCGAACCTTGCCCGTCGGTCTAGCCTTGATGCAAGGAACCTATAACGTATATTATTCCCGGCTTATGGCCGCGACAGTTGTCTCAATGATACCGGTCTTGTTCCTGTTCATGGGCGCCCAGCGTTTCTTCATCAAAGGCATCACCATGACAGGTATGAAAAATTAATGAGGTGCTTACAATGAAAAACACATATCCCAGACCACAACTCAAACGTGAACAATGGCAAAATCTCAATGGTTCCTGGCAACTCGCCTTTGACGACCGGAACCGTGGTTTGAAAGAGCGTTGGTATGAAAAGACCACGCTGCCCGACAACATGACCATCGAAGTGCCTTTCAGTGTTCAAAGCGAGCTTTCGGGTGTGGCGGACAAGGACGATCATCCGATCATCTGGTATGCCCGCACCTTCGATGTCGCGATGGATCATCCGCGCATCATCCTCAATGTCGGTGCGATCGACTATGAAGCCGACATCTTCATAAACGGTGCCCATGTCAAGCATCACCGTGGGGGTCATGTCTCCTTTTCGGTCGACATCACGCATGTTGTCAAGGAGAAGGACAACACCATTCATATCCGTGTCTATGACGACATGCACGACATCGAGATCCCCAGAGGCAAACAATACTGGAAAAGCGAGAGCGAAAACATCTTCTACACCAGAACCAGTGGAATCTGGCAGACCATCTGGCTTGAAGCTGTACCAAGAACCTATATCAAACGGGTAAAGATGATACCGGATATCCTCACCAATACCATCAAGATCGGCTTCTATCTCAACCGTGCTGCACAAGCCACACTCAAAACAACCATCACCTATCAGGGCGATCCGGTTGTGGAAACCGAGAAGAAACTCGATGTCGATTACTACGAAACGGTCTGTTTTCTAGGTAAAAGCAACGACCAGGATGACAAACGGCTCTGGACACCGGAACATCCCAATCTCTACGATGTCGTCTTCAACCTGAAGACCGATGAAGGTACGGATGTCGTCGAAAGCTATTTCGGCATGCGTAAGATTTCAATCGAAAAAGGTCAGGTCATGCTCAACAACCGACCCTATTACATGAAGCTTGTTCTCGACCAGGGATACTATCCGGGTGGGCTTTTGACCAGCCCGAACGACGATGCGATTAAAAACGATATCGAACTGACCAAACAGATGGGCTTCAATGGCGTTCGTAAACACCAGAAGATCGAAGAAGAGCGCTATCTTTACCATGCGGACAGGCTCGGTCTGCTTGTATGGGAGGAAATGCCTTCTGCGTACAAGTTCTCCTCAAAAACCATGAAGAACCTCACCGATGAATGGCAACGGGCGATCGATCGTGATTTCAATCATCCCGCCATCGTCGCCTGGGTTCCGATCAACGAATCCTGGGGTGTACCGAATCTGATCTCCAATGAGCGGGAAGTTCATTTTCTCGAGGCTCTTTACCATCTTACAAAAGCCAAGGACGATACGCGCCTGGTCATTTCCAACGACGGCTGGGAACACGGGACAACAGATCTCCTCACAATCCACGATTACGAAGCCGATGAGCGGGTGCTGCGAAGAAGGTATGAAAACATCGATAACATTCTTTCGAGCATACCGGGACATCATCTGCTTTATAATGCCGGTTTCCAACATCAAGGCGAACCGATCATGGTCACCGAATTCGGTGGTATCTCCTATCAAAACGCCAAACAGGCTGGCTGGGGCTATTCTTCGGCTGAAAACGACGATGATTTCATCGCGAGACTCAAAGCCGTGTTCAAACCGCTCTATGCATCCGATCATGTCCAGGGGGTTTGTTATACCCAGCTGACCGACATCGAACAGGAAATCAATGGGCTTTTGACCTTCGATCGTCAACCGAAAGTACCCCTGAAGACAATCAAAGCCATTGTCAACAATGAAAACGACTGACAACCTCCCAACAAAATACGACGTAAAAAACGCGATTTATCGCGTTTTTTTCATGCCCGTGTGTTAAAATGATAGTAGAAATGAGGTGTTTTCCATGGGTAAGAAAGCCTTTTGGATTTCGATCATCCTTGGTGTTTTACTTTTGCTGTTTTTTGTCTTGGTATCCAACGTCATCACTGTGGGAGACCGACTGATTGTGATCCATCCGTTTTTGGCATATGGGTTCTACGCCATCGCCCTGGTTTTGACCTATATATTGATTCTTAACCCCCTACGCATCATATTTTTGGCACCGACATTCACCATCGATGCGCTGGATGAACAGGAAAATAGGAAAACCTACAGACGTGCGGCCAAAACACTTCTGAAACTGGATTATTTGGCAGACGAGGAACGCACGTTGCTTGAAAGTCATCTCAAGGATGATGAGAATATCGATGCGGCCATAAAGACGGTTTTTCAAGGTTCGATTCGTAAAGAAGTCGATACCATCATTGTAAAAAACGCCCAGACGGTCCTGATGACGACCGCCATCAGTCAAAACGGCAATCTCGACATGTTCGCCGTCATCTTCTCCAATCTGAAGATGATCAAAGATATCACCAGACGCTGCGGTTTCAGACCCGGTTATTTCCGACTGGCGAAGCTCTCGCTCAATGTTGCGGTGACAGCGATGATTGCCGAAGGCCTGGAGGATATCGACATCAACGAAGCCTTTCCGACAAGAATGTCGGAGACAATCAAAGAGATTCCGGTGGTAAGAACGATGACGAACAGTATTTTTCAGGGCATCTCCAACGGTATGTTGACGTGTCGAATCGGTATCGTTACCCGTAAATATCTCTTCCAGGAAAACAGGTTGTTAAGCACAAGACAGATTCGGCTTGAATCCTACAAGGAGTCGTTCAGATTGATGCCGAAAATCATCAGCGGCGGTCTGGCCGGTTTTCCCAAAGGATTATATAATTTCATGATCAAACCCTTTGTCAAAAACCCCTTCACGAAGAAAGGAACGGATACAAGTGAATAATAAACAAATGATCCTATATGCACGTCTGAGTCTCTTGCGTGGTGTGAATTTGAAAGAAGGCCAGGAGCTTGTCATCAATGCACCGATCACAGCACAGGACTTTGTCAGGGCTTTGACCCAGGAGGCCTACAAAACCTTTAAGAGCGGTACGGTCCACATCAACTGGCAAGATCCGATCATCACCAGGATCACCTATCAAAACGCACCCGAAACCACGCTTGAAAGCGTGCCGAATTATATCGTCGAACGCATGAAAGAACAAACCGCGAACAAAGCGGCGTTCTTAACGGTCGCCAGCGCTCTACCGGGACTATTGAACGGCCTCGATCAGCAAAAAATCCAAAAAGCGCAGCAAGCGAGCGCCAAGGCATTGAGACACCACCAGGAAACCATCATCCGCGAACTCAAGTTCACCACAATCCCCTATCCTTCGATGCCGTGGGCGAAGCGTGTCTATCCCGACATGGAGGAAAGCGATGCGCTCATGAATCTGTTCGAACTGTTCATCAAGCTGTTCAACTTGAATGATGACAATCCGATCAAAGCCTATACGGAACACTTGAACGCCCTGGAAAGCCGAAGGCGAAAATTGAATGAAGCCGGATTCGAACGTCTCAAGTTCAAAAGCGCCACCGCCGATTTCCAAGTAGATCTGCCGGAAGACCACATCTGGGTCTCCGGTGCGCAGAAAAGAGGCGAAGATGTGTTCATCCCGAATCTGCCCATGGAGGAAATCTTCACCGCCCCGACCAAAACCAGTCTGAACGGACAGTTTTCCTTGAGCCGTCCGCTCAATTTGCGCGGCAAACGCATCGACCCTTTCACCCTACATGTCAAATACGGTGAGATCGTCGAAGTGGATAGCGATGAAAAGGAAACCTTGGAGAAGTTCCTCGATTTCGACAAGGGTTCCCGCTTTTTCGGTGAAATCGGTCTGGTTCCGAAAACGACCGAACTCTATCAAGCCGATACGGTATTCTACCAACAGCTTCTCGATGAGAACAGTGCCACGCACCTTGCGATTGGCAACGCTTATCCCATGAGCGTCAAAGCGAAGGAAAGAACCGCTCAGGAAGTCGCCAAAACCCATAATATCAACCTCAGTAGACTCCATATCGATCTACCCATCGGCACCGATGATTTGGATATTCTAGGCGTGACCAAACTCGGTGAAGAAGTGATGATTTTCGAAAACGGGACCTGGAGTGATAGATTCAAATAAAAAAAGAAGCTCAAGCTTCTTTTTTTTATGGTTTCATCACATAATGATATAAGAGATCGATCGTACTTTGAACCGCATCATAGTGTGTGCGTTCCATGCCGTGCGAGGCATGGACACCCGGTCCGATGAGTGCGCCTTTCAAGTCGTTGCCGCCGCGCATCGCCGCGGAAACATCCGAACCATAGTATGGATAGATATCCACCGCATGGTTGATATTGTTCTGGGTTGCCAAGGTCTTAAACAAACTGGTGAGTTCATAATCATAGGGCCCGCTTGAATCCTTGGCACAGATGGATACATCGTATTCGGTGCAGGACAGATCATCACCGATACAGCCCATGTCCACCGCGACCATTTCATCCAGGTCGGGGATGTAGGCCGCACCGTGTCCGACTTCTTCATAGGTGGAGATGATGAAAATCAAGGTATGTGCAGGTTGTTCATCTGCGTCCTTCAAAGCCTTGATGAGACCGAAAATGCTTGCGACATTGATTTTATCGTCCAGAAAACGGCTCTTGATGAATCCGCTCGGGGTGATGGTTGTTTTCGGGTCGAAGAAAAGATAATCACCCACACCGATGCCGAGTTGTTCCACGTCTTCCTTCGACTTGACGGTTTCGTCGATTCTAACGACCATGTTTTCCGGTGATCTTTCTTTCTTGGCGGCATCCTTGAAGACATGAACCGCCGGTGATGTCGAGAGGAACGTGCCGGTATAGTGTTTGCCTTCCCGGGTACAGACCGTGCAGTATTCTCCGTCCATGGTCGCCCACAAGGGGCCGCCGATGGTGGTGAACCTTAGTGATCCGTCCGCATTGATGCTTCTGACCATGGCACCGAGTGTATCGACATGGACCGAAAGACCGATGCGTTTGTCGCTTTTTCCAGGCATGGTAATCAGGACGTTACCCTTCTTGGTGCGTTCGTGATGCAAGCCGAACGAAGTGGCTTCCTTGATGATCCGTTCGGATATTTCTTTCGTGTAACCACTGGGGGAGGGAATGGATAGAATTTCCTCAGCCAGGTTCAAGACATATGATTTATCGATATGCATGTTCTTCACCTCACGGCCCATTATATCACAATAAATTGAACGGAAGAGAAGAAATTGGCGCTTATGCGTGTTATAATAACGTTGGTGATTTGTATGCACATTGTCTACGGCGGTTCTTTCAATCCGCCCACGCTCGCCCATCAACGGGTCCATAGTTTTCTAAACGCTGAATTGAACCCTGATACATTCACGTTTTTACCCGTTTCGACCGTGTATCACAAACCGGGGCTTGCGGCCAACCATCATCGGCTGATGATGCTGGAACTGACCTTCAAGGGCGAACCTGGTGTCATCATCAGCGATCTCGAGATGAGAGATCACCGTTTCAAGGGGACCTATGAAGCCTTGTGCGCGCTTGAGACACCGGGAGAAGATACCGCTTTTGTCATCGGTGCCGATCACTTGCTCGGTCTTTACCGGTGGAAACAGATAAACAAACTGCTCAATCGGTTCAAACTGATTGTTCTGAACCGCAACAACCAACCGTTGTCGACCATCATCAGGACGCATCCGTTCCTGTCTTATTACCAGGACCGTCTGATTGTGTTTGAAGATTTCGACATGGCGATGAGTGCGAGCGATTTTCGCACGACAAAAGATGAACGTGTACTGAATGATGCCGTTGCGAACTATATACGCGAGCATGAACTTTATAAGAGGTGAAAGACATGTATTATAACGATTTTATCAAGATTGCGGCCATCACACCGAAGTTGAAAGTCGGGAATCCGACGTACAACGTGGAAGAGATGCTCAGGATTCTTAAAAAGACTGAAGCGGCAATTGCGGTTTTTCCTGAACTCGGTGTCACCGCCTATACCTGTAATGACCTGTTTTTCCAAAACAGTCTTTTAAAAGAAACCAAACGTGAAATCAAACGCCTGCTTGCTGATAATCCTTTCAAGGGGGTTCTCATCTTCGGAGCGCCATTGGAAATCGAAGGTATTCTCTATAACACGGCGTTTATTGTCAAGGGCGACAGGATTCTCGGTCTTGTACCGAAGTTCTATCTACCCAATACCCAGGAATTCTATGAGAAACGCTGGTTCACAAGTGCCTATGACATCGTCAAACGGACCAAAATGATCCAGTACTTGAACCAGGTGGTACCATTCGGTTCGCTCATCTTCAAGGAAAACGAGACCAATCTTTCCTTCGGTGTTGAGATCTGCGAGGACATGTGGGCCCCGATTTCACCGGGAAACCTGCTTGCCTTGAACGGTGCTCAGATGATCATCAACCTATCGGCATCGAATGAATACTTGAACAAACGCCTGATTCGCAAACGGACCATCGTCGAGCATTCCCGCCGCAACGCAGGTGCGTACATCTACTGTAGCGCCGGTGTGAACGAATCGACTTCGGAAACCGTGTTCTCCGGTCATAACGTCATTGCCCAAAACGGAGAGACATTGGTCGAAACCGAGCACTTCTCCCGTGATTCTGAAATCATCTACGGCGACATCGATCTTTCCATGATCGCTTATGTCCGTAAAAGCAATTCTTCGTTCAGAGACACCCTCAACAAGTTCGAGACCGATGCGGTGGAAGTTGCCTTTGAACTTGAAAAAACCGAGGACTTCACTTTCGAACGTGCCTTCGATCAGACCCCTTTCGTGCCTAAAGAAAAAGAGATGGACGCCTTTGAGAAGATTGCGGCCTTGCAGGAAAATGCCCTAATAAAAAGATTGGATCACATCAACGCCGAATCGATTGTCATCGGTGTCTCCGGTGGTCTTGATTCAACACTCGCCCTCCTCATCGCTACCCGCGTTGCGGATGCGATGCAGATGGATAGAAAACAGATCATCGGCGTGACGATGCCTGCCTTCGGCACTTCCGATGCGACGAGGAAACAAGCGAAAACCCTGATGAAAGACCTGGAGGTCACCATCAAGGAGATCGACATGAATGAACACGTCAAACACCATCTCGATTTGATCGGTCATGACGGCATCTCCCAGGACAAGGCATATGAAAACGCACAGGCCCGTGCGAGAACCATGGTCCTGATGAACCTGGCCAACATGCATAACGGGCTGGTTCTCGGCACCGGAGACATGAGTGAGATTGCTTTGGGCTGGACCACCTACAGCGGGGATCAGATGAGCATGTATAACATCAACGCCGGCATTCCCAAGACCCTGGTGCGCTTCATGGTGAAAAAATACGCGCAGACCAAATTCAATGAACATCTGGTCGAAGTGGTCGATGAGGTCTTGAATACACCGATTTCACCGGAGCTGTTGCTGAATCAGGTAACCGAGGACGAAATCGGAAAATATGAGATCAACGATTTCATCCTCCACCGGTTTTTGAGATTCGGTGATGATGAAAAACGGATTGCCTGGTTGATCCAAAAGACATTCAGCATCGACAAAGAAGAGGCCGATCATTACGTGAAACAATTCTTCTTACGTTTCTACAGCCAGCAATTCAAACGACAGGCCGCACCCGATGCCCCGAAAATACTGGACATCTCCCTATCACCACGTAGCGATTTCCGGATGCCTTCGGATGTGGACAAACTTACCAGACACAAGGATTGATGAATATGAAAAAACGCGTTGTCGTCGGTTTGAGTGGCGGCGTGGATTCCTCTGTAGCGGCCTACTTGCTAAAAGAAGCCGGCTATGAAGTCATTGGCCTTTTTATGGTCAACTGGGATTCCGCGGCCAACCGCGATGTACTGGGAAACCCGAATATCATGGAAGCGACCTGTCCGCAAGAACAGGATTATCAGGATGCCCTCAATGTGGCGAACCACCTGGACATACCGCTGGAGCGGGTCGATTTCATCGAAGAATACTGGAACGACGTCTTCAAGTATTTCTTGGAGGAATACGATAAAGGCCGGACTCCGAATCCGGATATTCTTTGTAACAAATACATCAAGTTCGACGCATTCAAAGAACACGCTGAAAACCTGAATGCCGATTATATCGCCATGGGACACTACGCCAGAGTCAAGCAAAACGGTGAAATCAGACTCTTGCGCGGTGTCGATGACAACAAGGATCAGACGTACTTCCTGTCGCAACTGAAACAGTCGCAACTCGAAGACGTCTTGTTTCCGGTGGGACATCTGAGTAAAACGGAAGTTAGAACTATCGCCGAGGAACAAAAGCTACCGACGGCATCCAAAAAGGATTCGACCGGTATCTGTTTCATCGGTGAACGGGAGTTCAACCTGTTTTTGAAAAACTATTTGCCTGCCAAGCCCGGTGAAATCAAGACCTTGGACGGGGATGTCATCGGACGGCATGAAGGGCTGATGCACTATACCATCGGACAAAGGAAAGGCCTGGGTATCGGTGGCCTAAAAGACTATGAGAACAAACCGTGGTTCGCCGTGGGCAAGGATTTGGAAACGAACACCCTTTATGCGGCACAAGGGTATCATCATCCCTATCTGTACAGCACGTCGTGCACGCTTGAGGATGTGAACCTCATCACCAGCGAGCCCGTTTTCGATCGGGAGCTTACAGCGAAGTTCCGTTATAGACAGGCAGATAAATCCGTCAAAATCATCAAGAAGGACGATACCGTCCACGTGGTATTCGATAAGCCTGTGCGTGCGGTGACTCCGGGACAAGCATGCGTATTTTATGATAACGAAATCTGTCTTGGTGGTGGCACCATCCAGACCGTTTATAAAGACGGCACAAGACTGAAGTATTAGGGGGACATGCAGTAGATGAGCAAAACCATAAAACGGGGGATCGCCTTGGCTGGCGGTGGCGCGAGGGGCGCTTACCAAATCGGGGCACTAGAAGTACTGCAGGAACACGGCTACCTTGAAGACATGCATGCGATCAGCGGGGTCTCGGTTGGCAGCCTGAATGCCTGTGCACTGGCGATGGATGCTTTGGATATGGGCAAACAAATGTGGCTTGATTTGAAGAAAGATGACCTGTTTCATCATGATTTGAACTGGTTTGAAATCATCGTCAAAAGAAATTTCAAACTGGCGCATGAAGGCATCTTCGATACAAAGAACCTGGAAAAGATCATTGATGCCATCATGGATTATGAGAAAATCAGACAAAAGAACATCTATGTCACCACGAGTTTCGTGACGGATGAGGAGATGCACTTCATGGATGCGGTGACACTCGGTATCCGTAATTTTCTCGAGAAAAACAACCGGATCCACTACAATAAGCTCTCAGACATGTCCGATGAAAACATAAAAGCGACTTTACTCGCCAGTTGTGCGGTTCCGATCATGTTCAAACCGGTAAAGGTTGAGGGCAAGACCTATTTTGATGGGGGCATTCTGGATAACGCCTCTTTCAAGCCTCTGATTGACGAAGGGTGTAATGAAGTCATCTTCATTGATCTTTGGCGGTTCAAATTGAGACATTTTCCGAGGAAAATAGAGGTTGACGGTGTCAAAATCCATCATATCTACCCGAAGAAACACCTTCGCGGATTCATGGATTTTGATGAAAAACAGATCAGACGGCGCTTTGAACTCGGACGAGAAGATGCCCTTGAAGCCATCACGGCATGGCAAAAAGATTGAAATGGAAGCCATCTTTGAATGAAGATGGCTTTTTTATAGCCCATTAAAGAAAAGAGGAATACAGATCCGTATCATGCGATTGAGGTGATAGAATGAAAAAAATAATGTTTCTCTGGGTATTCCTATTTGGTATCATCGCTTTTAGCGAGACCATAAGTGCCGGTGAATATCTTACATATGAATCCATCGAGTTCGAAAAGCGAAACCTGAAGTTGCTGCAGGATTTCAATGCGTATGACTATGATATGTTGAACCGTAAACTTGATGGCCGGCGTTTTTGGGGATGGCGGACGGTGACGAATGTCGATAATGAGGAAGTGCGTTTCAAAAGAGATACACTGTATATCATCGAGAACGAAGGCACTTCGGCGATTCGTAAGAAATACTATTTTCGCACCACCAGCCAAGAAAGCATCCAGCTTAGTGCCACTGGTAGCATCGCAATCGATACCAGCGGTGATGTCCGCAGTTTCAAATCGGGTCTGGAAGGAGAGATTTCCGCCGGCTACCATGTGGAAACAAAATCCACACTGGAAGAATCGGTCGAGATCAACATCGAGGTAGACCCGCGAACCAGATTACTGGTAGAGGTCTACGGTAAAGGGAAAATATCGAACGGTGTGGGTCGGCAATACCGGTTTTTCCGTCAGGTGAAAAGCGGCGGCTGGGAAGTATTCACCTTGACCTCGGAGTACTACTCAATTGTCAAGGAGACGCTTGAATGAAACAAATTCTAATCGGCCTTTTTCTTATGACGATTGCCTTGTTCTCTTTCAGTATGCACCGGTTGTCACAAGAAAAAAGGGCCGTGATTCTATCGATTCCCAAAAACCATATGGCCAGTCTGCATGATACCGAAGACACGTTTCAACTCGAGTTTCTTGTCGATGGGCAGCATAGCTTCATGTTTGAAAAGAACATGATCGACCATATTACTATACGGGGCAATCAAACAGCAACCGATTTGATTTTGGCATCGGAACCGGCCGTTATTTTCCGGGAGGACATCGGTGATTTCTATCAGGTTCGTTTGAACTTGAGACCAGAAGGGTTTGCGGCTGAGACGATACTGCTTTTTGAGGATGCCACGTTGGAGATTACGACGATTTTTGGAACCGTAGCGCATGTTCCTATTGGACATCTGACGCTGCACTGTGGTATGCAGTCGGATAGTTCCCTGGATTATCGGCGCATCGACAACATTCCTGGTGACAACGGGTATGGTGTGACCGCCATGGCCGTTGTCATCGAGCTATTCAACCCGCAGGATGATTCCATCACCATCGAGAAGATACACTTCGGTAGTGATGCGGTCATCATCGATCATGAACGTATCAGGTTCCACGTGCCGCCTTATGAGCCGTTCATGACATTAAAGATGTATGAGAACGCCGGCAAAGCCTTTCATAACGGGTTTGTGATTGAACCGGGGGACACAAAGCGTTTCATGATGCCTTTTACCTATGTTGATACGACATTGCTCTATTATCGTTATCCGTTGATTATCGAGACGGATGACGGGACACGCTTCATCGATACATTCCCCTTTATCAATACCGATTTGTTCCATGAAGATAACCGTAGTCTCTTTCAGGAGGGATCGCTTCTTGATAACGACTAACCGTTTGGTTAAGAACTATAAAGGGGTAAGACTGGTATTTGAACCGATGACTTTCAACCGAGGACTCACGCTTGTGAAGGGCAACAACGGTTCAGGTAAGACGACGCTATTGAAGGCGCTTGGAGGTCTGGTTTCGGTTGAAGGGTCCTACGATATCGAAGGGCGGGCTGTCTACTTGCCTGAGAAGCGGACATTGCCATACTGGATTACGCCACACGCTTATCTGTCAACGCTTGCTGAAATAGAAGAACCGCAGGTTACCGTCGAAAGATGGTTGCAGGCCTTCAACCTCCATGAAAAACGATTGTGTTCACTCGGCACCCTCTCCAACGGGATGCAACAGAAAGTGCATCTGATATCCGTTTTGATGCTGGATAGGGCCATCTATCTTCTGGATGAACCATTCAATGCTCTGGATCGCGACAGTATCAAGGAACTATTACGTTTTCTAAAGAAAAGAAATCGAGTGATTGTCTGTGCATGTCATCAGGTGTTTGATGACATGAAGGGCATACGGATGATAACATTATGATGTCTTTGTTCAAACATTATGTTCAGCGGATCTATTTGTGGCGGACCGTGATTTTCCTTGGCGGCATCCTTCTTTGCAATGGTTTGTTGTTCATCGGTTTCGGCCGTTTTTTCAGCGACATGCCGAGCATCATGTCGCAAGCGGATTTGTACCGGGAATTATACGTGTTCGAAACGATGTTCATGTTGCGTCTGAGTGTGCTCGTCTGGTTGGCACTGCTTGTTTACGAATTGTTTGACAGACCGGCACAGGACCTGGTTTTAGTGATGCGCGTCCGTCGATTGAAGATAACCGCAACGAAATTGGTCTTCGTTTTCGCGCTGACACTGTTGCTTTATCTGTTTTTACATGGGTTGATGTTTTTGATCTATACCCTCACGGTTTTCCATGCCTACACCCATATTCCGTTTGAAATTATGGTTCATATGATAATCATCATATTCTATTACACATTGCTGGCGGTCGTTCTTGTCCGGTTTATCGGTGGGCTTCCCTCAGTGATGTTGTTTGTTTTGATGATTGTAATCTCCGAGACGCTTTCAGGCTATCCTTATGTTTTGTCTGAGCTTAGCGCTGGACTTTATCTATATCATACGTTTTTTCCGAGTCTGCATTTCCAAGCGGATTTACGGGTGCTTTCGGTGTTGTCATGGCCAGTCTTCATCAGCCTGAGTATCACATTTTGCATTATGCTCCTCTCAAAAGACCACCTGAAAAACTTCTTATGAATGTTTGCTACACGGCGCTTGCATATGCTATAATAGAGTACAAATTAGGAGGTCTGCAATTTTGGATGCAGGGTTTCTTCAAACAACTTGGGGGGATGTTTTTTGTGCGGCATTGTGGGTTATCTAGGAAAAGGAAATGCAAAATCAATTGTCCTTGAAGGACTTAAACGCCTTGAATATCGCGGATATGATTCAGCTGGACTCAGCCTGCTTGATGAAAAGCAGAATCAGTTCAATATATACAAGGAAAAAGGTCGCATCGCGCAACTGGAGAAAATCATTGACTTAAATGATGCCAGGGTTGCCATCGGGCATACCCGGTGGGCCACACATGGTCGTGTGACAAAAGAAAACGCCCATCCACACCAATCGAACAATGGGCGTTTTATCGTGGTACATAACGGTGTGATCGACAACTATAAGTCACTGATGAAAACGTATCTGCCCGATACGGTTTTTCACAGTGAAACAGACACCGAAGTCATTGTCAATCTTATCGAACTGTTCGCTGTGAAGAAAACGCCTGCGAACGCCATCTTGGAAGTGCTTAAGTTGCTGGAGGGTTCTTATGCGTTGTTGGTGATCGATATCAATACGCCCGAGACGATCTACGCGGCGAAACACAAAAGCCCCTTGTTGTTGGGTAAATCCGACAAGGGGATTGTCATCGGTTCTGACATGATGGCGCTTGTCAATACCGCCGATAACTACCTGGCGCTTGATGATGAGACTTTTTTGAGAATCACACCGAAAAACTTCACGCTTTACAATCTGGAAGGGGAAGTGTTGCCCTATACCATGAGCCTTTTGGATCTGGATGATTTCTCGAGTGAAAAAGGCGAGTTCGAACACTTCATGCTTAAGGAAATCCATGAACAGCCTGCAGTCTTGAGACGCATCATATCCAAATATTACAACGATACCGACATTCACATCGATAAGATATTGCTGGAAAAAATCAAAGCGCATGACAGTATCCATATCCTGGCTGCCGGTACGAGCATGCACGCCGGATTGATCGCCAAGGATTTATTGGAATCGCTGGCGAACATACCGACCCAGGTGCATATCGCATCCGAGTTTGCCTACCAACAGCCGCTTTTGAAGGGCAAACCCTATTTCATTCTGATTTCACAAAGTGGTGAGACAGCCGATCTGCGGGCCTGCCTGGTCAATCTGAAAAAGGAAAAATACCAGACCTTGACCGTGACGAATGTCCGCACTTCGACCTTGGCGCGTGAAGCGGATGATTACATGGAAATCTACGCCGGTCCGGAAATTGCGGTTGCGTCTACAAAAGCGTATACCGCACAGATTGCGGTATTGGCTACTTTGGCCTACGCATTGAGTGATCAAAGCTTTGATTTGAAGCGGGAATTATCGGAAATCGCACAAGCCATGGAGCATTTCCTGGATAAGAAAGATCAGTACAAGGATCTGGTTGCCGCAACGCTTACCAAAAGAAACTGTTTTTATATCGGTAGAGGGCTTGATTATTATGTATGTCTGGAAGCGGCGCTCAAATTGAAGGAAATCTCCTATATCCAAACCGAAGGTTTCGCAGCAGGAGAACTCAAACATGGTACCATCGCCCTGATTGAAGAAGATACACCGGTCATCGCCATCATCTCGAATCGCAAAACGGCGGACAACACACGTAGTAATCTGAATGAGGTCAAAAGTCGTGGTGCGAAAACCCTCACCATAACTACCGAAAGTCTTAAAGAAACAGATGATCAGATAGTTCTGGATGATGTCAATCCTTCATTATCACCGCTGTTGACTGTCATTCCCACACAATTGATCGCCTATTACGCGGCCCTGATACGCGGCCATGACATCGACAAACCACGAAATCTTGCAAAGAGCGTGACGGTGGAATAGGTTTAAATCTCGTTTGAAATATGATACACTTATCGTGCATAAAAGGGGACTAAAAACAGGAGGGAGAAACATGGGGAAATATTTTGGGACCGATGGCATTCGCGGCGTTGCAGGGGCAACTCTCGATATCGAAACAGCCTTGAAAATCGGTCAAAGTTTGAAACAGACATTTAACATCGACACCATCGTCATCGGTAGAGATACCAGAAAAAGCAGTGATGCTTTGGCGATGGCTTTAGCGACGGGAGCCATGAACAGCGGCATCGATGTCCTGGATGCAGGCGTGGTCGCGACACCGGTCATCGCATATTATACAAGAAAACATGCCATGATCGGCGCGATGATCACAGCATCACACAATCCGTATCAGGACAACGGCATCAAGATTTTCAACAAAGGCTTCAAGATGACCAAAGAGGAAGAAGCGGTCATCGAAACATTCATCGATACACCTCTGGATAGTAAAACAGGCGCATTTGGCATCTACAGCATGGATCCGTCGATAAAAACCGAATACCAAAAACTGTATGCTTCACTTCCGGCTGACAAGGCCAATCTTTCGGTTTGTCTTGACACGGCCAATGGTGCAACGTTCGAGTTGGCAGGAGAGATTCTGACACCACGCGTCGATGAGGTATGCATCATCAACAACGAACCAGACGGCACGAACATCAATGAAAACTGCGGCTCGACCCACCTTGAGAGCATCACCCGTACCGTCATGGAAAACAAATGCGATCTCGGTTTCGCTTTCGATGGCGATGGGGATCGTGTGCTCGTGGTCGATCATAACGGAAAGCTTTACGACGGAGATTACCTGCTTTATATCATCGCC
>SLJL01000127.1 GCA_007135105.1 Candidatus Izemoplasma sp.
ATGACATAGATGTTCCCAATCGGGCCAACATAGACATCCACCAAATTCGGTGCGTTCAACATCGCGGGCAGAAGATTATCGCCACTTATGTTCAAGCGCTTTACCCCGTGGTTATCAACACCGAGACTGACCGTATGAATCAAACCACGCTGGTCGATGGCCACATTGGAGATCTCCGGCGGGGTGAGATTGAAAAGCCGTGACCGTTGTTCTTCAGTGAAAAAAGTATATTGGAGAACCGTTCTTAACGTCGGGGTGATGGTATTGGTTCCATAATAGCCGAGAAAATCACCTTGCCGGCTGAATTGGGCCAACCCACGCACGCCTTGATTCAGAATATAGGTGTTACCTCTTGTATCGGCCACGATTTTACGCGGTTGGAACTCACCGGTACCGAAAAGTGGGGAGGTAGGACGGGTGATCGTTTGAAGAATGTTGCCCTCCGAATCGAGTCTATAAGCAGTACGTCCACCACGATCGGCGATATAGATATCCCCGTTCCCAGCCACGAAAACACCAGTGGGGTTGATCAGATAGTCTGTACCGTATACGGTTGCATCCTGGGTTTGCAGATCGAAAACGACAAGTTGCCCGGTATTCGCCGGGGTGGTCGAGACGATGTAGATCGTGTTGTCTTTGTCGATATGAATATCATTGGGTTGATATAGCGGTACACCGTAGATGTTGTCGATGGCAGCTACAGGAACGTAGGCGGTCTGTGTCCTAACCAGACGATCGTTACTGATGGTATAGGTGTGATACCGCACACCGGTTTCTGCGCTGATTTCTGTGCCGAAAGCGATAAGCCCAAGCAACAACAATAAGCCGAATAATATCTTTTTCATTATTTGATACCTGAATGCGCCATGGTGTTCATGACCTTATTCTGTAAGAAGATGAACATGATTATGTTCGGCACAAACATAATCAAACTTGCCGCAGCCAGAATGCCTTGTCCGGCCACTGGGTTTGCTGCCTGACCCGGCATGGTCTGAGCGACGGTCGCAAAGTAGAAGGCCAATGTCTTCATGGATTCATCGTTGACATAAAGCGTAGAACCGATGACATCATTCCAGATCAATTGGAAACTGAGAATTCCGACGGTCGCAACCGCCGGCAGAATGATGGGGAAAATGATCTTCAGGAATATCTGCATTTCGCTCGCGCCATCGATCTTGGCAGATTCAATCAACTCATTCGGTGTCTGATCGATGAACTGTTTGACGAGAAACAATCCGACAGGTAGCGCAATCAAAGGCAGAATCAACACAAGATATGAATCAATGAGTCCCAGTCTCGCGATGGTGATATACCGCGGAATGGTCACCGCAATCGGTACAAACATCAAGGCCAACGTATTGATTTCAAACAATAGCTTTTTGCCACGGAAATGCAGTTTGGATAATCCGTAAGCCGCCAGACTGGTAAAAAGCATGGACAAAAAGACACCGGTCGTGGTCACGATGAGACTGTTGAAAACATAACGGCTGAATGGTACACCGGAATCGGCCGCTAGGCTGATGAGGTCCCGGAAGTTTTGCAGGGTCGGTACCCGTACAAAGAACCTTGGTGGAAAAGCGAACAGTTCGTTCAACGGTTTGAACGCGTGTGAAACGATAAACATAATCGGCAATCCCATGAAAATGGCCATCGGTATCAAGATGAAATAGAATTTGATCTGACTGCGATGGAATTTTTTCGGATTGATTTTCATACCACTGAATTTAGCCATAATCAATCCTCCTTTAGTCCCGCTCGCCGAGCAGATTGAATGTGACTTTACTAATACCGTAGATCATCAGTAGCAGGACGACGCTCACTGCCGAAGCATACCCCATAAGAAAACGGATAAACCCGTAATCCTCGATATGGTTGACCATCAATTGCCCGGCATACTGCGGTGTCGGATTCGCGCCGGATAATTGCACACCGATCAAGCCGACCTGGAAGGTCCCCACAACGGCCATGACGGCCCCGAATAACATCTGGGGTTTCATCGAAGGTATGGTGATGTAGAATATTTCCTGCCAGCGGTTTTTCATGCCGTCGATATAAGCCGCTTCATAAAGGGATTGATCGATGTTCAAAATCCCCGCGAGCATGGCAAGGAAACCGACTCCCATACTGGCCCATAGCGAGACCACGATCATGATATTCATCAAATAGTTGGGCGAGGTCAAGAATTGAACAGGCTCCTGTATCAGGCCCCAGTTCAACATCAGACTGTTCAAGTAACCGCTTTGATCGCCGGAAAATAGTACACGCCAGACCACGGCCATCGCAATGCCCGCTGTCATTGAAGGACTATAGAGAATGATGGCGAATAGTGTCCGGACCCGATGCGGGATTTGCGCAAGAATCCAAGCCAGCAAAAAGCTCATCAGATATCCGACCGGACCGACGATAAACGCGAATTTTATCGTATTCGGCAAAACATACTGCATGAAAATCTCATCTCTTGTGAGCAGTTCGACATAATTTCGCAAACCGATGAATTCCGGAGTCTCAATGGTATTGAAATACGTAAAAGAAAGCGTAATGGCCATGATGACCGGAACGACGATAAATGTAAGGAATAAGATGAGATATGGTCCAAAAAACCACGCAGGATGGTTCATTCTTCTAATCATCGTGATGCCCCCTTAACCAGTAGTCGATATTGCGCATCGTCGGCACACGATATGGTTTGATAACCACCCCGTTTTCAACATAACCGAACTCTTGCATCCGGTACAGAATCTCTCGGTTAGAGACCCTTACCGCATTATCCAATGCAATCCTCGGATTGGCGTCGTCGAACACAATTTTATTCCAGGCGTTGCTGATTTCACGTTCCACCATATAGGCTCCTGGGATCCTTGAAGCTTCAAGGGCGAATTCCCATTGTGCCAAAATGACGTCGATATGATCTTGTGGTAGCGGTAGTTGTGCAAAGGCTTCCAGATTCGCCGTGTTCCATAAGAACTCAGCTCCGAAAGTTGTCTGTAATCGATTGGCGAACATCACCTGAATCGGCGTGCTCATCCACCAGCTTAGAAATTCCCAGGACTCATCCGGTTTATCCGTAGCTGAGAGGATGACCGATGCTTGTGCGCCGCTTGCGGCCCAACGTTCCACTTCACCGTGCTCGTTCATGACACCCGGGTGGGGTGCGATATCCCATTTCCCGGCGATTTCAGGTGCCGCAATGGTCAGCTGCAGATAAGTAGACAGATCGGATATCCCGATCGGCATCGTTCCGAAGCGGAAATGATTGTAGAAGTTCGGAACTTCTTTCGGCATATTATAGACCGTGAACAGATCGGTCATCAGACGTATGCCTTCCAAGGTCTCATCACTATTGATCAATGTCGACATGCCATCTTCAGCATACAACTCACCACCAAACTGATAGATGAACGGCATGGTTGCGACAAAAGGCTTGAATCCGCCAAAGAATGCAAGTGGTTCATAATAGTTCATCCCGTATCGTTGCAACTCAGGTAAAACCTCAATCACTTCATCCCAAGTATCCGGAGCTTCAATATCCAAGGCATCCATGATATCGGTACGATAGAACGTCACCCAAAAGTTCTGTGTCAACGGCATACCGTACATGCCGTCCTCGAAAGCATAAGGAACCATGACACCAGGGGCAAACTGGCTTACCGTATCGCTATAACCTTCAAATTGACGTAAATCCAAACTGGCGTTGCGAATCGCAAACTCATATGGGATCCAGTGATTGACACCAAGCGCGATGTCCGGAGCTGTTCCCGCTGCGTTTGCCAGAATCAGTTTGTTCTCATCGGGCATGAGCGATAATTGTACTTTGATGCCTGTTTCCGGTGTGAACTCGCTATCTATGATCTGTTGCATGATTTCCAGGTATTGACGTGGGTAATTCACCCAGATTTCAACGACATCGTCGTCCGTTCCCGTTGCGGCGTAATCATCTTGTCTGAACGACAGGAAAAACCGTTTCACACTTTCAAATGAACGTGTAAATACATTGGCTCTTTCACTCGGTATCTCAGAGGCGCTACCAATGTAAATTTGCTCAAACGTCAATCCGTTCAAAAGAAAGCTCTGAATCGAAACACCCAACAATTGTGCGGTTGAACTATCGCCATCCGCAAGCATCCGCATCCGGTTGGGAATGTCGTTTACATCCTCACGCAATAAGTCCAGTTGCTTGATGGCAAGTTGGAGGTTTTTCAATTCCGTAGGTTCGGTGATGGGGCTGTATTTGCCCAACTCTTCTTCCACATGTTCCAGAACTTCAATCCACCGGTCAAAACGCTCTTCGATATCCGGAATATACATCTCAAGACGCCAGGTACGGTAGCGGTCGGTGGTATTCCCGGTAAGTTTCTTTATCTCCAGACTCAGATCGGTCATTTCATCCATGACCATGACAATATTTTCATAGGCATTGCGATAAGGCTCCACTACAACCCGAAGACTTAAAACATTTTTTCCTTCTTCCAAATAGAACATGAAAGGCGCTTCTTCATTGCCGACCAGCATGTATTGATAAGTATTCGTATGATGGAATGGCACCATGGCGACTTCTTTGAAAGGTACTTCTCCATTGATGCGGATTTCCCTGAAGACAGGCATCTGCATCAGGAAGTTCTGTTTATATTTAAATCCCACGTGATAAAAACCGGTTTCCGGGACATCGATTTCATAAGCGACAACGTCATTTCCGTTTCTGAAACTTTGTCCGTCAATAGCATTGAGACGCAGATAACGCGTATTGTAGCTTGTGGCGGATGGATCGCGTTCACTCTGTAAACGGATAGACGGATTCGTTTTATATGCGATTTGTTCAGCGCCGATGATGAGCGGCTGATTTTC
>SLJL01000035.1 GCA_007135105.1 Candidatus Izemoplasma sp.
TATCAATTATTCTGGAAGCCAGCTTTGAACCAGCTCTTCGTTTTCAGCCATCCACATTCTGGCGATTTCCAGTTCACTGTAATCATCGCCATGTTCGTTCATCATGCCCATGAGATTACCGAGTTGTTCACTATCCAAGTAGAAGTTTGATAAGAATTCGGCAACTTCGGGCATATCTTCAGAAAGTCCGGCTCTGGCAACGGTGTGGATGTTTTCCGATTCACCGAAAGTGCCTTCTGGGTCCTCTAGGAACTTAAGATCGTAATCGGCGAATTTGAAGTGTGGTTCCCAACCGGTCACAACAACCCATTCACCATCATCGATGGCTTCTGAGAGTGCCTGGACCATGACGGGTCCGCTTGAAGTCTGAAGATCAATATCATCCAGATTATAGACGTCGATGGCATCCGAAGCGGCGCCCATGATACCGGCACCTGGGTCGATACCGACGATCTGATTGTCGAACTCATCGGCATAATCGTTCATTTCGGCGATGCTGTCGATGTCGACATATTCTGGAACGACAAGACCGATCTTGGCGCCCTCGAAGTTATAACCGAGGTCTTCGATCAAGTCGCCGTATTCATCACGATAAGTCTGGTGGGTAAACGGATACCAGGCATCGAGGAATGCATCGGTGTTTCCGCTGGCGAGCGAACCGTAGATGGGACCGGCATCGGCCATTCTCGATTCGACTTCATAGCCCATTTCGTCTTCCAAGATAGCGTGGGCGAGATAGTTCATCGCTACCCCTTCGGCCCAGTTGACATAACCGAGCTCGACTGTTTCAGTATCTGGGTCCAAATCACATGCTGCGAGTGTAAACGCAAAGATTCCTGCGAATACGAATGTAAGTAATTTCTTTAGCATTGTTTAATTCCTCCTATAGAATTTATTAGTTTTATTCAAAAGAGATGTGTTATCTCTTTTCTGATGTTTTATCGGCGATGGCTTGTGTCATACGATCCAGAATGACCGCGAGCAGGACCACCGCAACCCCGGATTCAAAACCAACGGGGATGTTGTTGGTGCCGACGGCACCATAAACGATTGTACCAAGGCCACGTCCACCGAGCATCGCACCGATGACGACCATTGATAAGGCCAGCATGATGGTCTGGTTGATGCCGGCCATGATGCTGGGCATGGCAATCGGCAGTTGAATCTTGAATAGCATCTGTCGATCGGTCGAGCCCAAGGACCGTGCGGCTTCATTGACTTCTTCGGACACCTGTCTAATGCCGAGATTCGTCAGTCTGACCGCCGGCGGCATCGCGAAGATGATGGTCGCGAACACACCGGGGGTTTCACCGATGCCGTATAACGATACGGCCGGAATCAAGTAGACGAATGCGGGCAAAGTCTGCATGAAGTCCAGGACCGGGCGAATGATGTAATCGTGCAATTTGTCTTTTCTTGAGGCCAGGATCCCGATGGGAATGCCGATCAGTAAAGCGATCAAGGCGGCAGTGATGACGAGTGAGAAGGTATAAAGCATGTCTTCCCAGTAGTCCATCGATACCACAAACAACAAGGCGACAAACATGAAGACCGCAAGACCTATTTTTTTACTGAGCCAGTAGGCAAGTGCGGTGAAGATGAGAATATAGACCAGTGCCGGCATCAATGTCAGGCTTGCGAAGATGATGTCGGTGGAAATGGATATGATGAACTCGAAGCCGTCAAAGACGAATCCGAAGTTATCACTGAGAAAATCAACGAACCGGTCGAACCAGGTACCGATCGGTATCTTCGGGATGGAGAGCAATATCTTAAACATCGGCTTCATCCCCCTTTTCAATACCTTTGATACCGGCGATGACGGCAACCCTTACCACGACACCGAGCAGACGTTTCTCATCGTCCACGACCGCAATCGGATAGCGGGCTTTGCTCGCCATCGGCAAGAGATCCGCAATCAAAGTATCGGGTGCGGTCTCGAACTCGACAGGTTCAATGGCACCTTTGAGCGATCTTTCGTTTTTGTCGACCAGCTGGCTGGCACCATCCACGGTGACAACCCCTTGCAGTTTCCGGTCCTTATCGACCACGAACACGCTGGAGATACCCTCGTTTTCCATTTTTCGCAAGGCTGCTTTCGGGCCTTCTTTCGAGTTGACGACCGTTAACGGTTTTTTCATGATGGACTCTGCTTTGATGACTCTGGCCCGGTTGACATTCTCGACAAAATCCCGCACATAATCGTTGGCAGGATTGGTGAGGATTTCTTCGGGCGTACCGATTTGGACAATCTCACCTTCATACATCACTGCGATCCGGTCTCCGAGCTTCAAAGCCTCGTCCAAATCATGTGTAATGAACACAATCGTTTTTTTCATCTTTTCCTGCAAAGCGATGAGTTCGTCCTGCATGTTTTTCTTGATCAGTGGATCTAGGGCGCTGAAAGCTTCATCCATCAAGAGGATATCCGGGTCGGTCACGAGCGCTCTTGCCAGACCGACGCGCTGTTGCATCCCGCCGGATAGCTCGCTGGGAAACATTTTCTCATAGCCCTTAAGACCGACAAGCTCCAGGACTTCCTTCGCGCTTCTGCGGCGCTCTTCGGTCGTCACACCTTGTATCTCCAGTCCGTAATCGACATTTTCGATAATGGTTTTATGGGGAAAGAGTCCGAAATTCTGAAAGACCATACCCATATGTTTCCGTCTAATTTCTCTTAAGGCTTCTTTTGTTGCATTTGCAATGTTCTTACCTTCCAATAAAATCTCGCCGCTTGTGGGCTCGTGCAGACGGTTCAAGCAACGGATCAGCGTTGATTTACCGCTTCCCGACAGTCCCATGACCACAAATGTTTCCCCATGTTCAACACCAAAGGAAACATCCTTGACGCCGACGGTGTTGCCTGTTTCCTTGAGGATGTCTTCCTTCGTTTTACCGGCTTCAGACATCTCCAGTGCTTTTAATGGGGTTTTACCAAAGATTTTATAGAGGTTCTTGATTTCCAGATGATTCATGTTGACCTCCACAAGTGATTTATTTCACAAAAAAAGATGGTTATTTTACTAGACATAGCCATCTATTCATACCATAACATACTCATTTGAGAATGCAAATATTCTACACATAGGTGAAAAATCATGAAAAAACCCTTTGTCAAGGCTTGATTGTGCTACGAATACACATTATCTATTAAGTGTGATTCGTCGGTTTAAACAAGAGATAATCGCCTGTATAAAGGCAGAAAAACGCTTTCTTCTTGCTCTTGATAAATTTTTTTATGACCAGGAGGGCTTATTCGTGCCGTCGGTGTTTGTTTAATGGCACGAGTCCAAGTGGATTCGAAACGATTTGACATGTTATAATAGTTATTAAGGAGTGATAAAATGGATAATTTCAAATTTTATAGTCCAACTGAATTCGTTTTTGGAAAAGATACGGAACAAGAAGTCGGTAAACTGCTCAAACGCTATGGTGCAAAGAAGGTTTTCATTCATTATGGTGGTGGTTCCATCAAACAAAGCGGGCTTTATGATACCGTCATCGCAGCCTTGAAAACAGAAGCCATCGCTTTTGTCGAACTCGGTGGTGCCAAACCGAATCCGATTGACACGCTCGTCTACGAGGGTATCGAACTTTGCAAGCAAGCAGCGTGTGATTTCGTCCTCGCTGTGGGCGGCGGCTCGGCGATCGACTCGGCCAAAGCCATTGCCGCAGGCGCTTTATACGATGGTGATTTCTGGGATTTCTACGATCGTAAGGCAACGGTCAGGAAAGCATTGCCGGTCGCAACGATTCTGACGATTCCCGCGGCCGGTTCCGAAGGTTCTTCGGCCACTGTGGTTACCAAGGAGAGCGAAGGCTTAAAGCGTGGCATGGGCTCCGATCTGCTAAGACCGAAATTCTCCATCATCAACCCCGAACTGACCATGAGTCTGCCGATGTGGCATACCGCGGCCGGTATCGTGGACATGATGTCACATATCTTCGAACGCTATCTATCCAAAACAAAGGATGTTATCCTCACCGACCGTTTGTGTGAGGCCACGTTGATTTCCATCATGGAAGCCGCGCGCAAAATCGTCAAAGAGCCTAATGACTACGAGGCAAGAGCTACCATTTGCTGGGCCGGAACGATTGCCCATAACGGTTCCTTGGGGGTGGGCAGGGAAGAAGACTGGCTCACACACGGTCTTGAACACGAGTTGAGTGCTTTATACGATATGACACACGGCGCGGGCCTTGCGGTGATGTTCCCGGCATATATGAAATATGTCCTTGATGAAGATGTGGAACGTTTCTACCGGCTCTCGACCAAGGTTTTCGGTGTGCCTGAAAATCATTTCCATAAGCGCGAGGTCGCCCTTGAAGGCATTGAGCGTCTGATGCTTTTCTTTAAGGAAATCGGCATGCCGACGACACTCAAGGATGCCGGTGCGGAGAAAGTCGATATTCCCAAGTTGCTCGAGACACTCGAGATCAACCAAGGGAAATCCTTCGGCAGGTATAAGAAACTCACCCTTGATGATGCCCGTAAGATCTATGAACTTGCCTGGGAGTAGATGCGCTATAGACAATGCATAATAAATTTAAGAGCTATAAACGGATCCATGCATATGACCATGAGCAGGATATCGAAAAGGGCAAAATATCCAAAGAGAAACACAAAGCGATAAAAGCGCGTAGACAACAGAAAAACGTGGTCGATAAAATCATCCGAACACCCGAAAGGATCGATGAGACGGATCTGGACACCTACGAAGCCGCTCTAAATAGCGAGAAAAAGGAAAGCAACAACGCCAAGGGGCATAAAGAACGCTTGAAAGCCTTGTTGGATGCTGAGGAAATCGA
>SLJL01000051.1 GCA_007135105.1 Candidatus Izemoplasma sp.
GAACGGCGCAAAGATGAACCCGGTAGTAACCGTTACCGATAGCTTCAAACGGACTTGCCATTGCGGGAACACCGGCATCTAACTCTTGTTTTATATATGCCGCAATGGTCTTTATATCGGGATTTTGATGCAAGTGCGCCGGTCCGAAACTGTTTTGATAGCACAGCTTGATCAAATCATCAACCTGTGTGCCTTCATAACGGTTCACATGCATCAATAGATGTTTTGTTGTCTTATCGGCATCAACCATGGTTGCACACCTGCTTTCTGGCCACAAACATAAATCGGTGCTCCTTTGATTCGAAGTAACCTTCGGACTGAATGATGGCTTCGATTCTGGTTAGTGCCGCGCAGCAACGTTTCACGGAGAAGTCCGGGAAATCCCACTGGATGATTTTCGCCATGAAAATCACCGCTTCGATGTCTTGATATCTCTGATAAGGAAAAGCTTCGTTATGATCCAGCACAATAAAGCCGGCTTTTTCGGCTCTTTCAATTTCCCGGCTTAACGTGAATGGTTTTGCGTGCTTCTTCAAATCCCCAAGCAACGCTTTTATTAAAGGCGTGTTGTTTTCAGAACCGACTTGTTGGGTGATGAAAAACCCACCGGGTTTCAAAATGCGGTACACTTCTTCTAGGTTATATGACTCATGGCGATTGATAACGATATCGAATGTCGCATCAGGAAGTGGCAAGAACCCGTCGCCTTCACAAAAGACGACGTCTATACCCCGTGGTTTCAACCGTTTCAGGCACAGATCGTGATTCGGTGCATACCCTTCTGTTACCGTGATCAGGTGATCGGGATGTCTCAAGCTCAAAAGAAACTCACCGCCGCCGGTACCCATATCAAGCAGCCGGTGCGCCGGTTTCAATCGTCTTTTAACCAAAGTCTCATAAGACCAAGGCAAAGGTTCCTCCCTGGTTTTGTCCGCGAGAAAAGAAAAATCCCATCCAATCATCTCGATTGTGTTTTCAATGGTCTGATAATCTTCAAGTTTTTTCATATTTGGCTCCAATCAGTGAAACAGACATAGATAAGAAAAGGTGAACTCCGAAGATATCCACCTTGTAAATCATAGATGACGCCAATGACGGTACAGGAAAAACAGACCGCCCAAAGCCACGCTGCTTATAAGGAGGCTCAAACTGACAATGTAAAGCTGCAGCCAGGCGAAAGTAATCAGAGCCATGACCATCGCCATGACAGCCACAACATAGACAAAAAGATCCAGTGCTTGATAGATATGCGCAAGGATACTGGTGATAATGAGTAAAACGGCAATAACGATAAGCGGTTCCATTGGCTTTCCTCCGTTCGTTGCTGTTCAGTGATATTTCATGGCTTTAGCTAAAATCAATCCTCTTGCAGACCGACAAGGTTACCGCTCGGATCCTTGATGATGGCATATTTGCCGTATGCATCACTGATCAAGGTTTTACCTTTGATGATAGCGGCTCCTTTGAAAGTCGCAATCTGACTGAGGATCTTTTCGATATCATCACAAGCGATATAAAGCATGACGGTAGCCGCTTTCGGTTTCAGTTTCGCATCGAAACCGCCGCCGATTTTCTTTCCCGGTGTCTCGATTAGAAAATACCGCGTATCGTTCAGATGGCTTTCGGTAATGCGCCAATCGAATAGCGTCCGATAAAACCGTAGTGTCTCCTCAACGGCATCGATGCCGAGTTCGAAATATACCATATCCCCGTGCATGGGACCACATCCTTTACATGACTACCTACATTATAGCCGAAGGACGTAAAAAGATAAACGACTAATGAAAGAAAACCTAGCCCCTTGAGTATCCGCAATGCTTTTGGTAAGATAATGGGTGTCAATGAGGAGGCAATCATGATTATCGAGATGAAAGAAGATACCGCAAACCTAAATGTACCCGCCAAAAAAGCCGTCAGAGCCGTCATCATCAAAGATGATGCCGTTTTGCTGATGCACCTTGCTGCCTCCAACACCTATGTCCTTCCTGGTGGCGGGGTCTTAGATGAAGAACCTTTAGACGAAGCCTTGAAACGCGAAGTCAAAGAGGAAACGGGCCATACCGTAAGAACAGCTGTTGAAACCCTGATTATCAAAGAATACCACAAAGATATCAACCGTGAGCACCACATCTACAGGATCGAAACCGATGACCGTCAAAGCCCAATCAACATGACCTCTGAAGAAATAAGTCTCGGTATGAAACCGAACTTCATCCCCCTAGAAGAAGCCCTCAACATGCTTGCTGAAAACCGGGGTACCTACAAGTACTCCCAAGCCATTGAAACCCGTGAACTGTTGGCGATTCTGTACAGTTTAGACTAAGCTTGTGAAAAATCTGGTTTTCTTTTATCCTACTGTCACTATGGGAAATCCAATTAAATACACCGCCTTGTTTTCAGTATACAAGGCGGTGTTTTTGTTACATTTGTTTTACGTGTCTACAGATCGGGCGCACTCTAGAGCATTCTACTTTATTCTTTCCAACAGCATGTCCGCGGTTAAATCCGGATTGACCGCCGATTTGGCCTCGATCGTGATCTCGGCCAACGTCATCGCTGTCTTCAACGCCGGCAGTGAGCGCTTTTCAGCGTAGATAAGACCCGCCATGAACGCATCGCCTGCACCGGTGGTATTGATGATGGGTATATGAATCGGCTCTCGATACAGTTCACCTTTGGGGGTGATCAGTTTGGCTCCCTTATCCCCGAGCGTGAGGGCTACACGTTTCACGCCTTGAGACAGAAGATCCTGTATCGCTTTCGCTTCGAATTCCCTGGTGCCTTCATCCGGTTCACTCAAGGCTTCAAGCTCAAGACGATTCAACTTCAAGGTGTCGATCCGATGCAAAAACGGTTTCAGTTTGACCGTCTTGCTTGTTGAAACACCGTCCACAAAGACACGACTAGCGTGTTTGAACACAAAGTCTAGCGCAACTTCATCAAGATTCGGATCCACCACCACGATTTCGGCCCCCTCGATTTTCGTTTGGTGTTCCCTAAGAAAATCACTGTTTAGAGCGTCCATGATCTTCATATCGCTGATAGCAGTTTCAGTCTGACCATCAGGGGCACAAATCGCCATATAGATTGATGTCTTATCCGTGGTTTTCACCACCATATCCACATCCAACTGTTCCAAAGTGTTCAATAATCTTCTGCCGGTCCTGTCCTCTCCCAGTACTGTAATGAAAGAAACAGGCAAGCCAAGCCGTGCCAGGTTCTCGGTGATGTTTCTACCGACACCACCGGCGCTTCTTTTGATGCTTCCGGGATTTGAATCACCAGGAATCAGCGTCTGCAGCGATGTGCCGATGATATCGAGATTGCTACCCCCGATAACGAGCACTTCTGGTCTTGACATAATGTCCCCCCCTCACCGAAACCGTAACAGTTTCGGCGCATATCCTTTTTAGATTTAGAATAATATCTGATGATTTAATTATAGGTGTCAAAACAGCTTCTGTCTATTCATTTACAACATACCTAAAAAAACCGTCTGCACGATGCAGACGGTTCAATGTTCTATTTAAAGCTTTTCTAAGGTATCCAGATAGGATTCCAGTGGTTGGTTCCCCATGAGTTCGTGTTTGTCGTTGATGACGATTTTCGGCACACCCGAAACATCGTACTGGTTGGAAAGTTCAGCGAATGTCTGCGCCTCGATCATTTCGCCCTCGATGTTCTCGTTCAACATCGCCAGACGGTGCGCGTTTTGCACCGCACCCGGACAATGGGGACAGCTCAGGGTGATGAACACCTTGATGTTCACGGGCTTATCGATCTTTTTCAGCCGCTCGAGCACTTTTTTGTCGAAGCCGAAATCATGACCGGACATGTCGATGAGCGCGCTTAAAAACGAGTTGATTTCATGTCCCGCGGGAATGCCATTGAACTTGACACCTTTGTACATACCTTGAGCATCGAGCACCACGAAACTCGGTGCCATGGTTACGCCGTATTCCTCTGCCAAAGCACTGTCCTGGTTCAAATCCTTATATTCGACATTGACCTTATCGCTCAATGTTTCGACTTCGCTCAAGAGTTGCTTGGTTTCCTTGCAGGTCTGGCAACTGCCTTCCTTGGTGAATAAAACCATGGTTATAGGGTTTTTCATCGGTTTTAGAAAATCCCTGATTTGTTTCTTGTTTTCTTCATTCAATAAATTTGCCATGTTATCTTCTCTCCTTATAAGTTTTGTTTAGATATTGATTGGCGGCTAGGGCCGCTTTGGCACCTTCAGCAGTGGAAATGATGATTTGCTTGTCGGGTTGGGTCGTCACATCCCCGGCGGCGAACAGGCCCGCAACAGAAGTCATCTGGTTGGCTCCGACGATGATTTCACCCTTGTCATTGGTTTTCGCAAGTCCGAAAACGAGGTTAGAATTCGGCACGTTACCGATCTCGATCAACAATCCTTCGGCCGCGATTTCGTAGGTCTTCTTCTTTAGTTTGTCGTACACCGCGACACCGGTCATACGCTTATCGCCCAGGACCGCTTTGATCTCTGTTTCCAAATGCACGCTCAACTGCGGGATATCTTTCAGCTTTTCAAGCAGAATCTCATCAGCGCGCCACTGGCTGCGGTGGACGACCGTGATTTTATTGGCCCAGGCCGCAAGGTCGATCACACCCTCGGCGGCGCTATTGCCCCCACCGGCCACAATCACATGCTTATCCTTATAAAACGGGGCATCGCACGTGGCGCAATATGAGACACCGCGGTTGGCGTAGGCTTCTTCACCGGGAATATCCAGCTTGCGTGGCAGCCCTCCAGTGGCGATCAGTACGGTTTTTGCCTTCAATGTCCGCCCATCGGAGATACCCAGTTCAAAATCCTGATTGTCTTTTTTCAGTTTTGTTACCCTGATGTTTTTCAATATCGGTATGGCCAACGTGTTGATGTGATCCAGGAACTTGGCCGATAAATCCGCACCGTCTATCAAGGAATAGCCCAAGTAGTTGTCCACCGTGGTGGTATTGTGCAGCTGGCCACCAATCTCGTCGGTAAGGATGCCGACACTCAAACCCTTGCGTTTGGCATAAAGTGCGGCGTTGAAACCGGCAGGACCCGAGCCGATGATGAGAAAATCCCACAAGCCGGTCTCATCGAAGACGCTGCTTTCTTTTGTTGTTTCTACGTTAAAATCAAACATGGTGTGATGCCTCCTGTCATTATTTGCCCTTGATGATCAAATTGATCGCGTGTTTTATTTCAGGCAAATCCACATCAAGATCGTGCTGCATCGTCTGCAGAAGATTTTGGGTCGTCACCAACCCGATCGCTTTGTCGATGCTGGTTCTGACCGCTTTCAACTGTGCGACGATGTCGCCGCAAGATTTGTCGCTTTCCATCATGGTTATAACACCCTTCATCTGGCCGTTGGCACGTTTGAGCCTATTGATGAGCGCCGGATCGCATTTCATGAGCATTGCCCCTTTCACGATTAAGTCATCTTTCACGTCCCATTATACCCATAGGGGTATTATTTGCAAATGATTTGCTCATACCCTGGATGAATTGTTCCAGCCGATGGTTTGAATCATGAACAAGGTATGCTATGCTGAGATTGATTGAAAATAACCAATGAGGTGATATTATGGAAAAACGTAAATTAGAAGCCTTGAGAATCAAATGGACTGAGAAACTGCGCATAAAGAACAATTTCGATGTCCGCCTCGAATGTATTGATGACAACGCTTGGCACAAGACAGGCGACTTGAAAATCGATACAGACGATAAAAAAGTCCTGCTCCAGCTTAATACAGCGAACCCGAAACACGAAAACCTCGAAGAAGTCATCGTTCATGAATTGATGCACTTGAAACTATGGCCCCTGGATCAATTGATGGAAACGATGATCGATGCCCATTATGAGAAAGGCACAAAAGCCTATGATTTCGCTTATGCGCAATTCATGACCACCCTTGAGCAGACCACCGCGGAACTGACAAAAATGTTTTTGCTTGAATTCGGTGAAAACAGGAACCTCTCCTACGGCAGGTGTAAAGCGCAAACGGGGTTCAACGCATTGTACGACAAGCTTAAATCCTTGGAATGAAAAAGTCTAGCGGCTATGATGTCCGCTAGACTTCTTCTTCATCCATCTTGGCTTTCTTTTTTCTTAAGGTGAGGGTAACATAGACCAAGGTTATCGCCACGGCACTCCAGTTGATGATGACAATGCCCCACCATACACCGAGAATACCCATCGCGAGAATGGTACCCAGAAGATAGAAAAGACCCAAAGGGACAACCTGCCTGTATAATCCGATCCACAGTGCGAACATCGGTTTTTTTACCCCTTGAAGAACCGATATGCCGATATTCAGAAACACATAACTCAAGAATGCAAATGCCTCGATGCGCAAGTATGTCGTACCGGCATCAACAACAGCGCTTGAATCATCAAAAAGACGAATCAGCTGCGGTGCGAATGGCACAATCACCACCACGCCGATGGCCATGATGATCAAACCGGCGATGGTGCCTTGTCTCCAGGCGGCGTAGATACGCGGCATCTTCCTGGCTCCGTAGCTTTGACCGACAATCGACAAAACCGCGACATTCAGACCGATGGTCGGAACCAACGCCAGTTGTTCTATCCGTATGGCGATTCCATAGGCCGCCACCGTTGATGTACCGCCGTAAAACATCACATAGAAATTGATGATGAAAATCCCGATGGCGATCGTTGCCGTGTTGAGTGCAGCGGGTAGGCTTTGTCCTAGGATGTCCCGGATCACACCCCAATCAAAAGTCGTATCCTTGAAGAAAGCAAGGTTGAATTTCGGCGAACGGAGTAGATGCCAGAATAGATACACGGTTCCGCCTATTTGCACCAGAACCGTCGCCAAGGCGATTCCGGCGGTGTCCATGCCCGGAATGATCCAGAAACCGAAGATGAATAGCGGATTCAAGACGATGTTGACAACGGTAGCCACCATCAGGAAATTCCGGAAGGGTTTCGAGTTTCCCTGTGCATAAAGCATGCCGTTCAAGGTGAAATTCAACATGAAAAAGACATACCCGACCATCACGGTCGTCATGTAACGCAGTCCATATTCGAGCGGTTGATCCTGAGCGCCTTGCCACACGAACAACAACCGTGTGAAATACGGGGCGATGAGCGGAATCATTACGCCCGTAACGATGGCGATGTATAACGTATTCTTGAAAAGCTTATGGAAAAGCTGTTCATCGTTCGCCCCAAGGGCAATGGCCGCTAGAGCATTGATGCCGTTTCCAACCCCGGTCGCTAGTGCGAGTAATAGTAGAAAAACAGGAAAGGAAAGCGTCATTCCCGCTATCGCGTCTGTCCCGATTCTACCGGCGTAAAAACTGTCCACCACGTTGAAAAGTGTATTGAACAAAAAGCCGAAAGCAGCCGGAACAGCAAGGATTCGCAGTTGTTTTTTGATGTCGCCTCGGGCAAGATTCTGTTTTTTCATGGCATCTCCTTCATACGTGTGACCGTTTTATTATCCCATGACTCTTATCATTTGTCATTTTTTGTGCATTCTGAAAAAATTTTTATTCAGGTATTGTGTATTACACAGTACTGTGTTATTATGACATTGAGGTGATGTTATGAAATCTCAATTCAAACGTGGGATTCTGGAAATCTGCGTGATGTCTTTTCTGGTAGATGAGGACTTGTATGGATATGCAATCATCAACCGTCTTTCACAAAAAATCGATGTCACGGAAAACACGATCTATCCAATTTTAAGAAGGCTTACCAAAGAGGGTTTCTTTGATACCTACTTGAAGGAATCACAAGCCGGTGCCCCCAGAAAGTATTATCGTATGACGTATAAGGGCATCAATCATTTTCTACGTCAAAAGGACGAATGGGACGCCTTCATCAGTGGTGTCTACCAAATTCTCAACCAAGGAGTGAGCGATGATGAAACAATTCTTAAGCGATTTAAAGAACGCACTGAAAGCTAGAAACATCGATTCAAAAAGCATCGATGATATCATCTCTGATTATCAGGACATGATTGATTCGGCCATCGAAGAAGGGTTGTCCGAAGCAGAGATAACCAAAAAATTCGGCGATGTGCAGCAAATAGCCGAGGAACTTGCGGCGCTTGAGGAAGAAAAGCAAGCCGATCACAAGGATGAACCCAAGGACGTTTCACTTGATACCGATTTCGAGGTTGAAGATGGTTATAATCTTTATATCAAATTGAGCAATGATGACATCGTCTTTGAAGAAAGCGAAAACGACAAGGTCCATATCAACATCTCGAACAAGCAAGCCTTAAAGGGCTACACAATCGAATTCGAAAACAACACGATACGCATCGAAAGACCGAAATACAGTTCGGTATCCAGCTATTTCAAAAGAGATAAAGGTCTTGTGTTCACCATCCTGATCCCGAAAAACATCTCCATGCACAGCCTGCATCACGAAACAACCAACGGTGATACGAAAGCCGACTATCTCAAAGCCAGCAGGATCGAGCTTATCACCATTAACGGCGATGGTGCCTTCAAGTCTCTTTTGAGCGATTCGCTACGCATCAATACCGTGAACGGTGATTTTGAAATCGACAAAGGTAAGTTCGATGAACTCAACATCTCCATGGTCAATGGGGATGTCGCGCTTCGCAATACGGACGTTAAGCAGGACGCGCAACTCAAAACCGTATCCGGTGATATCCAGGTGGATACCTTCACGTGCGATACCCTGTTCTTCAAAACAGTCAGTGGCGATCTTCAGGCGAGGGAAACCTATCCCAAGAAAGTCCATCTGAAATCCGTATCGGGTGACATCTCGATTACGAACAAGGAAAAGACCCCGTTTGAAATCCTGAAAAACTCATCCCTTTCCGGCACCATTTCCATCCATTAGTTTCACGATACGAAAAGGCACATCCCGGACCGAAAACGGATCGAAGTGTGCCTTTTATTTTGGATACCGGCAAGAATCAAACCAAATGGGCCGTGTCGTTGAGTGTAATGAGCCTTAAACGATCCTTCTTCTTGTCATATTCGATGGTGGTGATGGATGTGTTGTAGATTTCGAAATCACGATGCCTGGTAATGTCGAGCGATAGAAGATGTCCGATCACAGCTTTGATGATGCCACCGTGACAAACCACGGCAACGTGCTTGCCTTCGGTTTCTTTCAGAATATCCTCAAAAACACCAACGGCCCGTTTCTGGAAAGCGACATACGATTCACCGCCGGGGATCGGACGGGTATAGAAGTCTTTCTTGCTTTCTCTATCCTTGATGAAAGCGGCATAGGTCTTCTTCACTTCTTCTCTCGTCTTGCCCTGCCACTCGCCCATTGATATCTCTTCTAGGTCCTTTTTGATCTTCGGTGTCAGATCGTGATACTCAAGGATGGTGATCGCCGTATCAAGCGCCCGTTTCAAATGGCTGACAAAAAGCGCGTCGAATGGGAAGTTGCGTAAACGCCAGGCAAGTCGTTTAGCCTGTTCCTTGCCCTTATCATTGAGTTCTACATCCATGTTCCCTTGATAGATGCCCTCGATGTTCGCATCGGTCTGGCCGTGTCTGATTAAATATAATATCATCGTTATCATCCTCATTTCTGGTTCTCAAAACAATGATAAACCAAGATTATGCCAATGTAAACACATCTTTTTGTTGATATCGGCCTGTCGATTGATTACAATTGGGTTGATTGAACACCTTAGGAGGTCGTTATATGCTGGATTGTCTTTTCATCGAGGGGTTGCCCGGAAGCGGTAAAACCACGTTCTCAAGACGGCTTGAGGAAGTGTTATCCGCAGACGATATTCGAGTGAAGCGCTATAGTGAAGGGGATCTCCATCCGCTTGATTTGGCATGGATCGCCATCATGAATGAAAAAGATTATCGTTTTTATCTCGAGAAATACCACGATCTCGCCGATAAGATCAAGGCACATACCATCAAAGAGGACGGCAACTATCTTGTGGCCTATATGAAAATCCCCCTTGAAAACCACCATCAGAACTTCGATGCCGATTTCGGCGCTTTCGAGATCTACCGCACGAAAGATATCGATGCCTTCAAGAAAATGCACCTGAAAAGATGGCTTCGCTTCGCTCAAACCCGCGATCCCAACACCCTGTACATCTTCGAATGTGTCTTTCTGCAAAACCACATCAACGAACTCTTGTTGAACTTCAACCTCACCGAAACAGAAATCCATGTCTATTTAAATGCGTTGCTTTCCACTTTGAAACCGATGCAAAGCATCCTTTACTATATCGAACAAGCCGATGTCGAAAATCGCATCGCTTTTGTAAGCGAACAAAGAAAGACGAACAATAAGGCGCTCTTCAAAGATTGGATCGACCTTGTCATTGCCTATATCGCCAAGCAGAAAAACGCCCAGAAAATGGGATATACAGGGTATGAAGGCATCCTTGCTTATTTCAAGCGTCGTCAGGCAGTTGAGGTAAAGCTATTGCCTCATCTCAAGACAAACACACACACGGTGCGGTTGACCGACGACTACGATATCCCGTTTCAGGAAATCACCAACCATATCAAGAATACTTTCACGTTGGACGATAAAAGACGAAATTAGCATATACCTCGCAATCACGACACATAAGAAAAAGTACAAAAAAACTGCATCAATCATCGGCAAGGTATCACCTGTGATTGGATGCAGTTTTTCTTATGATTTATTCCGGGCAGTGAATCAATAACCGCCCTGAGGAGAAAAATTACGGCGTTTCTTGCCATAGTTTTTCGTACGTTTGCGGGCGGTGTTTCTAAATGAATCAGCCGTTTCCGCGGTGTACTTCTCACGTTTTTTACGTTGCGTGTCGTTCGGTTTTTTCGTTGAGAAATTTACGGATTTTTGTTTTGTGTGACGCGGCTGGCCGCTACGATTTTGTGGTGAACGCTGATTTGTCTTCTGGGTGTTTTTCTGGATATAGGAATGGGTGGCATCCACGGCAATGCGCATATCAATGTGTTTCTGGATGGCTTTCAGTAGATGGTTTTCCTCTGGAGAGCAAAAGCTAAGAGCACTGCCGAGTTTCCCCGCGCGCGCTGTTCTACCGATCCGATGCAGATAGGTTTCCGGTTTTTCCGGCATATCGTAGTTGATGACATGGCTCAATGCGTTGATGTCGATGCCGCGTGCGGCAACATCCGTCGCGACGAGCACGCTGGTTTCGTTGGCTTTGAATTTATTCAAGGCTTTTTGTCTTTGGATTTGTGTTTTGTTGCCGTGAATGGCATCCGCAGCGATACCGTTGTCAAGAAGTTGCTTTACAATTCGGTTGCAACCGCTTTTGGTACGGACAAACACCAACGCCGAGGTTGTCGTGTCCTGTTTTAGAATATCTTTCAGTAGATTTATTTTACTGCTCTTATCCACAAAACATACCGATTGTTCGACGGTTTTTAGCGGTGTGTTGTCTGCGATGACTTCAACACGTACCGGATTTGTCAAAATTCGTTGTGACAATAACACGATCGGTTTCGGGATGGTCGCAGAAAAAAGCATGCTTTGTCTGTTTTCCGGTAGATGCGCGATGATTTTGTTCACATCGTCGATAAAGCCCATATCAAGCATCTGATCGGCTTCATCAAGCACAAAATGGTTGATGGCGTTCAGTCTGACGATTTTCATCTCGAGCAAATCGAGTAGCCGGCCCGGTGTGGCGATCAGAATATCGACACCGCGTTTCAGCTTGATGATCTGGTTTCTTTTCGGTACCCCACCGTAGATGGCAATGGCTTTTACTTGATTTTTAGAGCTATAGGTGTCAAAGCTTTCTTTGATTTGCAGGGCGAGTTCACGTGTAGGCGCAAGAATAAGTGCCGTAGGCAACCTTTTTCTTCCGGATGTCATGCGTTTTTCGACATGGTGGATGATTGGTAGCGCAAAAGCGGCGGTTTTACCGGTGCCGGTTTGGGCACTGCCGAGCATATCTCTACCTTCCAATAAATACGGAATGGCGTTTGCCTGGATTTCCGTGGGGTTTTCATACCCGCTTTGTCTGATGGCTGATTTGATGCTTTGGTGCAGATTCATTTGTTCAAATGTCATATAGTTCTCCTTGGTTTGATTCCTGTAAAAAGGCATAAAAAAAAGCTGTTTTCAACAGCGTTTTAGTCCGCTTTAAAAGGTGGAACGATAAAGCGTCTTGATAAACGCCTTCTATCGAGCTTACCTATTATATCACAAGTTGTCGCAAATACAATCTTTTTCGCAATTTCCCACCTTGATGCGTTTTGTTGCCGGTTGTCATAAAAAAGGCCATCCGCAGATGGCCTGAAGCATTAATCGATATATTCATCTGCTGTATCCGGTGCTTCAACCACATAAAGGGTATCGGCGTAGGTAAAGACTGCGTAGACAGGCATTTCGTCTTCAATTATCACCCAGACCCAGGTGTCGAGTTCATCGACGGTAAAGTTCTTCTCGCTGGCGATGTCGATCAGTTCATCAGCGCTTTCGCTAAAGGTGTAATCACCGATTTGGACACTATCGTCTATGATTGTGACCATATCTGTGGGCAGCTGATCGACGGCATCATCGATGGTGATGTCAAAATCGACATCGAAAGATAGCCGGACACCGACACCGGTACGGTAATAGACATCGCCGATGACATAACTGGTTTCTACCGGAACGTTTTCCAGCAAGTACCAATCATCACCCTCGGGAATCAGTTCGTACTGGACATCGTTCACAACGACATCCTCGATGACCTGTTCATCAGCGCTGCTTGTTATTTTGAGCAGAAGGCTTCTATCGGCGATATCGACGACGAAATCTTCAAGTTCAATCGATTCTGCGCGTTCGATTTCCTCTTGGATGATGTCACACCCACCGATAACCAGGGTGGTTATCCCTAGAAGCACCATCATTATCATTTTCTTCATTGCAATCACTCCATCATTTTCTTATGGAACATGATAACATGCATCTACTCAAAAATAAACCGATACGTCTCTTATGTGTGTCTCACGCTATCCTTTACATAATCTTGTGATGTCACGCTTGCACACGGCAAAGTTTATTTGTAATAAAATGCTTTATTTGTAAAATAAGTCACTTGTATTGCATTCTAAGGTCTTTACTGGCTTTTTCAAACTCAATACGATAGCATATATGAAAAGGGTAGGGAGGTTTTTGATTATGAAAGTGTTGTGTTTGCTGTTTCTCGTGGTGTTTTTGATTGGTGGTTGTGATATCAAGGAAGAACAACGGAGTATGGATGATGCCGCACGACTGGCAGCTGAGTTCAATGAATTGGATGACGTTTTCTTCGTTGTCGAGACCGGTTGTGATTATGATTATTTTCTGGAATATGTTCCGATGCGTCCCGGGGGCTTTTTCGCCTATGGCAGGTCGAAGAGTCAAACAAAACTGCTTTTGATTCCAGTGCTTGATCATGAAGAGGTGAAGCTTGTCGATTGGCCACTGCCTTTCACTGTCGAACAAGCGGTGGCGTTGCTTAATTCATCCGATCAAGGAACGATCATCGATTCAATGAGCATCTATGACAACGTCCGATTCGAACTAACCGATCCCGGGTTATCACACCACGATGATTTCAGTTTCGATATTCCCTTTTTCATCGAGTTCAAAGTGCATCAGGATATCTATGTCGCCGTTGCACAAGACAGTCGCATCGTCATTTATCATCAGGAGACAGGCAGGTTTGTCGAGAACTGATCCAAGGGCCCTTTGGGCTCTTTTTTTATATAGAAGACCCCGGAAATTCCGGGGTCATATCGCTAGTGGGTTTTGAACCATTGGGTGATTTCCTCAAGACGTTTGAAGCGTGCCTGGGGTTTGCCGCCACGTGAGAGCTCGTGGTTTTCACCTTTCATCCAAACCAGTCTGGTATCGACACCTTGGGTCGAAAGCACGGCGTAGAACTGTTGGGCTTGTTCCATCGGACAACGGTGGTCCTTGTCCGAATGTAAGATCAGGGTCGGTGTTTTTATGTTTTTTGCATATTTTATCGGCGATTGCTCATAGAGATTCTCTCTGTCTTCAAGTGGATGACCATCGGTCTGGTCGCTGGCGAAATAAAACCCGATATCACTCGTACCGTAGAAAGACAGCCAATTGCTGATGGATCGTTGGGTTGCGGCTGCTTTGAACCGGTCGGTGTGGCCGATCATCCAGTTGGTCATGAACCCGCCGTATGACCCGCCGGTCACATAAAGACGATCTGCGTCAATGGCGGGATACCTGCTAATAACAAGATCGACAAAATCCATCAAATCATCATAGTCTATGGTGCCGTATTTTCCGCGGATATCCGCAAACTGATCACCCTTGCCGTCAGAACCGCGTGGGTTGGCGAACATGACAAGGTAGCCCTCGTTTGCCCAATACTGCATCTCGTGGTAGAAAATCTGTCCGTATACCGTTTTCGGACCACCATGGATATTGAGAATGGCGGGGTACTTTTTGTTTGCATCGTAGTCATTCGGTAACAACACGAAGCCTTTGACTTCATGGTTTTCCTTTTGTACTACGATTTCTTGCGGATTGGCCACATACTTGTTTTTTAAGGCTGTGTCATTGAGTGTTGAAAGTTTTGTGATGGCTGCGGTTTCAAAATCATAACGGTATACCGCCTGGAGTTCTTGTGCCCGCATCCCGAGCAACAAAGCATGAGAACCATGTTTGACAAAGCCATCGATAGCACCGTCCATCTTGAAGACGGTCTTCAAGGTCCCATCGAACTTAAGGGCCATGATTTCAGAATGATCATCGATGGTGCTGATGAAATAGAAGGTATCGTCTTTGACGAACGTAGATTCACTGCCGAGTAAGCGGCAGTCGGTTCCGATGGTGTTGCCGAAGGACTGGCCATGTTTTGCGAGCAGTTTGAGCGTGTTGTTCTTCAGGGTATAAAAATGCGGGTTTTCATTGAGACCATAGGTCTGCATGTCTTTGGCGGCCACGACGATGCCGTCTTTGAACTCGATGAGTTTTGTGATGCTGTGGTCTTTTTTGTCGTAAAGGGTTCTATGTGTATCAGACTCGATATCATAAGCGAAGATGTTGCTGGTGAACGTCATGACCTTTTCAATTGGCTTTCCGGTATAATAGATGGTTTTCTTGTCCTGAGAAAGCAAGAACTGTTCCAAGGAAAACGTTTTGTCAAAAACGCGTTTCAACCGCTCGTTTTTCATATCATATAACAGGAGCTGCTTGCACTGATCGGTGATGAAATCACGTCCGTTGAAATAATAGGGCAGTTGCTCGATTACTTCATATGCCGAGGTTTTCTTCTTATCCTCAAGATAGGTCTTTCTTTGTTCTTCGGTGCCTTCATAAAGAATATGATCTTCCACAGTCAAAGTGGATGATAAAAGCAAGACCTCGTTGGGTAGGACCGCTTCGATTTTGGCTCTAAGCGGTAATGTGAATGTTTTTTCAAGTGTCCTATCCTTTAGATTGTAAAGATAATGGCTTTGTTGGTGTTTATCCTTCAAAGCGTTCTGCTCGGTTTTGTTTTTCTGATAGTTGATCAGAATCCGGTGGTTATCAAGAAAAGTGAAATCGTTGTTTTTCTTTAGTTTACGTAGTTTGGTGATGTTGTCCGCTTCACCGAGATAAAGCGTATGGTGGTATGCGTTTTTTTCAAAAGCCGCTTGGGCACTGATGAACGCATAACGTTTTTCATCCGGTGAAACCTTCAGATTGCCGAGAAACTGAAATTCGAGCAGTGAATCCATCGTGATTTTTTCCATGTTATCTCCCTTTCATTCAAAATTTTTCCATGATCTCACGCTTATTTATTATAACATGGTTTGATTCTGTTCGAGGGAATTTATCCATCTAGCTTGAACGAACACAAAAAAATGTCCGGCGTAATGCATCCTCGCCGAACATCGTCTTTATTAGATCAATCTGTAAGTGCGGTGCGTCTTTTATAACGAATAACTTGTTCCTCATCGGTCTCGATGCTATAACGGTAGTAATAGCTGTCTTCTGATTCATCATAGATGATTTCCACGATGATTTCACCGTCTTCGTCCCTGTCATAATCCTCGATGTCGTACTCGATATGATAGACATGACGATTGTTGATGGTTCTTCTTTCGATTTCGAATGTGATCTCAAGCGTATCGCTTTCATATTCAATCTCGATGGTAATGATATCCCCATCGTATTCGATGGAAAGTTCGCTTTCATAGATGGTATCGCCGTTGCGGACCACTCTGTATGTCAAGGTGTGTTCATCCGAGGTTATTTCCTGATTGATTTCAACGTAGGTATCTTCATCATCGGGATGCGTTGCGATCAGCTCGAGTTCAAAATCGTCTCCGTCGAACTCGATTTCACCTTCAAGATGATAGGTGATACCACGAATGATCATAATGCCTTCAAGCAAGTAGGTGTCCTCATCTTCTTCTGTCTCATTATAATGCATGGTGTAATCTACTGTACGCCCTCGCATGTCCGTTGATGTAAACACCATCTTGTATGCGTAGGCTTCAAGCTCTGATTCGCTGAGCGTAAAGGCCATGTGATTCTTATCCCCGATAAGGGGTTCGATCATGTTAAGGTTGCGATGCAGCTGGTCGAGATGTTCATCCAACAAGATGGCTGATCCGCTGTCATTGAACGACAGCATGTTCAGAAGATTCACGCCTTGATAAAGGTTGTTGCCTTCCAGCTCGACTTGATTCAATAAGGTTACCGCTGATATGGC
>SLJL01000124.1 GCA_007135105.1 Candidatus Izemoplasma sp.
CAGATCGCTTTCGATGATATCGATTATGCCGTATATAAAGCCCTTGACAATTCCATAGAACTGTTTGCCTCTACAGCGGCTTTCATACCGAAGTTGGCCTATGACACGAAAGATTACTATGAATGGCTCTGCGACATTCAACCGCAGTTCACCACCGAAAGACTCACGGCCCGTTTTGTGAAACCTCACGATGCGCCGCTTTTCACTTCCTGGTGGAATGATGGCAGGCTGATGGCTTCGGTCGGTTTCAAAGACGGCATCGGCATCAAGGAAAGCCAAGTTGAAAAACAGTTCGAATCGATGATGACAGACAAAAAAGGCCACAAGATTCTCATCGTGGAAGAAAAAAGCGACAAAACACCGATCGGCGAAGTCTCATACGGAGAATTATCGGTTCAGGACAAGTCACTTCGCATCGGCATCAAGATCGCCAATGTCGACCGTCAGAATCAAGGGTACGGCTTTGAAGTCCTCAACGGCTTTTTCACCTTTCTTTATGAGAGATACCATCTTGAGAAAATCTACATCGATACCCTGGCCGAGAACAAAAGAGCCATCAGACTCTATCAGAAACTAGGTGCAACACTTACAGAAACCAAAAAAGGTTTCTGGAAAGACCCTGAAGGCACCTGGCGAGACGCAGTGTTTTTCGAACTGCCAAAATCCAATTTCACCGGAGGTACCAATGAAGAAACTTAAAACCATCGTCACCATCCTTGATGATGTCAGATTGACCGACATCATCGTATACGATATGCGCGAAGTGAATCCGTTTTTCGATTATTTCATTTTATCCACTGCGAAAAACACACGTCAACTGAGCGCGGCGATCCGTGAAACCAAGCATGGGCTCGAAGCGATAGATGAACCGCTTCCCAAAATAGAAGGCAGTGGTGGTGCGTGGGCACTCATCGACGCAAACGACATTATCATCAACGTCTTCACCGAAACGGAACGTTCCTATTACAATATAGAAAAGATGTGGCTAGACGTACCGCAGATCGACATCGCATCATTATGAGCACCTATGAACGACTCGCACCCTTCTATGAAAGAAGGAGCGATCCGTATCTCATGGCCGTCTACAAGGACGTACTCATGCGATACAAACGACACGGTCTGGCATTGGATATCGGTTGCGGCCCGGGTGTACTCACAAAAGTTCTGGCTGAAAACCATGAACGGGTGCTCGCCTTCGATATCAGTCCTGCCATGCTCGCCGTGGCTCGGGCTGAAACACCGGTTAACACGACAGTTTTCCAGCACGATTTCACCGAACCGCTCACCGGTTCCTTCGATACCATTCTCGCTTCTCTCGATGTCTTCAATCATATCGATGATGCAGTACCGTTTCAAAAGACGCTCTTGATGTGGTATGAAAGCCTTGTCCCGGGTGGTGTCTTCCTATTCGATCTTCTAAAGGAAAGCTATCTGGCCGATTTGATCGGACATGTAGAAACACTGAAACTTGACGATACACATGTCACCTGGCGGATCGAAGCCACGGAAAAACAAAACCAGATTCGCCACGTCCTTTTCGGTAGTGAGGAAAAACATACCCACATTGAAACCGCCTTTGATGAAACAACGGTCTTTGCCGTCCTGCCCAAGGACCGCTGTGTCGAAAGCATCGATCTACCCGAACGAACACTTTATATCTTTAAAAAGTAAAGCCACCCGCTTTTTAGAACCATTGGTGCGAAAGGGGTGGTTTTTAATATGTCTGGAAAAACAAACAAGGTAATTTTGGTTTTGTGTGTCTTTCTGGTGCTTTCGGTATTCATGGTCAACGTGACCAAGGCACAACAACCGACAGATGAAACCGCATTATTCATGCCGAATGAGACCGAGGAAACCGACACCGTTTTCGTGGATATACAGGGCGCTGTGGTCAAACCGGGAGTCTACCGGTTTGTAAAAGGCGCAAGATTATTCGACGGTGTCGAGACCGCTGGCGGCTTGCTGGAAAACAGCAGTGGTCAAGCGGTGAATATGGCACAGATCATGGTCGATGGTACCCAGTATGTCATCCCTTATATGTTTGAAAGCGATCAGAACACGGATGAAGATACAAAAATCTCGATCAATGAAGCCGATCAGACGCAGCTTGTGCGTTTGCCCAACATCGGACCTGTGACTGCCGGAAACATCATCGATTACCGCAATGAACACGGTGCTTTTGAAACGTTGGAAGCGTTGCTTGAAGTGCCGGGCATCGGAGAGGCAACCTTTGAAAAGCTCAGGCCTTTTATCACCATTTAAAGGTCGCAGCGCTGTTTATTTTCTGCCGATATTCACTTTTTTATCCGCGTTGAGACATCCTGGGACATTGGTATTGTTGCCTCTGGTGATGTTTATCGTATTTCGCAAGGACAGATTTCTTTTTGGCATCTGTCTTGTTTTGTTCGTCGTACTGTTTTTTCGTTCGATCGAAAAACCGGATAGCACGGATGATCGGGTTGATTTTACCGGTGTTGTCATGCGCGTTGAAAAAGAAAGGCCGCGGCCACGGCTGATGATTCAGGGAGATGTCGGTAGATTTTATGTCTACGACGATGATTTGACTTCGCTTTATCCTGGAGATGTGCTGCAGGTTTCAGGCATGGTTGATTCTCCGGATAGACCGGGTTTCTTTCATGATTTCAATTACCAAGCCCATTTGAAAAGCATGCGGGTCGACGGTATGATATACACGGCGGATATCAACCATATCGGGTCCGGCCGGAATCCGTATCGTCTTTACGGTGCGCTCATGAAATATGCCGATGAAAATCTGGATGGCGGCGCCCCTTATGTGAAAGCCTTGCTGTTTGCCGATCGTTCCGGTCTCGATGATATTTTTTACACTGAAGTGCAGACATTGGGTATTGCCCATCTGTTTGCAGTTTCGGGACTTCATGTGGCAATCCTTTTTCTGCTGATGTTCAAAACGATAAGGTTGGTCGTACCGCATGATTTGGTTTCCGAGCTGATGACGTTGACATTTTTGGTTTTTTATCTTTTCTTGACCGGGGCGCCGCCTTCGGTGTTAAGGGCCACGATCATTGCGGTGTTGCTGTTTTTGAATCGAAGGCTGCGACTGGGGTTCAAACCGGTTGATCTGCTTGTTTGGCTCATGATTGTCTCGTTGATTATCAATCCCGCCTATTTCGATCACGCGGGATTTTTGATGTCTTTTACAATCAGTTTCGCCTTACTGATGAGCCAGTTTTTGTTTTCGGGCAAGACAAAAGGCATACAACTTCTGTCGGTGTCTTTGATTGCGTTTGCATTCGGGTTGCCTTTCACGACAGATATGCAGCAACACATCAATCCTGTCAGTGTGATCTATAATGTCGGTTATGTGCTTTTTTTGACTTTTGTGCTGTTACCCGCAACTTACGTCGTCTTTCTTTTACCAATACTTGAACCAGTGATTGTACCGATATATACCGCATTTGAATCCAGTGTCCATTTCTTGGCTACACACGGGTCTTATCCTGTTCCTTTTCATCTTCTACCCGGCATCCAGACGATATGTTATTTTCTTATGTTGTTTTGGCTGATGGCAACGGATGACAGTCGTATCAGAAGATTTCGAATCACGATACTGGTGCTTGTGTTGTTACTTGTCTTCTTTAAACCATCCTTGAAGTTCTATGGTCGGATGAGCATGTTCGATGTTCACGGGGATGCCTTTTTGCTTGAAGACAGGTTCGACCGTTGCAATCTGTTGATCGATACGGGTGAAGAGGACCCGCACAACAAATTGGTACGGGCTTTGAGGGCCAGACATATCAGACAGCTGGATCTCGTGCTGATTTCCCACAGACATTTCGATCATTATGGTGCGTATGACGATTTGAACGCTGCCATTGATATTAAGAAGACCATCACGAATCATAATCAGATGCCGTATGAAGGTATGTGGCGTAGTTGCGGGGCCATCGAATATTTCATCTTTCCTTCAAAACAGGAATTCTCGGATGAAAACAACAGCTCGATGGTTGTGAAAATCAGGTTCGAGAACTTGAGGATATTGTTTACAGGGGATATTGAAAGTGAACGAGAAAGACTCTTCGTAACAAACTACCAACCGGAAATCGATATACTGAAAGTGGCACATCATGGATCGGCAACATCGACAACGGATGTGTTTCTGAGTCATATCCATCCTGAAGAAGCCTGGATTCCGGCACACCGGAACAATCGTTTCGGTTTTCCTTCTCCGCTGGTATTGAGCCGGCTCGAAGAGAGGCATATCAAGGTCATCCGTCTGGATGAGACGGGTACGGTTAGTACGATCCATTTTTTGAACCGACGATTCAAAAAGACTGCTTATGGTGGTTAAGGTGTGCTATAATGTTTATGATATAGACGTACTTGGAAGGAGATTTCACCATGGCAGAATCCATTGTAGTTTTTTACGGCGAGGACAGCTTTTTCATCAAGAGTAAAGTCAATCAATTGATCAAACAACATCAAGTTGATGAATATAATCTCACAAGCTATGATTTGGAAGAAACCCCGATCACCGACGCCTTGAACGACGCACAGACCATCCCGTTCATGAGCGAAAGAAAAATCGTCGTGATGAAGAACGCACATTTCCTTTCTTCAGTAAAGAAGAAAAAAGAGAAACTGGAACACAATCTCGATTATCTTGTGGAATACATCCAGAATCCGACCAGTGAGACCCTGTTGATTCTCACCGTGCCCCATCCTGCTTTGGATAAGCGGTCCAAACTCTATAAACTGTTATCATCGGCAGGCACCATCACCGAATGCAAACTTAAAGGCAAGAACGATTTGGCCAATTGGGCGAAAAGACAACTTGCGAACGCCGGGATGAACATAGAGCCTAGCGCGCTTGATGTTTTCATCAGACGGGTCGGGCATAGCACCGAACTTGCTTTTCAGGAGATGCGCAAATTGCTTTCATACGCCTACGGGGAAGAAACGGTCGACGTGGCGATGGTGGAAACCATCATCACGAAAAACGTGGAAGATAATGTTTATGATATCACCAATGCCTTACTGGAGAAAAAACCGTCACGCGCTTTGGAAGTTTATCACGATTTGATCATGTATAGCGAGGATCCCATGAGAATACTGTCGATTCTGGTTTCCAAATATCGCGAGATGCTTTCGGTAAAAACCTTGTTGGAAAAAGGACTGAATCAGGAAGATGTCCAACAATATTTCCATGTTTCCTCGGGTCGTGCCTACTACATGGTGCAAAATGCCCGGCAAGTGGAGAAGGAGAAAATCGAAGAACATCTGCGTAATCTTGAACGACTTGATTTTCATATAAAAAGCGGGCGTATCGATAAGAAACACGCGCTTGAACTGTTTATTCTCAGCACTTGATGCATAAAAAAAGTCTATTCTTGTAATAAGGAATAGACTTTGTTTTTATAGTTCGTTCACTTGTTTTTGCAGGCGGGATTTGCGACGTGCAATCGCCTTTTTGTGATAAATGCCACGTGTTAGAGCTTTGTCGAGTTTCTTGTTTGCCAGGTTAAGTGCTTCGAAGGCTTTGTCCTTCTCGCCGGCAGCAACATGTTTTTCGACGTTCTTGATTGCGGATTTCAACCCTGATTTAAAAATTTGATTGGCTTGACGCCGTTTGATGTCTTGTCTAACACGTTTCTTTTGTTGTTTGATATTGGCCATTTTCTCACCTCCAGTTCATAAGCGTATTTATTCTATCAAATCAAACCTTAAAATGCAATGATAATAAGCAAAAGACTTTTTGATATAAACGGTGTTTTAGGTGTTCAAACGCTGAAATTTTGTTATAATGCATTAGAGGTGATTTTATGGCCAAACTAAAAATCGGTGATATCAACTTGTTTCAAGTAAGTAAAAAAGACGATAACGGCTATGTTCTGAGTCATGAGGAAGGCAATGTCATGATGCGCTACTATGATGCCGTCGAACAGTACGAAGTCGGCGATCACATCGAGGCTTTCCTATATATTGACCACAGCAAAGGTCTTGCGGCCACGACAAAAACACCGTACATCGATCAATATCATGCGGATTTCGTCAAGGTTGTCGAGAAAAAACCCGGCCTCGGTGTCTTCGTGGATATCGGCTTGAAAAAGGATATGCTTGTCTCCAAGGACGATCTGCCCCATATCAAAAAACAGTGGCCTGAAATCGGGGATACGCTTTTTTGTTATCTCAAGACGGCCAGAAAGCAAATGGTCGCAAGACCGGTAAGCCGCTTCAGGATTCTTGATTATCTCAAACCGAAAACCGTCCTTGAAGTCGGTGATACCATCAAGACCTATGTCTTTCGCCATGCGGATGAAGGCTATGTGCTCTTCAGCGAAGAAGGCCATGAGATATTCGTCTATTACAAACATACACGTAAAGAATACCGGTTCGGTGAAGCCGTAGAGGTCACCATCACCGTGGTTCGGGATGATAAACACTATAACGGAACCCTGATTGGTCAAAAAGAAGACATGATGGAAGACGATGCAAAACGCATCTACGATTATCTCCAGGAAAACCGGATGATGCCTTTGACGGATAAAAGCGACCCCGCGGAGATTTTCGAACTGTTCCATATGTCAAAAGCCGCTTTTAAAAGAGCGCTCGGACAACTCTATAAAGCCGGTAAAATCGAACTCGGCAAGGATAAGACCGAAATAAAAGCGTGATTGGATGATGATTCATGGGAAGAAAATTCGAAGTTAGAAAAGAAAGCATGCAAAAATCGGGATTACGAAAGAGTAAACTCTACGCCAGATACGGTAAAGAGATCTATATGTGCGCCAAACAAGGCGGCAGCAACCCTGAAAGTAATTTAGCCTTGAAACATTTGATCGAACGTGCCAAAAAAGAAGAAGTGCCGGTCGATATCATCGACCGTAACATCAAAAAGGCAGATAGCGCCGATGCACAGGATTACAACCCGGTTCGTTATGAAGGTTTCGGACCTGGTGGGAGCGCCTTTTTGATCGATACCTTGACCGATAATGTCAACCGTACCGTATCCGAGGTACGTCATTGTTTCACCAAAATCGACGCCAAGCTCGGCGTCAAAGGTTCTGTTGAACACATGTTCGCACATCTATCGCGGTTGGAAGTCGCCGATGCCGGCGAAGAGGCGTTGCTTGAAGCGTTGCTTGAGGCGAATGTTGAAGTCACCGATATCGAACCGACCAATGAGAGCTATATTGTCATCGCTGACGGATATGACCTGGACCGGATCGAAACGATTTTCAGAAACAGAGGTTTTGAGGTCGTCGCATCGGAAAGCGGATGGTTCGCCCACAACATGGTTACCCTGGACGAAGAAACCCTTGCGGTCGTTCATGATCTTTTGACGATGTTGAACGACCTGGACGATGTCCAGGCGGTCTATCACAATGTCGTTTTCGATACGGATGAAACCACCGATGCGTAAAAAGCGGCCGTGGATGAAACCGGCGATTGCCATCACGCTTTCTTATTATTTTCTGCAAGGTGTGATTCACAATCTCGGTCACGTGGTGACACCGACATTGGTCAATGAGCTGGGCATCCCTGCATTCATGTTCGGCTTTTTCTTTGCGGCGATGAGTCTCGGCATGTTCATCGGGGCACCGATTTGGGGAATATTGGGTGATCAAAGAAGTAAAAGACCGTTCATTGTATTGGGCTTGTTGCTGTATTCGGCAGGGCAAGTCTTTTTTGTGATAAGCGAAGATATGCTCATAATGACGCTGGCCAGACTTCTTAGCGGTTTTGGTGTTTCAGCTTTCATCACGTTGATGTTGACCCATCTGATCGGGATTGTCTCCGTAAAGGAAAGGACCAAGTTTCTTTCAGTTTCCGCGGCGCTTTTTGCCCTGGGCACAACCATCGGTTATCAAATCGGCGGAATCATGGGAGATTATTTCATCAAGGAAGTATTTTATATCCAGGCGGTATTGAATACCTTTTGGGTTCTTTTCATCTATTTCTCCATGAAAGAAAACGTCCTTTCAGGTGAAACACGTAAGCCGCATTTCCTGAAGAACTTGAAAGACGCGACCAAGTTGAAACCCTCGATGCTGTTGTTTTTGCTCGGCCTCACCACCGCGACGATTTCGGCTTCGATCTTATCGAAATATTTCGATGTCTATATGATTGATCTTGGCTATTCACCCCGCGAACTCGGGACCTATATCATGGTGACGGGATTGCTCGGCCTGTTTACGAACTTCGTGATTGTACCGAAACTCGCGAAACTGAACCAGGATGTGAACATCATGCTGTTGATCCAAGTCGTATCCGCTGTTGTGGTTTTCATTGTTTTTAGAGGTACGACGTTTCTGGTGATGATCTACTCGGTTTTCTTGATCTACCATGTCATGAAGGCAATGTTCCAGCCGTTTGAACAGAATTACATCTCCCTGCATACACCAAAGGAGAAACACGGCACCATCCTGGGGATCCGCCATTCCTTTTTCTCGATCGGTATGGTCATCGGTCCGCTTGTGGCCGGCTTCATCTATGACTACAATCCCGTGATGGTATTCGACGTTTCGGTTGCCATGTTCCTCGTGGCTTTCATCCTGATTTTCATTTCCAGAAAATTGCGTGGGTATGAAAATTTTGCACATGAGGAAAACAGGGCCATCATGACATCGCTCGATACGGCTGATGTCAGAGCGGATATTGAGTAAAAAGGCTTATCTTGCGTACTTGAATGTGATATAATGGATTTCGAGGTGAACCATATGAATCTACCCAATCAATTGACCGTTTTACGGGTATTAATCATCCCTTTCATGGTCGTACTATATTATCTGGATCCGGAAAAAAACGTATTGAATAGCTGGTCGATCGCCATAGGTGTGCTTTTCATCGTCGGTGCGATTACGGATTTCCTCGATGGCTATCTTGCCAGGAAACACGAATTGATCACCGTATTCGGAAAATTCCTGGATCCACTGGCCGACAAACTGCTTGTAATGTTCGCGCTTTTGATGTTTCTTGAAATGAATTGGGTTCCAATGTGGATTGTCCTGGTGATCCTCACAAGAGAGTTCGTCGTAACCGGCATCCGCTTGATTGCGGTAGACAGTGGCAAAGTCATCGCAGCGTCCCTGCTTGGAAAATATAAGACAGCGACCACCATGTTTTCCCTGATTTTACTGCTTTTCCATTATCAACAAGTCGGGATGATTGTCCTTTACATCGCTACGGCTTTAACCATCATCTCCGGATTTGAATACATCATAAAAAACCAGCACAGTTTCAAAGATGCTTCATAAAAAGTAAAGAAGACTCAATCGCAGTAACATTGAATTGAAGGAGGCATTCTCATGGCAAAAAATGATGCAAGACAAAAAGCACTCGATCAAGCTATGAAAGATATTGAGAAAAACCACGGTAAAGGTGCCGTGATGCTGCTTGGGGATGAAGGTGCCCAACGCGACATCGAAATCGTCGGGAGCGGGTCATTGGCACTTGACCAAGCTTTGGGGATCGGTGGGTACCCCCGTGGTCGTATTGTAGAAATGTATGGACCCGAGTCTTCGGGAAAAACCACATTCGCACTCCATGCCATCGCAGAGGCACAAAAAAAAGGTGGGTATGCCGCTTTCATCGACGCGGAGCACGCACTGGATCCCAAATACGCCAAAGCTTTGGGTGTCGACACCGATAATTTAATCATTTCACAACCGGATACCGGTGAGCAAGCTTTGGAAATCACCGAGGCATTGATTCGCAGCAATGCCGTGGATATCGTCGTGATCGATAGCGTTGCGGCATTGGTACCTGAAGCGGAAATCCGCGGTGATATGGGCAGTTCCCATGTCGGACTTCAAGCAAGACTGATGAGTCAGGCGATGCGTAAACTTTCAGGCGCCATCTCGAAATCGAACACCACCGCGATTTTCATCAATCAAATCCGGGAAAAAGTCGGCATCATGTTCGGTAACCCTGAAACGACACCGGGTGGACGAGCGCTTAAGTTCTACAGCAGTGTCCGCATTGAAATTCGCCGTGCTGAACAATTGAAAATCGGAACGGATATCATCGGTAACCGCACGAAAATCAAAGTCGTCAAAAACAAGATTGCACCGCCGTTCAAAACTGCGGAAGTGGATATCGTCTATGGTAGAGGTATTTCCAGAACCGGTGAAATCGTCGATCTCGGTGTTGAATTCGATATTCTCAATAAAAGCGGTTCTTGGTTCTCATATGATGGCGAGAAGATCGGTCAGGGTCGAGAAAACGTGAAACAATATCTGGAGGACAATCCGGAACTTCTGGAAAAACTTTCAGAGCAGATTCGTGAAAAACTTGCAGCTTAAATAAAGAACCCCGATACGCATCGGGGTTTTACTTTGCGGGAAAAACGTCTACTTAAGAAGCTTATGAAATAAAGATGAAAACATATCGGGATCAATGCCGCTATAGGGTATCAAGACGATCCTGGTCATATCCTCAAACGTGTGATAGGCCATATTGTTGGCTGTCAGCCGGTGGATTAGAACTGATTTGAACTCGGGATTTTGACAGGTGACAACCACATGCATGTTGCTATCAAGTCCGCTCAATGTGAACCGGACATCATCGAAATAGGGTGCTAAGGATGCCTTGAGGCTATCGTTGACACGCCTGGAAATTTTCGCCAAGCGTCTTAGATGTTTTTGATAGTATCCTTTTTTAATGAAAGCTGCCATCGCTCTTTGTTCCAAGGTGCTCACCGTCGGGGCGAAACGACTTTGATTCCATAGGATTCGCAGATTCGAAGGCAGAACCATGAAACTAAGACGTTGTGATACCAGGGTTGTTCTGGAAAATGAACCGATATAGATGACCCGGTCACCTTTGGCGTAGTTGTGGATGGTTGGAATCTGATAGGCGTTATACCTGAAGGTGTGGTTGTAATCATCTTCAATGATGATGCGATGATCCGTTTTGGCATGTTTGATCAGATTCAAGCGATCTTTTACAGGTAGAACATTACCGGAAGGATAAAGATTCGATGGCGAAATATATAGGTAGCGAGCCTTGCTGTTAAGCATATCTTCAACCGTTTCGCAGGCAAACAAGGAAAATCCCATGAGTTTAAAAGCGTGCATGGCCCTTTTGAAACCCGGTATCAGGTAAGCGACCGTGTTTTTCTCAGGGTCTATGGTGGCCAACTGCATGATCAACTGTTGGATGCCGGCGGCTATGACGATCTGTGATGGTTGAGTCATAACATCCCGGTTTGCGGTGAGATGTTGGGTAATGGCGGTTTTGAACAGAGAATCACCACTGACGGGAGAAGGCTTATAAAGTGCTTCATCATGCATCAGGATGTCGTTGACGATCTTCCGGTAGGTATCGACATCGAATACATTCGGTCTTTGTCCTGTGTTTAATGAATCGCTTTCCTCGTCTTCCGGTTCTGTGAACACGGGTTCTGTCGTCTTGAGGGGATCGATATTCTCGACGTAGAACCCACTTTTGGGGACGCTACGGATATAACCTTCAACCATCAGTTGCTGGTAGGTGTGTTCAACAGTCGTACTGCTTATACCATGTCTTTTGGCCATCTCTCTAATGGAAAGGAGTTTGTGGTTCGCAGGCAAACCACCGGATAGAATTTGTTTCTTGATCATATCGTAGAGTTTAAGATATATCGGTGTATTTTTGTTATTGCGTTTTTGCATCTGACCACCTCGAATTTGGGTTAAATTGTCACTTTAAATAAGGACACATGTCTATTATAATGGAAAATGGATTATAAGAAAAGCAAAGGGTGATAAAAATGAAAGATCTTTCCTACCAACTTAAAGGTGGCGTCATTATGGATGTCGTCAATGATGAACAAGCTAGAATCGCCGAGCAAGCTGGTGCAAAATCCGTCATGGCTTTGGAACGTGTTCCCGCCGACATCAGAGAAGCCGGAGGGGTGGCACGCATGTCGGACCCTGCCCTAATCGAAGCGATACAAAAAGCTGTGAAAATTCCGGTTATGGCAAAGGTCCGTATCGGTCATTTCGTAGAAGCCGGTATTTTGCAAGCTATGGCCATCGACTATATTGACGAAAGTGAAGTCTTGACACCTGCGGACAACCGGTATCATATTGATAAACAGAAGTTTACATCGCCTTTTGTCTGTGGGGCGAAAAACCTTGGAGAAGCTTTACGACGTATTGATGAAGGCGCCAAGATGATCCGTACGAAAGGTGAAGCTGGCACGGGAGATGTTTCCGAGGCTGTCAACCACATGCGTTTGATCAACGATGAAATAAAATATGTCATGCGTTTGAGCGACGACATGCTTGAGGATTACGCCAAGACGACAAACGTGCCAGTATCTTTGGTCAAGCAAGTGAAAAAGGCAGGTAAACTACCTGTTTTGAACTTTGCGGCGGGCGGCATCGCCACACCGGCCGATGCAGCAATGATGATGCGTTTGGGTTGTGATGGTGTTTTTGTCGGATCCGGTATCTTCAAAAGCAGCAATCCTGAAATAAGAGCCAAAGCAATCGTCGAGGCTGTCAAGCATTTCGACGACGACAAGAAACTGGCTGAACTGTCGAATGGTTTAGGTGAGGCGATGAGTGGAACGGTTGCTAAAAACCTGACAGAACGCTATGCGGATAACTAAAAGGGAAGAACGGTAAAAACCGTTCTTTTCTTTTGTTTTTTTCGCTTTTGGTAATATTGAATATTGTTTGACTTATCAAGTATCGCTAAGGTATAATGAAAAAGTAAACTTTGTTTCTACTCATAAGTTTTTATAGTGCCAAAAGGCATTTTATTCAAAAGATTTTAACGACATATTCATAAAACGAAACGGAGGAATTAATATGGATCATCCCCTAGTATTAATCATCTCCGGTTTGCTGCTTTTAATCGTAGGGATTGCCGCTGGTGTCATCACCCGGGCAATTCTGATAGAAAAAGGATTTGACAAGGCTCAGAACCAAGCGAAAAAGATTATTGACGACGCCGAAAGGCAAGCGGAAAAAACGAAAAAACAAGCGATTCTGGATACGAAACAAGAAGTTCACAACCTTAGGGTTGAAGTTGATAAAGAAATAAAAGAACGAAAACTGGAAATCACGAATCAAGAAAACAAGATATTCCAAAGAGAAAAAGTTTTAGACAACCGCGCCGTCAACCTGGATCGTAGAGAATCAAATATCGATCGCAAAGAAGAAACACTAGAGCAACGTAAAAACGCCTTGGAAGATAAAGAAAGCAAACTTGAGAGTTTGATTCAAGAACAAAACGAACGTTTACAGGAAATCGCACAAACGACAGCAGAAGAAGCACGCGACATCATTTTCAAACGAGTAGAATCAGAGATGGAAAAAGAAATTGCGCAATACATCAAGGACGAAGAAGAAAAAGCGAAGATGGAAGTCGACAAGAAAAGCCAACACCTACTTGCCTTCGCAATGCAAAAATACGCACAGGACGTTACGAGTGAACGTACCGTCAGCGTGGTCAACCTTCCCAACGACGATATGAAAGGCCGCATCATCGGCCGTGAAGGTCGTAACATTCGTACACTGGAAGCTTTGACAGGGGTCGACCTTATTATCGATGATACACCCGAAGCCGTCGTATTGAGTGGCTTCGACCCTATAAGAAGGGAAATCGCCAAACGATCATTGGAAGCACTTGTCAGCGATGGTCGGATCCATCCGGGACGGATTGAAGAAGTTGTAGAAAAAATGCGTGAGGATGTGGATCGTTTCATTCGTGACAAAGGCGAAGAAGCGGTCTTCGAGGTCGGTATCGGCAAAGTGCATCCCGATCTTGTCAAACTGCTCGGTCGCTTGCATTTCAGAACATCATACGGCCAAAACGTACTACGTCACTCTGTAGAATGCGCCTTTATCGCCGGCAAACTGGCCAGTGAAATCGGTGAAGATGAAATACTTACCCGTCGAGCCGCATTGCTGCACGATATCGGTAAAGCGGTGGACCACGAGGTCGAAGGATCCCATGTGGAAATCGGACACAACATCGCTTCGCGTTATGGGGAACCCAAAGCGGTTCTCGATGCCATTCGTTCCCACCACGGTGAGGTAGAGGCTGAAACCATTATCGCTGTTCTTGTTGCCGCTTCTGATGCTTTAAGTGCCGCAAGACCTGGTGCGAGAAGCGAATCTCTCGACAACTATATCAAGCGACTCGAACAACTTGAAACCCTATCAAGTAAACATGAGGGTGTGGAACAAGCTTATGCCATTCAAGCGGGGCGTGAGGTCAGAGTCCTTGTAAAACCGGACCAGATCGATGATACGCTAGCACATAAATTAGCCCGTGATATCAAAAAAGAAATTGAGGAACAGCTGTCCTATCCAGGCACCATCAAGGTCACTGTTATCCGTGAAACCCGGGCACAAGACGTCGCAAAATAATGACAAAGCCTTCCGGACCGGAAGGCTTTTTGCAAGGTGATGCCAATGGAATTCTTTGATATTTATGACGCCAACGGACAATACTTGAACAAAACCGCCGTGCGTGGTGAGAAACTCGATCGGGGCGAATTTTTTCTGGTCATTCACGTCTGGATTGAAAACGAACGTGGTGAGTTTCTCATTCAAAAACGTGCGAAAAAGAACGATCCCATTCCCTATCAGTGGGCGATCACCAGTGGCATTCCCAATGTCGAGGAATCGCCATTGGATGCTGCCATCCGTGAAACCGAGGAGGAACTCGGTATCAAACTGACCAAAAACAAACTGAAAAAACGAGCTAGAATCGTCTCATCCCACAATCAATACAACACCATCACCCATGTCTATCATACCGACGAGGCGATCGCCATCGAGGATCTGGCCTTGAACCCTAAAGAAGTGCTGGCTGTTGAATATGCACATCTTTCCAGAATCAAGGCAATGGTGGAACGGGGAGAGTTCTGGGATTACCGGGAACTTCTGGCTTGTCCGGACTATTTTTCTATATTGGAAAGAAGTGATTGAATGCGCGTATTATTTTTAGGGGACATCTACGGTGAGACCGGTTTGAAAACCGTCGAGCGGTATTTGCCGAAACTCAAGGAGGATTTTCCTCATAACCTGCTTATCGTCAACGGTGAGAACGTCTCTGATGGCCTCGGTTTAAGACAGAAAGACTATAAACGCCTGATGGCGCTCGGGGTTCACGGGGTGACACTCGGAAATCATGCCTTCTCCAAGAAGGACATTCTGGACTACATTGATGAAGCCAATATCGTCAGGCCGTTGAACTACCCGAAGAGTACTCCTGGAAAAACCAGACTTGATGTCAATTATAACGGCACGATTGTCACCGTTATTCAAGTCATGGGTCGCATTTTCATGCACGATCCGCTCAACAACCCGTTTGAAGGCCTGGATGCCCTCCTCGCCTCAATCGACAGTGATCACGTCATAGTAGATGTCCATGCCGAAACCACCAGCGAAAAGTTGGCGCTTGGTCATTATCTTGATGGTCGTGTCGATGCGATTATCGGTACCCATACCCATGTGGCGACCAACGATGCGATGACTTTGCCCAAAGGCAGTCTTTACATTACCGATGTGGGTATGTGCGGTGCCAAATATGGTATCCTCGGAGCGGATAAGGACCTTGTTTTACAGAAGTTCACCACTGGCATGCCCATCCGCTTGAAACCAGATCTTTCAAAAAGCCAGCAACTAAACGGGGTCTTGCTGGACCTTGAGAAAAAAACGATTACCCCCGTCCAATATAGTGATTAAAGGTGATACGATGGAAAAGGATTACGGCCGCTACTTCAACAAACCCTCCACAAAGGCGGCACGCAAAAGACTCAAGAAAAACGTCGATACCATCGACTTTGGTTCGCATACAAATATAAAGGATATCGGTCTGGGGAAACATTACCTGATTCAAACTTATGGCTGTCAAGGCAATGAAGCTGACAGCGAAACGATAAAGGGAATCCTTGAGGCTCTAGGATTCAAGGAGACCCATCGTGAAGATCACGCCGATTTCATCCTGTTGAACACATGCGCCATCCGTGAAAACGCGGAAAACCGTGTTTTTGGGGAACTCGGACGTCTAAAGCAGTACAAAAAGACAAATCCGGATTTGATTCTCGGGGTAGCGGGGTGTATGCCTCAGGAAGAAAACATCACCAACCGTCTACTGAAGAAATATCCTTATGTCGATCTCATCTTCGGCACCCACAACATCCACAAACTTCCCGAGTATATCGAAACCGCTCTACTTGGAAAAGAAAGAGTGGTAGAGGTTTACAGCGATGAAGGCAATATCGTCGAGAATCTACCGAAAAAACGCGAACACGATACCAAAGCCTGGGTAAACATCATGTATGGGTGTGATGAATTCTGCACATACTGCGTCGTCCCATATACACGCGGCAAGGAACGTTCACGTAATCCCGAGGCCATCATCGCCGAAATCGAGGATCTCGTCGAACAAGGGTATAAAGAAGTCACCCTGCTCGGGCAAAACGTCAACGCTTACGGTCGCGACTTCAAAGACAAGGATTATACGTTTTCCCGGCTGATCGACGAACTCGGTCACATCGACATGCCACGCATTCGGTTCACAACATCGCATCCGAACG